>JAFXDL010000076.1 GCA_017516265.1 Bacteroidaceae bacterium
ACACGACGTGAGAGTTTGAACTTGCCTGTCTTTGGATCAATGTCGAGCAACTTCACTTCGATGTCGTCACCCTCCTTGATACCGGCCTCTTCTACAGTTTCCAGACGCTTCCAATCAATCTCTGAGATGTGAAGCAAACCATCCTTTCCAGGCAAGAACTCTACGAAGCAGCCATAAGGCATCACACTACGCACCTTACCAGTATATACTTCACCTACTTCGGGGATAGCAACGATAGCCTTGATCATGTTCATAGCCGAGTCAATGCACTGCTTGTTGGTACCGGCAATCTCAATCTTGCCCACACCATCAATCTCGTCGATAGTGATAGTAGCACCTGTCTCTTCCTGCATTCCCTGGATAATCTTACCACCAGGGCCAATCACTGCACCGATGAATTCCTTCGGGATAATCATCACCTCGATGCGCGGAGCGTGATCCTTCAGTTCGGCACGAGGCTCAGCGATGCACTCGGTAATCTTGTTCAAGATATGCTCACGACCTTCCTTAGCCTGAAGCAAGGCTTTCTCCAGAATCTCGTATGACAGACCGTCAACCTTGATGTCCATCTGAGTAGCAGTGATACCGTCGCGTGTACCTGTCACCTTGAAATCCATGTCTCCCAAGTGGTCCTCGTCGCCAAGGATATCGCTCAATACGGCATACTTCTCTTCACCAGCGTTCTTGATAAGTCCCATAGCAATACCAGATACGGGCTTGGCCATCTTCACACCTGCATCCATCAGCGCCAATGTACCGGCACATACGGTAGCCATAGAAGAAGAACCGTTTGACTCAAGGATATCAGAAACCACGCGTACTGCGTAAGGATAGTCTGCAGGAATCTGTCCCTTCAATGCGCGCCATGCCAAGTGGCCGTGACCAATCTCGCGACGACCTACACCACGCTGGGGACGGGCTTCACCTGTAGAGAAGGGAGGGAAGTTATAGTGAAGGAGGAAACGCTCGCGGTGCTGATCGAGTACGTCGTCAACAATCTTCTCGTCGAGCTTGGTTCCCAATGTCACACTGGTGAGTGACTGAGTCTCACCACGGGTAAAGATAGCTGAACCGTGAGGACCGGGCAACGGATTCACCTCGCACCAGATAGGACGGATTTCTGTAGTCTTACGGCCATCAAGACGCTTACCTTTATCAAGGATGCAGCGGCGCATAGCCTCTTTCTCCACATCGTGATAGTAACGGTCGATAAGGGGAGCCTTGGTCTCCAGTTCCTCTTCTGTGAACTGAGCCTTGAACTCTTCACGGATAGCTTCGAAAGCTTCACCGCGCTCGTGCTTGTTGCAGTTACCGCTCTGGGCAATGGCGTATGCCTTGTCGTAGCAAGCCTCACGTACTGCCTTGCGGAGCTCTTCGTCGTTCTCCTCGTGGCAATATTCACGCTTCTGCACAGTGCCACACTCTTCCATCAGTTCCATCTGCACCTTGCAGTGGTCCTTGATGGCAGCATGAGCCACCTTCATGGCTTCGAGCAGGTCTTGCTCTGAAACCTCTTTCATTTCACCTTCCACCATCATGATGTTCTCGTATGTGGCTGCAACCATCAGGTCCATATCGGCCTCTTCGAGCTGTTGGAAGGTGGGGTTGATAACAAACTCACCATTGATGCGTGCCACACGCACCTCAGAGATAGGACCTCCGAAGGGGATATCACTCACAGCAAGGGCAGCAGAAGCAGCCAGACCAGCCAATGCATCGGGCATATCTACGCCGTCAGCAGAGAACAGAATGATGTTGACATATACCTCTGCATGATAATTATCGGGGAATAGAGGACGAAGAGCGCGGTCCACCAGACGGCAAGTCAGGATTTCATAATCCGAAGCCTTACCTTCGCGCTTGGTGAAACCACCGGGGAAACGGCCAAAAGCCGCATACTTCTCTTTATACTCTACCTGTAAAGGCATAAAATCTGTACCGGGAACTGCATCCTTTGCGGCACAAACAGTAGCCAGCAACACGGTGTTACCCATGCGCAGCATTACCGAACCGTCGGCCTGCTTTGCCAACTTTCCCGTCTCAAGTGTGATGGTTCTTCCATCAGGCAACTTGACCTCTTTTGTAATTACGTTCATCTAAATAAAAATTATAATTTTGTACTTTCTTTCCAAAAATCGTGCAAAGATACAGTTTTCATATTGATAATGAGCAAGAAATATCAAGAAAAGTGCTTTCTGTTCCATTTTTTTATAATTTTAATACGAAAAATGCTGCATTTAGGGCAGAAGGATTGTACCTTTGCCGCCAAAACAGAACAGACATGAAGAAAAAGACTATCGTAGCAGCCGCCTCACTTCTGCTGGCATTGGCTGCATGTGAAGAGAGTGGGGAGAAGTTCCAAATAAAGGGAGAAATTGGTGATGCAGCCGACAAAGTGCTCTACTTTGAGGCCGTAGCACTTGATGGCATACAAGTGCTCGACTCGGCAAAGCTGAAACAGAAGGGAAGTTTCACGTTCAGCCACAAACGTCCCGACGGCCCTGATTTTTACCGTTTGCGCATAGACGGACAAGTGGTCAACTTGGGAATCGACTCCACCGAAACGGTCACCATCGAGGGAAAGATGCCTTCACTGGCTACCAACTACACGGTGAAGGGTTCGATGACAAGTGAAAAGATAAAGGAACTGTCCACCAAACAGATGGACTTGCAGGAACAGATACACCAACTGGCAGCACGCCAACTGCCCATTGGTGACTTCCGCGACAGTGTGGACCGCATGGTTGGGGCTTACAAACGACACATAACCAAGGACTACATCTACAGCAATCCACGTTCGGGATATGCTTACTATGCACTGTTCCAACGCATCAATGGCGTCCAACTGTTCAATCCCGAAAGTTCACGCGAAGATGTACGGGTCTATGGTGCTGTTGCCACTTCATGGGACATGCACTACCCACATTCTCTCCGCACCACGAACCTGCACAACATTGCCATGCGCGGCATGAGGAATACCCGCAGGACTGCTCCGATGCCCATTCCTGAAGAACTGGTCAGCGAAGTCACATTACTCGACCTGGCTTTGCCCGACATGCGGGGAACTACCCACCGACTGACTGATTTAAAAGGGAAAGTAGTTCTATTGGACTTCACCATTTATCAGAATCAGGCCTCTTCCGCCCGCAACATAGCCTTGCGCGAACTATACACCAAGTACGCCGGACAGGGACTGGAGATTTACCAAGTAGCCTTTGATGCCGATGAACACTTCTGGAAGACCTCTGCCGACAATCTGCCTTGGATTTGTGTACGCGACGTGGAAGGGAAATCCGCACAGACCTATCGGGTCAGCAGCCTGCCTACCTACTTCCTCATCGACCGTACCAACAGCCTTTACAAACGAAATACCGACATCAAGGACGCCAAGGCCTTAGAGGCTGAAATAGAAAAACTTCTGAAGCAATAAAAGAAGGTATATTCTTTTTTAGGCACGGATTTTTCGCTTTGCTCAAAGGAACTTCACGGATTAACACGGTATAGAAATGAGATAAAAAGGAACAGTCCGAAAAGCCAATTGGGCATAATTTACAACCAGGCTTTCGGACTGTCCCCTTACTTGACCACCTTGCGCGTACCTATTATATAAATACCCTTAGGAAGCGACTCGACATCGGTGTCCACCAACCGACCATCGAGGGTGTAAATGGGCGTAGGTACACCTGTCGCCGATGAGGAAGACACGGGACGGATGCCATCGACTATCTCTTTCTGAGACACGGAAAGTTTCTCCAGGTTCCCGGTATATTGCCCTTGACTGCTCAGGAAGGTGATGTCCAGCGTCTTGCGTCCAGCAGTCAACACTCCGGTATCGAACGTAAGGGCCTTGTATGCCTGCCAATCGCCGGTATTAGGAACGGCAACGGTTTTCTCCGCCTCCACTTTCCCCGTATCAGTATCGGTCAGTTTGAACGAAAGTTTGAAGTCACTGCGTGTTGTGGCGGCTCCAAACTGGAAGGTATAGGTGGCGGCAACCTGATTCTTGAGTTTGAAAATCAAGTGGTCGTTGTGACTGAAGCAGTCAGCCTTACCACTCTTGATGACAGCCTTCTTCTTCCCGTTGTCGGCCATCTTTATTTCGCCCATTCCCAAATCTATGTCAGTTGCGGGTATTTTCACCATCCCTTCATCCGGGTTGTAATATTCGATGAATCCTTCGGGCGTTCCTCCTTCATTTTGTGCAGTGGTGATGTCGGCCACCAAAGAGTTCATGTACACCTCCAGCATTGTATATCCTTCACTATTCAGCAGGTTCCCGTCTGCCGGGTCCGTACAGTCGAGCCCACGCAGATCTTCCCAATTGTCATCCATGCCGTCGCCGTCGTAGTCCGTATAATTGCGTTTCTTCTTCAGCTCCGGCCAGGGCGACCAAGTGTCATCTGCACCTGCCGGTTTCAGGTCGTAAGGAGTGTCTATCACACCCGGATTGTTTCCGCTCCCTTTTCCTGTGTAAGAAGCCTTTCGCAAGCGGGTATCGCTGACAATGAGGCTGTCAACCCAGTCGCGGCTACGCGAACATCCGGCATAGGCCAGCACCTTTTCGTATGCTTGATCAGCTGTATGGGTGGTCACATAGGTGAAGGGCAAAGGCTCAGCCAGACGGATGGTATCCTTCGTAACGGCCGTATATCCGGGATTGCTGGTGCTGATTTGGGGATATATGCCCATCTCCCAATTCTTGTTTATCAGGTTGGGGTGATCGGGGTTGGCATTGCCGTCCACGTAATACTTGCCCCATATCAGGTAACTGCCGTCCGTCTCCTTGGTAGAGACTCCCAAGCCGCAGATGCGGTAAGCCAACGAAGCACGGCTGCCCGATGCACGTTTGTCTGTACCCGGACCGGGCTTGTAGTAGTTGTTCACAAAGTTCACCTTCATACCCTCTCCACCGTAGCAGCCATTGCCGGCCCAGTTGTACATCACATTGTTGCGGATGTCAGTAGTATCCTGCTGCACGTATGTGGGACGGTTGCCCAATCGCGGTGTACGCGAATCATGATGAGCTATTAGGTTGTGGTGATAACTGGCTCCCTTTCCTCCCCAATTGCCTCCATAGCCATGCGCCTCCTTGGCATGGGTGGAATTGCGCAGACTTTGCGAGATGATACACCACTGAACAGTCATGTGCTCGTTTCCATAGACCGACAGACACTCGTCCACACTCCACGAAACGGAGCAGTGGTCCACGATGATGTCCTTCCCGTCCATTCCGCCCAAACCATCCGGCTCACCTCCCGAGGTGTCACTGGGACGGAAGCGCATGTAGCGCACAATCACATTCGGAGCCGAGATGCTGAAGTCCCAATCGGCCACACAAATACCATCTCCCGGTGCTGTCTGTCCGGCTATCGTCACATGCCCGTTGCGCAACTTCAATTGCGACTTCAAATGAATGGTCCCACAGACATCAAATACGATAGTGCGCGGCCCCGACTGTTCGCAGGCCCAACGGAACGACCCCGTACCCGAGTCATTCAAATTGGTCACATGATACACCTTGCCACCACGTCCGCCCGTCACATAACGTCCGTATCCCTCGGCTCCCGGAAAGGCGGGCACTTTCTCCTCCTGAGCCTCCACTACCGATGCCACCAGCAACAAGGGCAGCATCCCAAAGATTCTTTTCAGCATATTCATATCATAAAAACTGGTGCAAAGATACAACTATCGTCGGTGACTGATGTGGATTTTCTGACAGAGAATGTGGAAATATCGGAGAATCCCCTACCTTTTTATTAATTATAGTTTAAAAATAATATTTTTTAGAGTTCTACATCCTTTACCATTCAAATAAAAGGCGTACCTTTGCAGGGTTTTTCTTAAAACATTGATTCATAAAAAACAAAAAGGAAAGAACCACAGTTGTGACAAAAGAGACTATCCACTCTCAATGCGGTTCTAAAAAGAAAGATTCAGTATGGACAAATTCAGTTATGCTATTGGCCTGGGTATCGGCCAAAACCTGTTGGGCATGGGTGCCCGTGGTATCAACGTAGAAGATTTCGCCCAAGCAATCCACGACGTATTGGACGGCAAGCAGACAGCTATCAGCCACAACGAAGCTCGCGAAATCGTGAACAACTACTTCGAAGAGATGGAGAAGCGCATGAATGCCGAGAACATAGAGAAAGGAAAGGCTTTCCTGGCCGAGAACCAGAAGAAAGAGGGTGTGAAGGTGACTGCCAGCGGACTGCAGTACGAGGTATTGCAAGAGGGTAACGGCAAAAGCCCCAAGGCAACAGACAAGGTGCGTTGCCACTACGAGGGTACACTCATCGACGGTACTCTGTTCGATAGTTCCATCAAGCGTGGCGAACCTGCCGTATTCGGTGTCAGCCAGGTTATCCCCGGATGGGTGGAAGCCTTGCAACTGATGAGCGAAGGTGCCAAGTGGCGTCTGTACATCCCCTCTGACTTGGGATACGGTGCACACGGAGCCGGCGAGATGATTCCTCCCCACAGCACACTCATCTTTGATGTGGAACTGATAGAGGTATTGTAATCAAGGTTCAAAGTTTAAGGTTCAAAGTTCAATTGGGCTTTGGACTATTACGGATTAAATCAATTAATTACAAACAATAAAAAAGTAACAAAATGAAAAAAGCAAGTATTTTTATGGTAATCGCTGCGGCTGCCGGCTTCGCTTCATGCACAGCTCAGGCTCCCAAAGCTGATTTGAAGAATGATGTTGACTCTTTGTCTTATGCATTCGGTGTAGCACAGTCTCAAGGTTTCGGAAACTATCTGACACAACAGCTACGTATCGATTCTGCACAGATTGGCGACGTGGTAAAGGGTTTGATTGACGGTGCTGCCGGCAAGGATGCAAAGAGCCAGATGGCCTATATCGAAGGTCTGAAAGTAGGTAAGATGATTGCCGAGAACTGGGTTAGCGGAATCACTAGCGACGTGTATGCTGACGACTCTACCAAGTCTATCGACAAGGACAACCTGGTAGCCGGATTCATCGCAGGTGTATTGAACAAAGACCAGAAAATGACCATGGAAGAGGCTCAGGAGTATGTACAGGCCGTCATGGAAGCTGCCAACGAAAAGAAGATGGAAGCACAGTTCGGTTCAAACCGCGAAGCAGGCGAGAAGTTCCTGGCCGAGAACAAGACTAAGGAAGGCGTGCAGGTAACTCCTAGCGGTCTCCAGTACAAGGTTATCAAGCAGGGCAAGGGCGCTGTCCCCACTACTACTGACAAGGTAAGCGTACACTACCGCGGTACCCTGATTGACGGTACTGAGTTCGACAGCTCATACAAGCGCAACAAACCGACTGAATTTGGTGTGACTCAGGTTATCAAGGGCTGGACAGAAGCTCTGACCATGATGCCCGTTGGTTCAAAGTGGGAGCTCTACATTCCTCAGGAATTGGCTTATGGCTCACGCAACCAAGGACAAATCAAGCCTTTCTCTACACTGATTTTCGAAGTTGAGTTGCTCGACATCGTAAAGTAATATAGCACTGCTATTCACCTCAAGAGGGTGTGTCAGGAATAAATCCACACTTAAATTTATTCTTGACACACCTTTCTTTTTGACATCTGTATACAATCACAAAATTCCATCTTTAATCTGTTTGCGTTGCAAGCACAAAGGAATTCCGTTCCTTCTTAAGTTTAAAATCATTTCCACATAAGCATAAACGGTTTCCTACTTAGGCATAAACGGTTTTCCACTTAGGTGTAAACGGCTTTCCACTTAGGTGCAAAAGCTTTTACACTTAAGCAGAAAGCCGTTTACATTATACTGGAAATCCAATGTAAACACAATCAATTGATAATCAGATAGATTTATATTTTTAGTCCAGTTGCCATAAAAGCAACGTTTTACGATGAGGACTGCAATGATTTCACAAAGCCTATAAGAAAGAGAGAACAAAGGCCCCTTCTCTTTTGCCATATTTAGAGGCTTTTTAGTATCAACTTGTCAACACAAAAACCATGTTATAAAACATCTTTATTTGAACGAAATGCTAAAAATAGTAGAATTCACACACTTTTTTCTTTATTTTTGCATGTAAATGAAAAAAAAGCCCTACATTTGCTTACTTTTTGATACACACACCAAAAATTTACAATAATAACAAATGGAAAAGATAGATAGTCTTGACAAGAAGATTTTGGAAATCATTTCGCAGAACGCACGTATCCCCTTCAAAGATGTAGCCGCAGAATGCGGTGTGTCGCGTGCAGCCATCCACCAACGCGTACAACATCTGTTTGACTTGGGAGTCATTGTTGGTTCGGGCTATCACGTAAGCCCCAAGACATTGGGTTACAACACCTGTACCTACGTGGGCATCAAGTTGGAAAAAGGCTCAATGTACAAGAGTGTAGTGGAAGAGTTGGTAAAGATACCCGAAATCGTAGAATGCCACTTCACGACAGGCCCTTACACCATGATGGTAAAACTCTATGCACGCGACAACGAGCACTTGATGGACTTGCTGAACAACCGCATGCAAGGCATCCCTGGAGTGGTCTCTACTGAAACACTCATCTCGCTCGACCAAAGCATTAAGAAAGAAATTCCCATTTGTACGGACTAAAACAGCAACACCACCATGGATTTCTTGAACGAATATCACTTGGCGGGTTTGTTTATCGGTATATGCACCTTCCTGATTATCGGGCTTTTTCACCCGATAGTCATCAAGTGTGAATACTATTGGGGTACCAAATGTTGGTGGATATTCCTGTTATTGGGTATAGCAGGGGTAGCCACCTCTATTTTTATAGCCGACATCATACTTTCCTCTCTGCTGGGGGTATTTGCCTTCTCGTCCTTCTGGACCATCAAGGAGCTGTTCGACCAGGAAGAGCGGGTGAAGAAAGGCTGGTTTCCCAAGAACCCGAAGAGAAAGTGAAAAAAAAAGCCCCTCCCCCATCCCCTCCGCAAAGGAGGAGGGTGAAATGTAACCTAACCCTAATCAGTATCCGACATCAACATTTTAATGATGAACAGTTCTTACCTTATAGATTCTATTTGCCGAGAGATACACCGCACCTTTCCTGCGCACAAAGAGCAACCCGTCATAGGCATTACGGGCAACTTCAGTGAGGGCAATTGTGCCGTGGCCGACGGATACATCCGTTCGGTACTGGCCGCTGGAGGCACACCGTTAATCATCCCCCCTTATGAGGAAAAGGATGCTTTGCTGAGCACCCTCGACCGCATTGACGGTCTGTTGCTGACGGGAGGTGGCGACATCAATCCGCTCTTCTTGGGCGAAGAGCCGGTGAAGGAACTGAGCAGCATCAACCACCGGCGCGACCGGCAGGAGCTGCTGATGACCCGCTTGGCAACTGACCGTCAAATACCTATCCTCGGCATCTGCAGGGGTATACAGATAATGACGGCGGCATTGGGCGGAAAACTCTATCAGGACATTCATTCGCAACACCCCACCCCCTGCATCAAGCACGACCAGCAGCTGGATAGGAGTTACCCCTCGCACACCGTAGAAGTGGAGCCGGAGAGCCTGCTAAGCCGTATCTTTGACGAAGCGGAAGGGCTGCATGTAAACAGTTTCCATCACCAGGCGGTGAAGGAGCCTGCACCGGGATTCAGAGCATGCGCCTACTCCACCGACGGCATCATTGAAGCAGTAGAGTCAACGGAGTACAAGTCGATGTTAGGTGTACAATGGCACCCCGAATGCATGATTCTTTGTGGCGATGACTCGATGCTTCCGCTCTTCCAATGGTTGACGGACGAAGCGGCATCTTATCGCCAGGCACGACGGTTGCACCAACGTATCCTCACACTGGATTCGCATTGCGATACACCGATGTTCTTCGACCAGCACATCGAGTTTCACACCCGCGACCCGAAGATTCTGGTTGACCTGCACAAGATGACCGAGGGCGGATTGGATGCCACCATCATGGTGGCTTACCTGAAGCAGATGGAGCGCGACGACGAATCCCTGCTTGCCGCTACGGCCAAGGCCAACCGCATACTGACGGAAATAGAAGAGATGGTGGAGCATAACAACTCGGCCATCGGGATAGCCCGTACCCCTGACGACCTTTATAGGAACAAGGCTGAAGGAAAGAAATCCATCATGCTGGGTATCGAAAACGGATACGCCATCGGCAAGGAGGTGTCGCTCGTCGAACATTTCCGTCGTCGTGGCGTGGTGTACATGACCCTCTGCCACAATGGAGACAACGACCTCTGCGACTCTGCCCGAGGCAACGGTGAGCATGGAGGCATCAGTCCGTTGGGCGAACAGGTGATACACGAGATGAACCGTACAGGCATGATGGTGGATCTCTCCCACGCATCAGAGAAAAGTTTCTATGATGCACTGGAGATAAGCCGCACTCCCATCGTATGCTCTCATTCATCAAGTCGCGCCCTGTGCAACCATCCGCGCAACCTGACGGACGACCAGCTACGTGCCTTGGCAGTTCGTGGCGGTGTGGCACAAGTGACACTCTATAGCGGATTTTTGCGTGAAGATGCACCGGCCACCATACGCGATGCCGTGGAGCACCTCAACCACATGGTCTGCATCATGGGAGTGGAGCACGTAGGCATCGGCACCGACTTCGATGGCGACGGTGGCATCATCGGTTGCGCTTCGGCATCAGAGCTCATCAACTTCACCCGCCAACTCCTCAGCGAGCGGTATAGCGAAGCGGACATCCGTGGCATATGGGGAGAGAACTTCTTGAGGGTGATGAGGGAAGTGCAGAAATCCTTTTAGGAATACAGGAGTGGCAGAGACCGTCAGAATGCGGAAACATAGAATGCGAAACTTGAAAAAACGACCATCATGCCGCCTCTGTCATCCTGAGGGAACCAAAGGAACTGTAAACGTCAGCAAAAAGCTCAATGATAATTGATATCCATGCCCACTTCACCCCCGCCAAACTAGACGGAAGAGCCATCATCAGCCTTTCCATTGGCGATAAGGATTTTGCGTCCTCAGTTGAGACATGCAAGGCATTGAACGTTCCCCTCAGCATCGGGCTCCATCCATGGCACACAGATGAGGGAGATACAGCCCAGTCCTGTAGTAACCTCATCCCCTGGCTGAGCCTGCCTCAGGTGGTGGCTGTCGGTGAAGCAGGTATCGACCGCCTGTGTGGTGGCAAGATGGAGTTGCAAATGGAAGGCTTCGAGACACAAGCCCGACTGGCTTCGGAGATGAAGAAACCGCTAATTATCCATTGTGTCAAGGCATTCGACGAAGTCATCCGCCTGCACAAGACCCGCTTCCCACACGACCCGTGGATAATCCACGGGTTCCGTGGCAAACCCGAACAGGCCCACCAACTCCTCCGCGAAGGTTTCTTCCTCTCCTTCGGCGAACATTACAACAACGAAGCCCTGTGCCTCTGCCCCCCCGACCGCCTGATGATGGAAAGCGACGAAAGCAACCTCAGCATAGACACACTCTATGCCCGCGCCGCCACACTACGAGGTATGGAGGCTGAAGAACTGAAAGAGCAAGTGAACAGGAATATTGAGTCTTTAATTCAAAGGCAAAAGGGAGTATTTTCTTTTTTTCTCAGATAAACATGCCCTTATCTCCAATAAAATGAATAACTTTGCGTCGAATTCAGTATTATGATATATTTATTCAGAACCATACTATGGCAAAGAAAAAAGAATCTATAGAAGAACCATTAGAAAAACAATTGTGGAAAGCTGCAGATAAATTGCGTAAAAAACATAGATGCTGCGGAGTCATAAGCATGTGGTGCTTGGACTTATCTTCTTGAAATACATATCGGTTTCTTTCGAAGAGTTGTATATCAAACTAGAGAACTTGGAAAAGATTAAACTTTAAGTTGAAATGGAACAAAGTAATATCATCATATATAATACGGATGACGGTAAAGTAAAAATCATTTTATACGCTAAGGACGGCAACATCTGGATGAATCAAAATCAGATGGCTGAACTTTTTGCCACCTCTATACCCAATATCAGCATGCACATATCTAACATACTGAAGGAAGGGGAGTTACAACAAGATTCAGTTATTAAGGAATACTTAACAACTGCCTCGGATGGTAAGAATTATAATGTTACGTTTTATTCGCTTGAAATGATTTTAGCTATCGGTTTTAGAGTACGTAGCAAGCGAGGTACACAATTCCGTATTTGGGCGAATCGTAATTTGAAGGAATATATGGTAAAGGGATTCTTGGTGGATGATGAGCGTCTGAAGAATCCGGACGGGCGCCCCGATTATTTTGATGAATTGTTGGAACGTATTCGCGACATTCGTGCCAGTGAAAAACGTTTTTATCAAAAAGTTCGTGATTTGTTGGCTTTGAGTAGTGATTATGATAAGACAGACAAGGCTACGCAAATGTTTTTTGCCGAGACTCAGAATAAGTTACTTTATGCCGTAACACATCAAACGGCTGCGGAAATTATAGTTAGTCGTGCGGATGCTTCACAACCCAATATGGCTTTGACTTCATGGAATGGAAATGTTGTTCGTAAACAAGACATTTATACGGCTAAGAATTATTTGAAAGACGATGAAATTGATATGCTGAATCGTTTGACGGTTCTGTTCCTCGATTCGGCAGAATTGCGAGTAAAAGAGCGTAAGGATTTGACATTTAACTATTGGCGTAATAATGTAGACGCATTGCTTAACTTTCAGAATAAGGATGTCTTGAAGGGTGCTGGTACTATTTCTAATGCACAGATGGAACGGATAGTGGATACGGTGTATGCAGAATTCAACCAGCGAAGAAAACTTTATGCAGCCCAGCAAGCAGACAAAATGGATAATGACGATTTGTCTGCGTTGGAGGGAGAAATTAGAAACCGCAAAAAGGAATAAATATGAATGACAAAAGGAAATTTGCAGACGAGGTGTGCAACCGCATCGGTCATCTGCGCGAATATATGAAAGAGAACGGTGTGCAAGCCGTCATCGTGCCCAGCACCGACCCACACGGGAGTGAATATGTACCCGACCATTGGAAGTTGCGCGAGTGGATTTCGGGCTTCAACGGCTCGGCTGGTACGGCGGTCATCACGCTTAATGAGGCGGCTCTGTGGACAGACTCCCGCTACTTTCTGCAAGCCGAAGAGCAATTGGAGGGGACAGGCATCCTGCTGATGAAGGAGAAATTGCCTGAGACACCCACTATCACCGACTGGTTGGGAAGCGTACTGAAGAAGGACGATACGGTGGGCATCGACCCTACGGTGAACAGCCACGAACAGGCAGAAACATGGGCAAACGAACTGATAGGAAAATACAACATCGCCCTTACCCACATCCCTACAGAGTGGTGGGACGAACTATGGCCTTTGCGCCCTCTGCTCCCCTATGAAGAAGTCGAGGTGCAACCGTTACCTCTAGCAGGTGAAAGTTGTGCCGACAAACTGACACGCATCCGCAAGGAGATTGGGAAGAAGACACTCGTTGTATCTGCCCTCGATGACATAGCCTGGACATTGAACCTCCGAGGCCATGATGTGCATTGCAACCCCGTAGCGGTAAGCTACCTCATCATCACCCCAGACGAAGCACACTTTTTTGTCCTGCCTGAGAAAATTTCCTCTCCCGTGGAGGAATATTTACGCGAAGAAGGGGTAATCATCCACCCCTATGCAGACTTCTATCACGAAGTTGCCACCTTCGACACCTACCCCATTCTGCTCCCGACGGACAGTAATGTGGAAATCTGCACCCAGTGCCAACGCCTCATCAATGAAGGACGATGCACCTTTGCTACTTCGCCCATCCCGGCCATGAAGGCCATCAAGAACGAAACGGAGATTAAGGGATTCCGTCAGGCAATGGTGCGCGACGGCATTGCCCTCGTCCGCTTCCTCATGTGGTTAGAAGAGAAGATGGCAAAGGGCGAAGAGGTAACGGAACTGAGTGCCGACCGTGAACTGACACGCCAACGCTCGTATCAGGCACTCTTCCGCGACATCAGTTTCGACACCATTGCGGGATACGGCACCCATGGTGCCATCGTACACTACGAGCCTACTCCAGAAAGTGATATTCCCCTGGAGCCACGAGGATTGCTTCTGCTCGATAGCGGTGCACAATACATGGACGGGACGACGGACATCACCCGCACCATCCCCCTTGGACCTGTCACTGATGACGAATGTCGCGACTACACCTTAGTATTGAAGGGCAACATTGCCCTCAGTCGTGCCCACTTCCCCCACGGCACATGTGGCACCCAACTTGATGTACTGGCCCGACAATTCATGTGGGCCGAGGGCATCAACTACCTGCATGGCACGGGCCACGGTGTCGGTTCCTACCTGAACGTACACGAGGGACCCCACCAATTCCGCATGAACCACATGCCTGCCCTCTTGCTTCCGGGTATGACGGTGACCAACGAACCGGGCATCTACCGTCCAGGCCGCCACGGAGTACGCATCGAGAACATGATGCTCATCGTGCCCGACCAAGAGACGGAGTTCGGCACTTACTACAAGTTCGACATCCTCACCCTCTGCCCCATCGACACACGTCCCATTGTCCGCGACATGATGACGCCCGATGAAATCCAATGGCTCAACGCCTACCACCAACGTGTGTTCGATGCACTGGCTCCGCACCTCGAAGAAGAAGAACAGAAGTGGTTGAAGGAGAAAACGAAGAAAATATGATTTATTTATGGAATGAAGTAGTGTAGGAGGTAGGAGTATAGACAATAGTCTTGCTTTCATGCAAGTGACAAGCAAACAAAACATTTGTCTATACTCCTGAGCGAAGCGCCACTCCTACCTCCTACACTCCTAAAAGAAAAAGAATATGGCTCTAATCAAATCAGTACGTGGGTTCACCCCACAAATAGGAAAAGAGTGCTACCTGGCCGAGAATGCCACCATCGTAGGCGATGTGGTGATGGGCGACCAGTGCAGCATCTGGTTCAACACCGTATTGCGTGGCGATGTAAACAGTATCCGCATCGGCAACCGCGTGAACATACAGGACGGCAGTGTGCTCCACACCCTCTACGAGAAATCAACCATCCATATCGGCGACGATGTATCCGTAGGGCACAATGTCACCATCCATGGTGCCGACGTGGACGACTTTGCCCTTATCGGCATGGGAGCCACTCTGCTCGACCATGCCCACGTGGGGCGTGGTGCCATCGTAGCAGCCGGCGCCCTCGTCCTTGCCAACACACAGATAGGCCCGGGCGAACTATGGGCAGGCGTACCTGCCAAATTCATCAAGAAAGTGGCTCCCGAACAGAGCAAGGAGATTAACGAAAAGATAGCCAACGGATACATCATGTATGCCGGATGGTATAAAGAGGAGTAAGTGTGATACTATTTTTTAGGCACGGATTACGCAGATTACACGGATTTTTATATTTTATTTGGGGGTGTGTCAAAAATACAAATGCGCTCTTTTATTGTTATTTTCTGACGGTCTCTTGACACACCCTCTTTATCCGTGTTAATCCGCGTAATCCGTGCCTAAAATATTCTTTATCGGACAATGAACTTCTTGCCATTTCGGATGTAAATACCCTTGACAGGATGCTCTACCCGACGGCCACTGAGGTCATAGATGACATCGTCTGTCGGACGGGCTACAGGCACATCCATCAGCACCTCATCGATGCCGGCAGCCTTACCAATGTCGTACACACGACTCATCATCTGGCGCAAAGCCCTTACTTCCAACCAGGTCAGCACCCGGTCATGAAGAACCAGATCGTCCATATAGACATCAGGAGTACCCCAGAAGGAGCCATACCCCAAGTACAGGCGAGAACTATTGGCCACATGATCCACCAGCAAGTTGTAGTCATACAGTCCGGCAGTAGTAATATTCTTTCCATTCAGCGAACCTTTGCAGACACCATCATTGACAGGCATACCATCCACATAGATTTTCACTCCGCTGGTGGCATTTCTGCTGACGGTCACAGTCACCAGATGCCAGCTTCCTGAAGATATCTTCACGGACTTATAGTTTGACGGATTGTTGAAGTCAATCCAGTTGCCGGCATTGTTGTTATAACCGACGTATGCCCCACCCGTCATGTACAGGCGCGACTGGTCCGTTGAATTATAGAACGAGAAGAGAGCATCCCACACATTGTTATCCACCCGCTTGGTCCAGAACGAGATGGAGAATCCGTCCGTCAGTTCCTTCTCATAGAGCGGATTGGATATTCTCACATAGCACTCATTGCCATTTCCTCCAGCAGTCAGGTGGACCACCTTTCCGTTGCGGTTACCATCTTCGTGGAAGGTAGGCAGTTTGTTTGTCCCGGCCTTCATCTGATAGGCACGTTGCGTAGAATCCACACTGTTCACCATCACTGAACTGTCAAAGGAATAATGTCCCACAATGCCCGTCTGCCAGTCATCCGTAGGATAGCTCTCAGCCTTGGCGGTCACGGAATATTGCTTCTGCCAGTAGTAGTTTCCTGCCGTCAGGCGCACTCCCAATTCCACGGGTACATCTTCGGTATATCCCGTAGGATTATAACGTCCGGTTTCGCTGAGGATATCCGGCTGGTTGCTTGTCCATGTCATCTCCACACCATCTCCAACCAAGAAACTCTCCAAGTCAAGATGAGCAGAAACTTTCTGTCCCTCCTTCACAGGCTCTGTCTGATTGTTCAACTGATAAGCCAATGCATAGTCACCGCGCAGTTTATATCCCCACACATGTACACCACTTGAGGCCGAAGCCGTGAAAGTGACAGCTCTCATACTCTTCACATCCATCTGCTCGTCCACCAGCACACCGTTGTATGTAGCCCCTCCGAAACTGATAGTGAAGTAGCTGTTTCCCTCCTCCACCTTCCATGTACCCGTATAGGCTCCAGTCACCTTCCCGTCAGCAGTCAGAGTGACCTCTACCGGTGTAGCCACCTCACGCTCGGCATGGTTCAATGCATACTTGTGCACCAACAGGCTGTACGTACCGGGTACTTGCGATGTCGGGACGATGTTCTTCGAAGCTATGTCAGCATCAGTAGTTGTACCGCCGCTATACTCAAAGGGTGATGCCACCAGCCATCCGCTCTTGCTGACATACAGCTGGTGTGTGCGTACCTGATGTCCTTCGGAACCATCGTCAAAGCGGGTATGATACACCAGGTACGAACGGCCGTCCGGTGCTGCTATCACACTGTTGTGTCCCTGTGCCAATTCGCCATTGCCCATAAATCCCCAACTGCCATAGGAACCCATAATCAGCTGTCCGCGCTTGTCGGGATTGGTTCCATAGTTCAGGATATACCGGTCATATATGGCACTGCGTCCCTGCCCATCGGTATAGGGTCCGTCGGGATTCTTCGAGCGGAACACACGCATCTGGTATCCACCCGTTGACTCCAGTCCGCCATACGAAATGAAAAGGTAGTAGTAATCACCAATGTGTTCGATATAAGAAGCCTCACCCGACACATAGTAGCCTCCGGCAACCTTCTTGCCGAAGTAGGGGTCACTGCTGATGTTCTTGCCCGAACCTGTCAACGGATAGGTGGCATCATAGTCGCGCAATCCGGTCTCTCCATTGAGTTTCAGCATCCAGATACCTCCCGACCACGAGCCGTAGCTCATCCACAACTGCCCCTCCTCGTCATAGAACACACAAGGGTCAATACAGTGTGGCATATAGTCGCCCCACGACTCGCCCCAAGGAGCATTGCTACCATGGTTATAGCGGGCTGGCAAGGTGGCCTGCTCGCCAATCACCAGTTCCAGGTCGGTATTCTTGTACGTGATGGTGGCATTGTTCGTTGTGAAGAAACCACTGAAGATGACTGGTCCCTGATACACATACGGCCCTTCGATATGGTCGGCCGTCAGCAATACGATGGACGAATTCCACGTAGGGCCGTTCACACTCATATACATGCACCACTTCTTCATCTTCTCCACATAGATGACATCCGGCGCCCACAGGTTGCCATTGATGTTGTAGCCATTTCCATAAGCTGCTGACCAGGCATGGACATCGTAATTTCCGAATGCCACATCCTGCCCGCCAATCTTAATCGTCTTCACATGATTGTTTCTGAATGCATCTGCATTGGAGACCCCCGACTTGATGCTTCCATCAGCCTGCACGATTCCCCAAGGAGCACGAAAGGTGGTCCAGTTCTGCAAATCCGAAGTCGAAGCCTGTGCCAAGTGGCTTCCAAAGATATAATACTTCTGGCTGGTAGGCTCCCACACTACTGAAGGGTCGTGACACGACACCCACCTGCGGCTCACATTCTTGTAATACGATTTGGCTTGTGCTGTGGTCATTTCCACCATTTCTTGCGCCGACATACACATGGGCGCAATCAACAAAGCTGCCCACAAAACACTTTTTTTGAATCCTTTTCTAAACATATTATATAAGGTTAATGTATTTATATCTTCTTGTTTGTGGGCAAAGATACAAATTTGATGCTTACTAACAGTACTTTTCAACAAAAAATGAGTACTTTCGCAAGCAAAAAGGTAGGGTTCCAATTTGATGAACCTTGTTTTTGCACTAATTTAACGTGAGTTTGATATAAGGAGCGGAGTAACTACAACTCCTCCCCTAAGTTAGGGGAGGTGGCCTTAGGCCGGAGGAGTGTGTAAAAATGAAGACTTTACAAACACACGCCCTCCCCCTACGGGGACTCCCTCTAACTTAGAGGGAGAGTTATGGTTACATCTGAACCTCATAGGCTTATGAGTTGAATCAGAGCAAAATGTAAGTTCATCAAATTGGATACCCTAGCAAAAAGGTTAAGAGAAATGACAAATATCAAAGAATTCTTGAAGAACGACCGCTTTGCGGTGAATGCCGGCATCGAACTGTTGGAGGTTAATGAAGGAAAAGCAAAGGCTTGCATGACTGTCACCCGAGAACACCTGAACGCAGGGGGTGTGTGCCAAGGCGGAGCCCTGTTCACACTGGCCGACTTGGCCTGTGCAGCAGTAGCCAACAGTCACGGACAACTGACCTTCTCCATCACGGCCAACATCACCTTCACCCGTTCGGCCAAGGAGGGCGAAACCATCTATGCCGAAGCTACAGAGGTGGTGAACCACCCGCGCGTACCTTATATATATGTAGAGCTGAAAAATGAAAAAGGCGACCTGCTGGCCGCCTTTACTTCATCGGGGTATCGGAAATCTTAGGAGGGGGGCTTTATTTAGGAGTGTATTTATTTAGGAGTGTAGGAGGCAGGAGGGGAGCTTTATTTAGGAGTGTAGGAGTGTAGGAGTGACGCTTCGCTTAGAAGTGTAGACGAATGTGCTGCTTGCATGGAGTCCTCCTGCTTATCATAGTCGAAACTATTATTCGCTAAAGCTCATCGAAAACCTCTTTTGATTTTGTTTAATCAAGGTATGGTGTCTACACTCCTACACTCCTGCCTCCTACACTCCTAAAAACAGCTCCCCTCCTACACTCCTGCCCCCTACACTCCTAAAAAACATACCCTCCTAAAAAACACCCCCCCCTAAAAGGTCCCTCCTAAGAGTTCACCAACACCTTATGGCAGAACACTCCTGCTGCAGTCTTCACCGTTATCAGATAGACTCCCTGAGCAGGCAGTGCGAAACGAGTGCGGTTGCCCACTGCACCATCGGCATACACACGGTATCCCATGGCATCGAAGGCTTCAATGGAAAGAATCTCATCGAAGGCAGAAAGTACCGTCACCACACGTCCCTGTACCGATACCACAGGCACTGACTCCTGAGCAGAGCCGTCCAACGGAGTGGTCACCAGGTAATAGCGTCCTGTAGTGCGGCCACACACACTGAGGCTGGTGCCCGAAGCAGGAATAAGTGTTGATGTTCCCTCTGCCGCATCGTAAAGGTAGAGTTCCTCGCCAAACTGCTCCACACCGTCGAAGGTGAGTGTCACTTCCGTCTCATCCTCTCCCCCGATACCTACGGGCACTCCGTGCAGTGTGCGACGCACATTGATGGCAGCCGCCACCTCGCCAGCCGCCGTATAGAGCGTAGGCGCATGGCTCAGGTTCGAGTCAAACAGAGCCTCCACATCCTCTCCGGCACAGAATCCCTCGGTGGCCTCTTCGCGACACACCACAATGGCACGACTCTCCACACCGTCGCGCATAGCAGTCAGCCGCAAAGTAGCAGGCGCTCCACCCGCACGGGTCTGCAAGGCATCTTCTGCCAACTGTACAGCCATCTCGGAAGTGAATGTCACATTCAAAGTTCCACCCGTTCCAGCACTCTTCTTGACAAAGAAGGCTTGCAAGGGAGCGACAGCATCGGCCGTTTCTCCGTTGTCAGTTGAAATCCAGTTCTGGGTCTCATCCTTCACACCTGCCGAATAACTGTCCTTCGTCAGTATCCAATATTTCTTATCCAATCCGGTATTCACTTCAAAGAACTTGTCCAAGTCCAATCCGCTCATGAAGGGATTGCCCACCAGGAAGTAGGGATTGTCCGCACTGTTGTTCGTCAGGGTGACAGTCATACCTTCCGCAGGCATACCATCCGTAAAGAGTTTGCCGGCATTCTCACGCAAATTCTTTCCGTTCACCTGTGTGGTAGTGAGATCCACCGTTTGCGACCCATTGGTGTTGTCGTCATACATATAATAATTATAAGTCTTGTCAGCCTTGGGCAGACGGAGCAGAACGTCCTTCGCACCCTCTTCCTTGCTATAGCCCTCAATGCGCGACACATCCACCTTCACCGAGAAGCCATTGACTCCGAAGGGTACCTTCACATCGTTGTACGCGTAGCTCCAGTCAAAGGCGCGTGCCACATTGGCCATAGGCGTCAGGAGTTCCGTTGCCGGAAGCTGCTTTCCACCCATCAGATGGTCACGCTCCAACCGATAAAGTGTAGCCTCAGCCTTGTCCCATGCCTGTTGATAGACGGCAGGAGCCAGACGGGTGTAGTCCGTATTGTTGTACGTAATCGGGTCGAAATAGGGAGACTCCTGCTTGGCCGTACCTCGCGGCAGATACATATCACCCGACACCACACCCTGCAAGGGCGATGACAGCGTGTACCAACGTCCGGACTCCAGTGCGTACTCCACCCATGCCCGTTCATAAGTCAAGTACTGCGTATTCAGCATCTGACTGTACGGTTCGAAGTGCACCTCTTTGGCTGTATTGGTGTAGAAGGGTTCGCAATAGATGTCGGAAGTACGATCTTGAGGGAACCACGAGAATGGCGGTTTCTTAACCTTGGCAGCCAAGTGATATTGGATGTCAGGTGTATGTCCATCTGCATCATTGAACTTCACCAAGTCATTCTCTTTAGTCACACTCTTCAATACCGCCACGCTGTCACTCATCATCAATACCTTCGTGAAGTCCATCGGTACAAATCCCTGACTGGTAGTATTGGTTTCATTAGTCGGCCGGTCGGTTGCCGCAAACTTCAGTTCCCCATTGTCCGCCCTGCGCCAGTTGTCGTCATTGGCCCAATTACCATCGGCTCCACCTGCCCATACTTGGTATTCTGGCACAATGTAGAGGGGGATAAGGAGGTCACCGTGACAGGGATTGGCTGTACCACTTTCGTTCGTCTCTTCAAACGAAGTCTTCAGCACATAGCGGTATCCTTCCTTGGCATTATTGGCAAAATCGGGATTGAAGGTCAGTTTCACATAATCCTCGAACTTGCCTTTATTCAAGGCAGCTTGGAATACATGTACCTTACCCACATAGCGCAATTCACGATTACCCACACTGTCCACATCAGCACCGTACGATACCATGGCAGGATCATCGGTTTCGGTCAGATAGACAGCTGCAATGTCAAGCGTATTAGAACTGTCTATTCCCCAATTATGTTTTTTCTTTCCAAATCCATTGGTATATCCTGCTTCACCAGAGAAATTGATGTCGCGCAAGGGGATATAAAGCGCGTTGCTGGTATCCAACCACGAATCTGCTGTTTCGTCCTTCACACTCTGAATCTGTGCCAAGCCGATACGCAAGGGCACTTCGTCCATGGGATAAGCAGTTCCCACAAAACCATCTTTGACACGGGGTGCACTGCCTGACACATTAATATAGATTTCTATGGGGTCGCAATATTGGAAACTGGTCAATCCTTCCAAGAAGGAGAGTATAGGCGACACCATGATTTCCATCTGACCGTCACTACCCGTATTCTCTACACGAACATTCTGCGAGGTTTTATACAGGTACAGTTTCCCGTCTTCTATCCATTGCTCCATCGCTGTCTTGTATGCAGAAGTAAAGGTTCCCTTAATCTCCTGACTTTCGTATGTGGTTGCTTCGGGATATTCTTCACGGAAGGCAAACAGCACGTCGTTGGGCGAAGCAGGATCATCGCTTGCTTTTGTCATGAACTCGCTCTTGTCGCCTATCCACCAGTCGTAAGGCAAGTCCTCCAAAGTGATAGCCATGTTGTTGCTGTCAAATCCCTGCATCTCCATCTTCAGAGTTGCAATCTGTCCCGCACAATATTTGTCACCACCTTCAGAATCAAGCGTACCGTCAAAACGTGCCATGGAATTGGGAACAAGACGGAACTCACTCATTGCAGCACACTCGCTGGAGGTTATATTGAAGAACGTTGAAGGACCGCCCAATGAAGTCACTCCTGTCTGCCCTTCATAAGCACGGAACACGATGTAATAATCTTTGCTCGGTTCAAGCTCTACGGACTTGCGGACTACGTTGATGGCGGTGACGGTGGCTTTTACCTCATCTTCTGGAGGATTCTGTTCATCTGAACCTGTAGCTCTAAAAGCTTTGATAGCAATCAGTTTAACTTGTCCTGTCACCTTCTTAACGGCATTCAAATTCACTGACCAATAAGATTTACCCGTTTCATCTTCACTTTTCGCAAATTTAATCTCTGTGGTGTTTTCTGAAACAGTCAGGTTTGTATTAACTTTATCGTCACCGTTAAAGAAGAAACATCTGACAGACTTGCCTGCCGTCTGATATATACGCAATTCTTCATATCCTTCCAAATCTACATAATGTACCTCTTCCCCTTGATAACTTCCATAAATAGTCGATTCACTCTTATTAACATTCCAATCTGGTTTTCCTTTAGACCAAGTTCCAGTACCATTACTTGTATTAGAATTTACCATGTAAGGAAAGACTTCCAAAGACCCTTCAAAATCATAATCCTTTGGATTGAAATAAATACGCCCGTCTGTACCAGCCTTGGCATCATAGGAGACTATCTGTTTTGATGTTCCGGGCGTATGTGTATATGAATTTTCAAAAGAAGGACTTCCACCATTATTGGATTCAAAGTGGGTACTGAACGTAAAGCTATGATACCCCGTACCGCCACCAGTTGTTACCAATGCACTGTTAAAGACGGCATCATAATCCGCTGTAGTAGGAGTTTTACCTGCCAATGCTGCAATGCCATCGTCATACTTCTTCTTGTCCAAGAAGCAATACCACGCGGTGGGGATAATCTTTCCTCCGACCTGTTTGTTCACATAACCATTATAAGCCTCCTGTTCCGAATTCGCTTTCTGCATATTTACCGCACTGAGCAACTGGTCAAAGTCGGTATAGATTTCCACACCGCTCATATCACCAGGCGAACAAACAGGAACAGACTGCATCACATCGGGTACAGCCTTGTGGATATAGAGACGCACATCGTCCACCATCATATCACCACCCGAAGTATTGGAGCAGTAGTTGTCAATCTTCAAGGCATACTCTTCGTATTTGCTTGCCACATCAGCTTTTACCACAAACGAGAAAGCAAACTGCTGCCAGATGGAGTAAGAATCTGTCCAACCGATTTCTGTATGATAGGTATCATACTTCACTGTCTCCCCTGCATACGATTTTCCGTCTGCACGGATAGGACCAGGACAGAAAGATTCAATGACCGTTTCATTACCACGCGCATCAATACCCACAATAGAGAACAACAAATAACCCGGTGCATTCCATGAATCCGTTGACAAATCCATAGACGAAACCCAACCCGAGAAATGAATGGTGGTACCTTCACACAGTTTTTCTTCCATGGTCAGTCGGGCGATAGAACTAGGGAAGTTGGAGGCATCGATGTACATGAAGTATCCGCCACCCTGATATTTCTGCAACAGGTCACCGGTTCCATCCTGTGTATTGAAATAATCGTGATACAACTGGTTCACATCCTTAAATTCGGGTTTGTCACGATAGCTGTGCAAGCGTTTCATTACTGAATATTGGCTCCAAATAGCACGTGGATAGTAAGCACCAAAAGTTGTCTGGTCGAAGTCCAAAGGATAAGGATTGAACTGACTGGGGTTTTTCACCACCGTATCGCGTTCAATGCCATTGATGGAAGTATCATCCCCTATCGGCCAAGTACCGGGATGATATACCGCTTCTCCGTCCTTACGGTACGACTTGTCAAAGTCCAATACGTCAATCAACTGTGCATGGTTATCCAGATACATGGGCGAACGTGACAATGTGGCCTGTCCCATAATATCCTTCCATGGACGAAGTTCGGTATTAGGAACAAAGTCAAGGATGAATTTGGCAATGTTTTCATTGTCTTTAGTCCTTACATAAATGTATTCCGTAACACAATTAGTCACTTCATTATTTGATGGATACTTGAATTTGATGAAACGGTCTGTACTATTTGAGAATTTCCCTTCATAGGTTCCATTTTCAAGCGTAATGCCCGTTCCATTGTTGGTAAGTGTAATCACGAGTGAATCCAAATTGACATCATTGTGTACTCCAGTAAAATAATTTCGCACCTGCTTATCCAAAGCCACAGCATTTAAATCATCTTTATACAATCCATGCCAAATGCTGGGGAACGAAATGGATTTTACCTCTAAGAACTTATCACCCGTGCTGGCTCTCAAATCCTTAACCATTTTATCAGACGGGACAATCACGAATATAGCCCGTTGTACCAAGGTGGGTTCAGTAAGGTCACCGAACATACCCATGTCGCCCACATCGGGAAGGTCAGTATAATCTATTGCTATTTCAATGGCATGATCTGCTGTCTTGAATTTATTCCTATCCGTTGGCGTAGTAAAATTGAATCTGGAAACCAATTGTTGTCCCCATCGGTTACCAAACACCCAACCACCAGCCGGTGCAAACATACTACCTTCGTAAACTTCCATCGCTTTTCGGATATCCGCATCAGTATAGGTTGTTCCCTGATCAGAACCTCCCAAATCAAATTTTCCCACATTAGCTGCATCTTCTACAAACATATCGTCCGTCTTGTAGTTATACAGGCGTTGGTAATATTTTCCTGAACTTTGAGCCAAATCAGTATATGAACTGGGCAATACAATGTTCAACGTCTCTCCTGCCCGTGCATAGATGGTATCGCGATAAACAGGGGCATGCTGAATCATTCGCCCTGCAATATGCTCATGCGCCACCATCGTTTTATTGCTCAGCGTGGTCTTGTTACTGGCTTTATTCACCGTATTGTAATCAACAAACTCCAAATGCCCATTCTCTGCTGCCAAATCATAGTAGCGCGAACGTTTGTGACGGATACCTCGAATCAGTTTTTGCGGAGTGGCAATATCCTCTGTTACGGAAGT
>JAFXDL010000077.1 GCA_017516265.1 Bacteroidaceae bacterium
ATAAAGGTGGTAGGCCATTTGACAAAAAGCAACAGGGCAACAATCGAAAGAGCGGCAAAGGAAGTCATGGCAACACCTTGTCTGGCAAGCATCCACTTAACCGAACGGTTGTAAGTATGCTGCATCCAATTGTTGAAACGGTCAAACCAAGCCAACCATGTTACCTTCTTCGTTTGCGAAGGATGAAGCAGAATGGCACAAAGAGCCGGCGAAAGGGTGAGCGAGTTAAGGCCACTCAGCACAGTAGACGCTGCAATGGTCAGGGCAAACTGCTTGTACAATTGTCCCGATATGCCCCCTACCAGTGTAGTGGGAATAAACACAGCCAGCAAGACCAGCACCACACCCACAATAGGTCCTGTAATCTCATCCATGGCCTCTTCCGTAATCCTCCGCATGTCTACCTTTTCTCCTTTCGCCAAGGCTTCATCGGCCAGTCGGGTCACATTCTCCACCACCACAATGGCATCGTCCACCACAATGGCAATGGCCAGTATCAAGCCAAAGAGTGTCAATGTATTGATGGAGAAGCACAAGGCTGCCATCACAGCCAAGGTTCCTATTAATGATACAGGAATCGTCAAGCAAGGAATAAGCACTGCTCTCCAGTTCTGCAAGAAAAGGAACATTACCAGCACCACTAATATAGTGGCTTCAATAAAGGTTTTCAACACCTCATTGATAGAATCGTGCACCACATCTGTAGTATCGAGGGTTATCTGGTATTTAATACCTTGTGGAAAAGCTTCGCTCAGTTCGGCCATGCGTTCCTTTACTCCTTTGGCTACATCCAGAGAGTTGGAACCTGGAAGCTGATATACAGCAATCCCTGCAGTTGGTTGACCCTTCAAACGAGACACCACATTGTAGTTCTGACTGCCAAGTTCAATGCGTGCTACATCCTTCAGCCTCAGAATGCGACCTCCATCTTCTATACGGAGAATAATTTCGCCAAACTCTTCGGGAGTGGTAAGGCGACCTTTCACATTCAATGTATACTGGAAGGCATTGTTCCCAGTTCGTCTCAAAGGCTGTCCTACATTACCGGCCGAGACTTCCATGTTCTGTGACAGGATGGCCGAATACACTTGTTGTGCACTGAGGTTACGAATCCGCATGGCTTCAGGATCCAACCAAATGCGCATGGAGTAGTCTCCTGCTCCCATTACATTCACAGCCCCTACCCCTGGCACACGAGTCAGTTGGTCTACCAAGTTCAGATTGGCATAGTTGGCCAAGTATAATCCATTATAAATACTGTCGCCCGTCAGTGTAAGCATCATCACAATATTGGATGACTTTTTCTGTACAGTCACCCCTTGTTGTTTCACAGCTTCAGGCAAGGAATTCATAGCCACACTCACCCGATTCTGCACCATAACGGTAGCCATATCAATATCTGTTCCCACTTCGAAAGTCACAGTGAGTGCATAGGCTCCCGATGCCGATGAAGTAGAACTCATATACATCATTCCATCCACTCCATTCACTTGTTGTTCAATGGGTATTCCCACAGTCTGCGCCACAGTTTCTGCATTGGCTCCCGGATAAACAGCATTCACTTGTACGGTAGGAGGAGTTATATCAAGATACTGTGCAATGGGCAACATGCCGAGAGTAACCAATCCCGCCACAACGATGAGCAATGCCAGCACTGTAGCGAATATAGGGCGTTCGATAAAGAATTTCGAGAACATAAGCTTAAGGTTTTAGTATTGGTTGAATCTCCATACCTTGACGCACTTTCAGCAAGGCTTTGGTCACATAGCGTTCATTGGGCGAAAGACCACTGGTAATGATGCGCTGATTGCCTTCCATCAGTTGGCCTACCTCTACATGACGAAGATTTACCCGATTGCTATCGTTCACTACATAAAGGAATTTTCCCAATTGGTCGGTGCCAATGGAAGCATTATCTACTAAGATAGCTTTCTCAGCCGTAGCATAAGGTAAGGTTACACTGACATACAACCCCGGACGAAGCACACCATCCGGATTCTCCAATTCGGCACGCAGACGCATGGTTCCTGTGGTGAGGCTTACGTTGGGCGACAAGTAGTTCAGTTTACCTTTCCAACTTTTTCTTCCATCGGTCCCCAAGCGTAAGGTTACAGCATGTTCCTCCCTGAAATCTTTGTTTTGGCATCGCGCAACAATTCATGACTGAGGTATTGGTTATCGGAAATGTCGAAGTAGGAATACATGTGGTCATCCTTATAGATGGTAGTAAGCTTTACTGGGTTTCCTTCTCCATTGATATATTCCCCATCAGAATACTCAGCCAAATCGGCCACTCCATCAATAGGCGATTTCACATAACAATAGTTCAGGTTGGTTCGTGCTGTCTGCAATTCCGCTTCGGCATTGCTCACTGCCGCCTCACAAGTAGCCACATTGCTTTCGGCCTGCAGAAACTGAATACGGCTCACAGCATCGCTCTTCACCGCTTCTTTCATGCGTTCGTAATTACTACGTGCATAAACCAAATTGGCTTGCGCTGTTTTCAATGATGCTTCGGCCTGCTTCAAGGCATCTTCATAAAGAGTTGGCTCTATCACGAACAGGGTTTGTCCTTTCTTTACCCGCTGCCCTGACACATAGTTTTTGGATAGCAATGTTCCGTTTACCCTTCCAACGATGTTGATGGTGGTTTCGGCTGTCAGATATCCGGGATAATCTCGAGTCAGTGTCACATTCTTCACCACAGGCTTCGCCACTTCTATGGGGAGTGCTTGGCTAACTACATTCTCTGTTTTCTTTCCACATCCGGCAAGCAGCACACCGGATAAGGCAATGACAATTCCTTTTTTCATTGTTGTTTAGGTTTTGTGTTAGAAACAGATGAAGGGGCGATTTGTTCATTTATAGAAGAACGCATCTGCCACTTGTGGCATGTATCAGAATATTGTTGTTTTCTTGCCCATTGATACAAATCCAGAATTATTTTTTTGCGATTTTACTTGCATCTTACACTCGCCACTGAGTATCAACAAGATAAGGTGTGTAGGTCAGGTGTGTAAGTTAGTTACCTACACACTTTACCTACACACCCTAAAATTCAGCAATCACTTATCGGCCTATTACTCAGCCTTTTTCACGTAAATTCTGGCAGGAGCCCTTCCTATGGCTACAATACCCGTCGAAGGGTCATCACTAAATGCACGCAACTCACCGGTTGCTGCCGTACGTGCAAGTTTTACTAACGACATATAGTCCTTCACTCGTATCATACCCACCCTTTCGATGTATTCCAAAGCTTTCTGTAAACGCTCCTCCTTTGTAAACGGTGAACGACTTATGCGTGCTACTCCCCCATTCTCTAATTTGCAATGGCGATTCATATTCCAAACCATTTTCTTTTCCGGCTGAAAATTCACCCCATCCAACCAAAGGCTCCGGGCATTCCGCTTAGGTGCCCCATCATCCAAGCCATCCATTTCCTTGTCCGGTTCCAGGCCAACGGTTGCTTTAAAAGTACCCAACTCGTCTATAGTAACCGAACATCCTTCAGCCAAAAGTTCGGCCAAGGATTCCGTAGCATCCATCAACACCCGTATGGCATCCCCTTTACTGATACCCGAGTGATGGCTGCAAATATGCTCTATAAAATGATCAAAATCGATATTCCGACTTGTCTTCAATCGGTAATACGCTTTTTTCTCTCCCGTTTTATGCAAGTCGGGCAACTCTTGTTTAATGTATTTTGCCATATCTGTGCCTTTGCTTAAGTGATTTTGACTCAATACAAAGATACAACATTTTCCACCAAAAGTCAAGTAAAACAGCATTTAAAATATAACCGTAATATTACGGTTATACAGCTGCAACATTAAATCTATAGAATCATAATATTACTGCTATACAACCAAAACGTTTTACGCATAGTTTTAGCCCTATTCTGAATAGGTTTAGATAGTACATCATCAAGATTTTATACTTATAACAAGCATTTATTAAAGGAAGGGAATAATATACCGATTAACACAACATGTCATTTTGAGGAACAAAGTGACGAAAAATCTGAAATACATCAAACGGTTGTAGGTAACTTACTTACAC
>JAFXDL010000078.1 GCA_017516265.1 Bacteroidaceae bacterium
AGCTTTTTGTGTTGTACCGAGAAGTAGTCGTGAGATATTGGAACATATTGGGGTAATTTATCATCATAAGAATATATTGAAATTCATCAATAGTCTTGTTGATTCTGGTCTCTTGGAAAGAACAATTCCTGATGTCCCTAACTCTCCACAACAAAGGTATGTGGCAAAGAAGAAATGAAGATAACGCTATAAAAAGTTACAACCATGACCCAAGAATCTCAAAATATAGAATTCAAGGAAAGTTGGCGTGACGAATATCTGAAATGGATATGCGGTTTCCAATGAATCCGAATAAAGAGAAAAACAATAAATATATACTAATTATGAAAAAACTGATTTACACATTGGCTTGCGCCCTTTTTGTGGGAGGGATGGGAGTAAGTTGCACTTCCGAGAAGTTGGCCATTGAGCGTACCGTGCGCTACCAACCCGATGGGGATGACTTTGTGATTGTGAATGGCGACCGCCGGTTTACACGTGCCTTGTATGGTGGACATACGGGCTTCCGTGTGGAGACGAGTGATGTGCCTGAGTTTGCCTTTTATTTGCCCCGTATGGGTGGTAACCTCACTTTCTCGGTGAAGGTGGGGGAGAAGGTGCTTCCGCTCAACGATGCCGAGCGCATCGAATGCCGTTATCGCCCTGGTAAGCGCATCTATCACATTACTGATCCGCTTTTGGGTGAGGGCAGCATCCACATGGAGGTGCTTGCCTTGATGGATGAGGATGCCGGTGTGTGGAAGATTACTACTGACGGATTGCCCGAGGAGGCCACTCTTGGATGGAAGTTTGGCGGCGTGGCCAACAAGCGTTTCAGTCGCGAAGGCGATATGGGTGTTGACCGCGACGATTGCTTCTACCTGCTTCCCGAATATTGTAAGGATAATGAATATACCCTTGCCGATAACAATTTCAGTGTGAAGTCCATCAAGAATAAGTATGGACAACACACGGTGTATGGATTCTTCCCCGAAGGAGCAGTGCATGAGGTGAGGAATTTGTCTGAAGTTCAGGAGTTGCAGGAGTTCAGGAGTTCAGACAATAGTATCGTAGATAATGCAGCTGAAACATCAATTGAGCATCCTGTCCTCCTTGGTTCTCTTCCTTTGGAGGCTAAGGGAGAAAAGGATTACTACATTATGCTTGGCCTCTCGGACAATGGAAGTGCCATCGACAAGGCTTTTGCCAAGGCCGAAGCCCAGCGTGCAGCGTTGGCCGGACGTATTCAGTTCACTACTCCCGACCCCTATTTCAATACCGTAGGTGGTGCGTTGGCCGTAGCTGCTGATGGTGTGTGGGACGGTACGACGTGGCTCCACGGTGCCATTGGTTGGCGTATGCCGTTGGCCGGATGGCGTGCGGCTTATGCCGGTGATGCCCTTGGTTGGCACGACCGCGCCCGTAAGCATTTCAATGCCTATGCTGCTTCTCAGGTGACAGACGTTGAGCCCATTTATCAGCACCCCATGCAGGACTCAACCCTCAACCTGGCGCGTGCGGTCAAGAAATGGGGTACACAGATGTACAGCAACGGATACATTTGTCGCAATCCGAACCGCGACAATCAGATGCACCACTACGACATGAACCTTAACTACATGGACGAACTCCTGTGGCACCTCAACTGGACAGGCGATTGGGAGTATGTGCGTGAGATTTGGCCCGTCATCGAGCGCCATTTGGCTTGGGAGAAACGCAACTTCGACCCCGATGGTGACGGCCTCTACGATGCCTATTGTTGCATTTGGGCAAGCGATGCTCTTTATTACAATGGTGGTGCGGCCACTCACTCAACTGCTCTCAACTATCGTGCCAACCGCATGGCTGCCCGCCTGGCCAAGGGATTGGGTATGTCTGAAAAGGCTGCTCATTATCAGGCCGAGGCCGACCGCATCTACAAGGCTATCGACGAGACCTTATGGATGGAGGACAAAGGTGTATGGGCAGAGTATAAGGACCTGATGGGCCACCAGCGCTTGCACAAGAGTCCGGCTGTGTGGACCATCTATCACACGATTGACAGCGAAGTGGGTACGCCCCTCCAGCGTTATCGCGCAACACAGTACGTGGATAATGAAATACCTCATATTCCCGTAGTGGCTGAAGGACTTGATGCCAAGGCTGATGGCCTCGGATATGAGCAATATGCCACCATCTCTACCACTAACTGGCAGCCGTATGCTTGGAGTATCAATAATGTGGCTTTTGCCGAAGTGATGCACACAGCTCTTGTCTATTGGATGGCCGGACGTTACGAAGCGGGTTACCACCTGTTGAAGAGTTCGATGCTCGATGGTATGTACTTGGGTGGAAGCCCTGGAAATTTCGGACAGATTTCGCACTACGACGTGGCGCGTGCCGAGTGTTATCGCGACTTTGGTGACCCTGTGGGTGTAGCTTCACGTGTCTATATCCAGGGACTTTATGGTGTGCTTCCCGACCGCTTGGCTGGTCGCCTGGTGCTTCGTCCCGGTTTCCCCAAGACATGGGAGGAGGCTTCGTTGAAGACACCGGATATTGCGTATGCTTATAAAAGAGTTGACAAGGGAGAAGGTGACTCTTACCGCATCCATTTGGACAAGAACTTTGGTGTAGATACGTTGCTCCTTCAAGTGCGTGCTTATCGCGAAACATTGGACGAAGCCAAGGTGAATGGTAAAGTTGTCACCTGGCGCGAACTTCCCGGTTATGTGGATTATCCGATGATAGAAGTGGTGATTCCTGCTAAGAATGTGTATGATTTGAAGGTGGAGTTGGCTTGGAGTGGCAGACTCCATCCCGGCCTTCTCCAAGGGGAAGGAGTGAATACTTCAACGAATAATGGGCAGAACATTTCACTCCCCTCCCTTGCGGAGGGGCAGGGGGAGGGTCTGCTGTATTCTATCCTCTCTTCCCAATTCGAGCATGTGAAGGCTGACAAGTTGGAGCCTGTTTCTTTGGTCGAGTATGTGAACGATTCGCTCACCAACCTTTTCCAACCGCGCTATTTCTCTCCGCGTCCTGAGCGCACTACGTTGCAAATTCCCGTACAGGGCATTGGTGAATGGTGTCATCCGCAGGCTACTTTCGAGTTGAACGACTCTGCTTTGCGTGTGGCTGAGACGCTGAACACTTCAGTGGGTGTGCCTTTCCTCACACCGGTGAAGGGACACAATGTTGTGTTCACCACGCTTTGGGACAACTTCCCCTCGGTGAATACGATTCCTTTGCAGGGTAAGGCCAACCGCATCTATCTGATGATGGCCGGTAGCACCAATGCCATGCAGAGTCAGATTGAGAATGGTGTGGTGCGTGTAGCTTATACGGATGATTCGGCCGATTCGCTCCTGCTCATCAATCCCGAGAGCTGGATTCCCATCGAACAGGATTTCTATGACGATGGTCTTGCTTTCCGCTTGAAGGCCAAGCGCCCCTATCGTCTGCACTTGAAGAGTGGTCTGGTAAGCCGTACGCTCAGTGCCGAACTGGGACGCGATGTACAAGATGCCGCCCATTCAGTTGACCTCAATAGTACGGGCATCTTTGGCAATGTGCTCGAAGGTGGTGCTGCTACACTTTACGACCTCCCGCTTGATGGCCAGAAGGAGTTGAAGCACTTGCAAGTGGAGGCTCTCTCCAACGATGTGGTCATTGGTCTGTTGGGTGTGACGTTACAGAGATAAATAGTCATTTTTAGGCGCGGATTACGCGGATTACACGGATAAATTATGACCTATTGGTAAACTTTGATCCTTGAACTTTAAACCCATTTATCCGCGTATCCGCGCCTAAAAACTTATGCAAACCTTTTCAGCGGGTGTAGCACATGATGTTTGAAACTCCTCTCAATGCGTCTTCTGAGTTTGTGTAACAGGATGAAGAAAATGCATCGGTCGGTTTCGAAACCGCGTAGGGTGGCATATTGGTCAATAGCTCCAATGGCCTGACTGATGCTCAGCCCCATTTGCTCGAAGAACAGAGCGGAATCTTTCTCCGTCGGCGTTTTGCCGATGTGTATGCGGTTGATGTCTATCAAGGCAAAGTGGTAGTGTTTCCCCCTTTTGTAGAAGAATATGTTCCCCGAGTTGTAGTCTTTAGGCATGATACCGGCTTCGTGCAGGCAGGCTGTATAGCGGATGAAGTCGGATGCTATCAGTTCCTTTTCTTCTTTGGGCAGATTCATTTGGGGAATATCGTTCATCAATGGATAGGGGAGCAGCTCCGAGATGAAATATCCCGTATGGAAGATGCCCCATTTCTTTCTTTCAATGTAAGCAATGGGACGTGCTGTGTCGAATCCCCGCTTCAACAGCTCTTCGGCATATTCGTATGCCCGTCGGGCTTTAGTCTTTCGCAGGCAGGAGTAGATGATACAGTTGGCCCATGTTGGCCGTTTGTATTGTTTGATCACTACGTCGAGATTTCCCCACTTCGCCCATTCTACGGTATTGCGGTGGTTGCAGAATGTTTTTTCTCTCTCGTACTGTCCTTTTGGAACGGCCTCTATGAATTTCCTGTACATCCAGTAATTGGGATGGATATGGATTCGTTCGTTCATATTCTTTTCAGATAGTATATCAGGTTATCCTCTTGACTGCGGCAGATGCGTCCGTCGCGCAGCAGTTGGCAGATGGCCAAACAGAGCTGTGTGTCGTCCATGCGGGTGATTTCCTGCAATTCATCGTACAGGTACTTGATTCCTTGCGACAGCTGTCCATAGATACGGTTGCTGTCCTCAATAATGGTTTTCAGATTCATCTTCATCGTTCAATCCTCCTTTGTTTTTTGTTTATGACAACGCAAAGGTCGTACTAAAAGTTGGATTTTTCCCTATCCTTTTTTCCCCTCCTCTGTCCTGAAATCCCTATTGAAAGGTATTTTCAGAAGAATTAACTACGGCGAGACATTTCCGCTGTCCTTTTTCTCTTGTGAATTGTTCTTTTTAGAACTTGTCCGGACGGATGCTTTAGGATATTCAGTGTGAATCTGCCACCTGTCTGTTGACCATGTGAGGGGTGTCTTGTTGCGTAGAGTGACTGTATCCTTACTGGAAAAGTGAAAAATGTCGCAAAAGTCTTGTCTATGATAACATAATTATGTATTTTTGCGGCTTCAAATAACAAAATGAAAGAAATATGAGTGCGAAACAGAAAAGATTTTTCCTCTCTGAGGACGAGATACCCCGCTATTGGTACAACATTCAGGCCGACATGGTGAACAAGCCCATGCCGCCTCTGAACCCTCAGACAAAGGAACCTTTGAAGCCAGAAGATCTCTATCCTATCTTCGCCAAGGAGCTTTGTCATCAGGAACTTGATCAGGAGAATGCTTGGATTGAAATTCCCGAACCCGTGCGCGAGTACTATAAATATTGGCGTTCTACTCCACTGGTGCGTGCCTACGGCCTTGAAAAGGCATTGGGTACCCCTGCACATATCTATTTCAAGAACGAGAGTGTAAGTCCTATCGGTTCTCACAAACTCAACTCTGCTATCCCGCAGGCCTACTATTGCCAACAGGAAGGAGTGACCAACGTCACTACTGAAACTGGTGCCGGTCAGTGGGGAGCCGCCCTTTCATACGCTGCCAAACTTTTTGGATTGGAAGCTGCCGTGTATCAGGTGAAAATCAGTTACGAGCAGAAACCCTATCGTCGCAGTATTATGCAGACTTTTGGTGCTCAGGTCACCCCGTCTCCTTCGATGTCCACCCGTGCCGGTAAGGATATTCTGACGCAGACCCCCAATCATCAAGGTTCGCTCGGTACAGCTATTTCCGAAGCCATCGAATTGGCGCGTACTACACCCAATTGCAAATATACCCTCGGCTCTGTGTTGAGCCATGTCTCTTTGCATCAGACCATCATCGGCCTCGAAGCCGAAAAGCAGATGGAGATGGCAGGTGAGTATCCTGATATTGTGATAGGTTGCTTTGGCGGAGGCTCTAATTTTGCAGGAATCAGTTTCCCCTTTATGCGCCATACTATCAAGGATGGGCGTAAGACACGTTATATTGCCGCTGAACCTGCTTCTTGTCCTAAGTTGACCCGTGGTAAATTCCAATATGATTTTGCTGATGAAGCAGGTTATACACCTTTGCTTCCCATGTACACCCTTGGCCACAAGTTCGCTCCGGCCAATATTCATGCGGGTGGCCTCCGTTTCCATGGTGCAGGTGTCATCGTGTCCCAATTGTTGAAAGATGGTTTGATGGAAGCTGTTGATATTCCTCAGCTTGAGACTTTCGAGACCGGTTGTCTCTTTGCTCGTGCCGAGGGTATCATCCCCGCTCCTGAATCGTGCCATGCTATCGCTGCCGCCGTACGTGAAGCCAAGAAGTGTATTGAAACAGGGGAAGAGAAGGTTATCCTTTTTAATCTTTCCGGTCACGGTTTGGTTGATATGGCTTCTTACGACCAGTACTTGGCGGGTAACTTGATGAACTACAGTCTCCCCGATGAGATGATTGAGAAGAGCTTGGAGTCATGAAAAGTCAGTTTACACGGATAGCCGTAAAGATAGGCAGCAACGTGTTGACGAGGAAGGATGGCACACTGGATGTCACCCGTATGTCGGCTTTGGTGGATCAGATAGCCGAACTTCGACGTGAGGGCATCGAGGTGATTCTCATTTCTTCAGGAGCCGTAGCTTCAGGGCGTAGCGAGTTGCATATCGACAAAAAAATGGACAGCGTGGAGCAACGTCAGCTTTACTCCGCCGTGGGACAGGCCAAACTTATCAACCGGTATTACGAACTCTTTCGTGAACACCATATTCCCGTAGGACAAGTGCTGACCATGAAGGAAAATTTCGGCACGCGTCGTCACTATCTGAATCAACGTGGTTGTATGACGGTCATGCTGGAGAACGGAGTCATCCCCATCGTGAACGAGAATGATACCATTTCGGTAACGGAACTGATGTTCACCGATAATGATGAATTGAGCGGCCTTATTGCTTCCATGATGGATGCCCAAGCATTGGTCATCCTCAGCAACATTGATGGTATATTTACCGGTTCGCCTGCCGATCCTGCCAGCCGTATTATCCCTGTAGTGGAGTTGGGCAAGGACTTGACGGAGTATATACAGACCGAAAAGTCCGGATTCGGCCGTGGAGGCATGATTACCAAGACCAACATTGCACGCAAAGTGGCCGACGAGGGTATCACCGTGTTTATAGCCAATGGCAAACGCGACAATATTTTGGTCAGTCTTATGCACGACCCTGAGGGAACGCTCTGTACCCGTTTTGAACCGAATCGTGAAGCATTGGGCAGTGTGAAAAAGTGGATTGCCCACTCCGAGGGTTTTGCCAAGGGAGAGATTCACCTTAATCAGCGTGCAGTGGAGGTGCTTACCGGTGAACAGGCTGTGAGTCTGCTTCCCGTAGGCGTTACCCGCATTGAGGGAGATTTTGAGAAGGACGACATCGTCTGTTTGATGGATGCTCATGGTGTTCGCATCGGTGTTGGCCGTGTCTCTTGCGATGCCGTTGAAGCCCGCAGTGTGGCTGGCAAGCACGGACAGCGTCCGTTGATTCATTATGACTATCTCTATTTGGAATAAATTCTGTTTTATGGCAAAAAGATTTTATATCAGCTTGTTGGCCGTCATTTGTAGCCTGTCTCTTATGGCGGGTCGTCCCGCTCGGGTGATTATTACCGCCGGGCAATCCAATACCGATGGCCGATGTCCTAATGCTGAATTGCCTGCATACATTAAGGCTTTGGCCAAAGACACCACCACCTGTCAGCGTGGTGCATACAGTTTTTGTCACATCTCTCAAAATCGGACGGATGGTCAGTTCGAACGTTTTTGGCCCCAAGCAACCAAACAGGGAGTAGAGAATTCGTGGGCATACGATGCTGTTACCTATTTGTGGCTTGACCAAATGGTCCGCGATCCTTTTTATGTAATCAAATGGGCTGTAGGCGGAACTTCCGTAGCTGTTGATAAAGATGCTGATAATAGTGCTCATTGGAGCGCCAATAAGGCATGGTTGAAGCGTACTCGTAGTACTGCTGAAGGTGGTCGCTCGCTCCTTTTGTCCCTTACCCGGCAGATTGATGCTTGTATTGACAATACCCTTTCTTCATTGAAAGATGGTTATCAGGTTGATGCCCTCCTTTGGCACCAGGGTGAAAGTGACTATAGACAAGGAAAGGCTTATTATAAGAATCTGAAGGCGGTCTTTGCCTACATCCGTCGTCATCTGACCGAAAAGACGGGTAAGGATTATTCTCAGTTGCCTGTCATTATGGGAACCATTGCCCGTAGTAACAAATGCTATAGTGCGGAGGTTGAAGAGGCTATGAAACGGTTGGCTGACGAAGATGATAATTTATACCTGATTGATATGAGCCAAGCTGGTCTTCAGCGCGACCGTTTGCATTTCGATGCGAAAGCTGCTGAATACTTGGGCATACAGGTGTATGACCGCCTGCTGAAGGTGGCTTATGCCCCCGAGGGAGTACAGACAACAGAAGAGGGACCTTTGGCCGGCAAGCGCATAGCTTTCCTGGGAGACAGTTATGTCCGTAATCATCGGGAACCCGCCATGCTCACCTGGCAATACAAATTCGCCCGCAAGCATGGTATGACCTACTTCAACTACGGACGCAATGGCAGTAACGTGGCTTATAACAGTAAGCAATGGGGACCGGCCATGTATGTGCGTTACAAAGATTTGCCTGAACAGCTTGATTATGTAGTCGTAGTGGGTGGACACAATGACAGTGCCGGTTTGCCTCTTATTGGAGGCATTGAGGTATATAAGAGTCGTTTGGCTGAATTGTGTGAAGGGTTGATAACCCGCTATCCTGCCGCACAGATATTCTTCTTTACCCGTTGGACTGCTCCCGACTTTATTGGAAGCGATTTTGAGAAAGTGGTAGATGCCACGTTGGAAGTTTGTGGCAGTTATAGTATCCCAGTGTTTGACAGTGCCCGCCAGGGAGGTATCTATATAGGTAATGAAACTTTCCGCAAGAAATTCCTTCAACCCAAGAAAGGAAACACCGATACGGCTCACCTCAATGCACGCGGACACGACCGTTTCCTTCCTGTGGCAGAGTCTTTCCTGTTGCAATATATGCCGGTTAAGTGATTGGCGTCTTGTAGCTCGTAGCTGAAACTCGTAGCTCAAACATCGGCATTAACTCCTAACGAAAAAGATAATTTGTAAAATGAAAGAGATTTTTGAACAAGTGCAGGCTGCCAGTCGCGAACTGGTGATGTTGGATAACGACCGCATCAACGAAATCCTGCTGGCTGTGGCCGATGAGGCCGTGGCGCAAACTGACTATATTTTGGCAGAAAATGCCAAGGATTTGGCTCGTATGGATGAGTCCGATCCAAAGTACGATCGTTTGAAACTCACTGCTGAACGCATCGAGGGCATAGCATCCGATATGCGTAAGGTGGCCCAGTTGCCCAGTCCTTTGGGGCGGGTACTGAAGCATCATGTGTTGCCCAATGGCCTTGAACTGACTCGCGTAAGTGTACCCTTCGGAGTTATAGGCATCATCTACGAAGCCCGTCCGAATGTAAGTTTTGATGTCTTCTCGCTCTGTCTCAAGAGTGGCAATGCTTGTGTCTTGAAGGGAGGAAGCGATGCTGATTGTTCTAACCGGGCTATTGTGGGTGTCATCCATGGTGTACTCAGCCGCTTTGGTGTAAATCCCCATGTGGCAGAGCTTCTTCCTGCTACTCGCGAGGCTACGGCTGAAATGCTTCACGCCAACGGCTACATCGACCTTGTCATTCCGCGTGGAAGCAGCAATCTGATTAACTTTGTTCGTGCCAATGCTACTATCCCTGTTATTGAAACAGGAGCCGGTATCTGTCATGCTTATTTTGATAAAGCGGCTGATTTGGAAAAAGGAAAAGCCATTGTGAACAATGCCAAGACTCGTCGGGTAAGTGTGTGCAACGCCCTCGATTGTCTGGTCTTGCACGAAGACCGATTGGTGGATTTACCTGCTCTGTGTGCACCTTTGTCACAATGTAATGTGCTGATTTATGCTGATGAGCCAGCTTATGCAGCTTTGCAGGGAAACTATCCTGCAGAACTGTTGAAACCTGCTACTCCTGAGAGTTTTGGCACCGAGTTTCTTTCTTACACCATGGCAGTCAAGGCTGTGCCTACCTTGGAAGCTGCTCTTGAACATATCCGTCTCAACAGCTCCAAGCATAGCGAGTGTATCATCACTGAAGATGAGGCTACGGCAGACCGTTTCCTTCGCCTCGTAGATGCCGCATGTGTCTATGCCAATGCGCCCACCTCGTTTACCGATGGTGCCCAGTTTGGTCTTGGTGCCGAGATTGGTATCAGTACCCAGAAACTCCATGCCCGTGGTCCCATGGCTTTGGAGGAAATTACCTCTTACAAATGGATTATCAAGGGAAATGGGCAGGTGAGGAAATAGACTCTCCCCCTGCCCCTCCCTGTGAGGGAGGGGAGTGAAATGATTTGTAAAGAGATGAAGGAAATAATTAATAAATATAATAATAAGTAAAGACTATCCCTACCCCTCTCTGGGAGGGGTAGGGGTGGGTCTATTAAGATTATGAAGAACTTTACCTGTGTGCAGGATATCGGCCCGTTGGATGCTGCCCTGCAAGAAGCTTTTGAGATTAAGAAAGACCGTTTCAAATATGTAGAGTTGGGACGCAACAAGACGCTGATGATGATTTTCTTCAACAGTAGTCTCCGTACTCGTCTCAGTACCCAGAAGGCTGCTCTCAACTTGGGCATGAATGTCATTGTCCTCGACATCAATCAGGGGGCTTGGAAGTTGGAGACCGAGCGTGGTGTCATTATGGATGGTGATAAGCCTGAACACTTGTTGGAGGCCATTCCTGTAATGGGTTGCTACTGCGATGTTATCGGTGTGCGTTCCTTTGCTCGTTTCGAAAATCGTGATTACGATTACGAAGAGGTTATCCTCAACCAGTTCATCAAGTACAGTGGCCGTCCTGTCTTCTCTATGGAGGCTGCAACCCGTCATCCGCTCCAGAGCTTTGCTGATTTGATTACAATCGAGGAATACAAGAAGACGGCCCGTCCGAAGGTTGTGCTTACTTGGGCACCTCACCCCCGTCCACTTCCGCAGGCTGTGCCCAACTCTTTTGCTGAGTGGATGAATGCGGCAGATTACGATTTTGTGATTACTCACCCCGAGGGGTACGAACTTGATCCTAAGTTTGTGGGCAATGCTCGTGTGGAGTACGATCAGATGAAGGCTTTTGAGGGAGCTGATTTCATCTATGCCAAGAATTGGGCTGCTTACACGGGGGATAATTATGGACAGATTCTTTGCAAGGATCGTGCTTGGACTGTAAGCGACCGCCAGATGGCTGTCACGAACAATGCCTATTTCATGCATTGCCTCCCTGTTCGTCGCAACATGATTGTGACTGATGAAGTGATTGAGAGTCCGCAATCAATTGTTATTCCTGAGGCTGCCAATCGCGAGATTTCCGCTACGGTCGTATTGAAGCGATTGATTGAGGGAATGTGATAGAGATGTGGGTGGCCACAAATAAGAAGATGTGTCGAATTGCGGCCATTCCAAAATTTTAGGCGCAGATTACGCGGATTTCACGGATTTATAGTATAATTTTATCCGTGTAATCCGCGTAATCCGCGCCTAATTTCTTTTATATACCTTATTGATGCTGTTCGCGAAGCAGGTCGTTCACCGTCTTCACTGGGTTGAACGTGCCGAGGCTTACCTCCACAAAGATAGTGTTCCAATCGCTCATGGCACCATTCCACAAGCCGGGCAGTTCAAGAGCTTTCAGTTCGCGTCCGCTCTTGCTCTTGTAGCTGATGAAGCCGGTAGCCTTGTCAACGTAGCGTGTCAGGTCGAACTTCTCGCCCTTGTAGTTCTTCACCGCACAAACGAGGTCAACGGGGTTGAAGTGGGTGCCTTGTTCAAACATGGCCTTCTTCTCAGGGTCGTTCATGTCAATCTGTGAACTTTCAAGAATTTGCAGGCTCACGGTACCATCCTGGTTGTATGCCAAGAACGGACCTCCACCGGGTTCGCCCACATTCTTTACCATACCGCACACGCGCATGGGGCGGTTCAGCTTGCTCTTCAGATAGATGACCAGTTCGGCATCTTCCAGATTCTTGATGTCGGCCTTGCGGCAAAAGAGCTGCTGCTGTACGAAGCGGATGATTTCCTCAATCTGCTCCTGAGTGTACTTGCCGCTATCCAGCAGTTGCAGATATTCGAATGCCTGCTTCTGAAGGGTCACGAGCACACCTGCCAACAGGTTCTTGTAAGTCACAGTCTCGTCTTTCAAGCGGTCGGGCACCACGTTGTCGATGTTCTTGATGAACACGATGTCGGCATCCAAGTCGTTCAAGTTCTCAATCAGTGCACCATGTCCGCCGGGACGGAAGAGGAGCGAACCGTCTTCGTTGCGGAAAGGCTTGTTCTCCATGTCGGCCGCAACGGTGTCGGTCGAAGGTTTCTGTTCAGAGAAGCTGATGTTGTAGCTGATGCCATACTTCTCGGCATACTTGGCAGCCTTTTCAGCCACGAGCGCTTCGAACAGGGCACGATGCTCGGGCGAAACGGTAAAGTGCACGTTCACCTGTCCGGTCTTTCCTGAAGCATACAGTGCACCTTCCACCAAGTGTTCTTCCAGCGGAGTGCGCGGGCCGTCTTCATAGTTATGGAACTTCAGCAAGCCTTTGGGAAGCTGTCCGTAGTTGAGTCCGGCGCTTTCAAGCAGAGCAGCCACCACAGCCTTGTATTCACCATTGGCCACCAATGCACCGATGCCCTTGCCCGTGTTCTTTTCACAGGCAGCATTCAGGTCGGCATAGAAGGCAAAGCGGGTGATGTTGTCGAAGAACTTCTTCTCGAAGTCAGTGGTCGGTTCGTTGTTCGCTCCGCCGAGGAATTCAAAGAGGTTCTTGAACATGCGGCTTGCAGCACCCGATGCGGGTACGAATTTCACGATAGTGGCTTCACCTTTCTTGTACTCTTCCCACGCGGCCAGATATCCGGCCTGTTCGGGAGCAATGATGCCTTTGCCGATAGATGCGGCGGCTTCCAGTTTCAGATAGGGAAAACCTTTTTCAAAGCTGGCCAGTTGGTCAGCAATCTGTGCCTCAGAAATACCTTTCTTGGCCAGTTGGTCTTTGTCTTGAGGTGTCAACATGGTTTTTAATTATGAATTATTAATTATGAATTATGACCTTTTTAGGAGTTAAAGGAGTTAGCGCCGAATGTTTGGCTTACATCTATTGGATTCTTCACTCTTCACTCTTCGTTCTTCACTTTTTTACTAAAATGCGTTCAAAAGTACAAAAAGTTCTTTTCCTTTTATCATAAATGGGAGAAAAAATGTAACTTTGACCTCAAAATTCAATGTCGATATGGAAGAACAGACATTTTTTACCACCTCCGAAAGGATTTTGTTGGTATCGATATACCGCAAGTTGATGCGTATTGCAGGCGACAGTTTGCAACCCGGTGACGTGCCTTTGTTGAAGGGTTGTCTGACCCGTTGCATCGAGGCAAATGCCTTGTCGCGCGACAACTTCGGACTCAATCCCATCGTGAAGGATTTGCAGACATCGCTCATCGTGGCCGACGAGATAGGTATGCGTCGGGCATCGTTGCTGGCCATCATGCTGCATGGTTGTGTGCAGGGTGGGGTAGTGACCACCGACGAGGTGAAACGCGACTTTGGCACCGACGTGGCCACCATCATCAACGGACTGGTGCGCATCAACCAGCTCTACGAGAAGAGTCCGGCCATCGAGAGCGAGAACTTCCGAAACCTCCTCCTCTCCTTTGCCGAAGACATGCGCGTCATCCTCATCATGATTGCCGACCGTGTGAACCTCATGCGTCAGATTCGCGACGTGGACGACGAGGAAGGTCGCCTTCGCGTAGCCAACGAAGCGGCTTACCTCTATGCTCCGCTTGCCCACAAACTGGGCCTGTACAAGTTGAAGTCCGAACTGGAAGACCTCTCGCTCAAGTACACCGAAAAGGAGATGTACTACCACATCAAGGAGAAACTGAATGCCACCAAAGAGGCCCGCGACCGCTACATTGCCGCCTTCATAGGCCCCATCGAGGAGAAACTCAAGGAGGCTGGCCTCCATTTCCACATCAAGGGACGCACCAAGAGCATACACTCCATCTATCAGAAGATGAAGAAGCAGAAGACCACGTTCGAGGGCATCTACGACCTCTTTGCCATCCGTGTCATCCTCGATTCAGAAGTGAAGAAAGAGAAGATGGAATGTTGGCAAGTCTATAGCATCGTCACCGACATGTACCAACCCAATCCCAAACGCTTGCGCGACTGGCTGAGTGTGCCCAAAAGCAATGGATACGAAAGCCTCCACATCACCGTGCTGGGACCCAATAACACATGGGTGGAGGTGCAGATACGCACCGAACGCATGGATGTAGTGGCCGAACGCGGATTGGCAGCCCATTGGCGTTATAAAGGTGTGAAGGGTGAAACCGGACTTGACGAATGGCTGACCTCCATCCGCGAAGCATTGGAAAATGTCGATTGCGACAACCTCAAGGCGATGGACCAGTTCAAGATGGATCTCTACGAAGACGAAGTCTATGTCTTCACCCCCAAAGGCGACCTCTTCAAACTGGCTAAAGGAGCCACCGTGCTCGACTTTGCCTTCCACATCCACACCAACGTGGGCAGCAAGTGTGTGGGCGGACGCATCAATGGAAAGAATGTGACCATACGCCAACGCCTGAACAGTGGCGACACGGTAGAGATACTCACCAGCAATTCGCAGACACCCAAGACGGGATGGCTCGACATTGCAGCCACCTCGCGTGCCAAGACGAAGATTCGCCAAGCACTGAAGGAGATAAGTAGCCGGCAGGCCGAGTTTGGCAAAGAGACCTTTGAGCGCAAGCTGAAGAACCGCAAGCTCGACTACGACGAACCCGTCATGATGCACCTCATCAAGAAAATGGGATTCAAGGAGGTGAACCCTTTCTACCAGGCCATTGCCGACGAGCAGCTCGACATCAACGAGGTGGTCGAACGCTATGTGGCACAGCTCAAGTATGAGACCGACCCTCTGCAACGTGCCGCCGAAGAAGGCCCTGTGCGCAGTGCCGACACCTTCAACTTGCGACCCGATGAAGAGTTGCAGAGCCGTCAGAACTTCAACAGCGATGTGCTCGTCATCGACCGCGGATTGAAGGGCATCGACTTCACCCTGGCCAAGTGCTGCAACCCCATCTATGGCGACGACGTCTTCGGCTTCGTCACCTCCGGTGGAGGCATCAAGGTGCACCGGTGCGATTGTCCCAATGCTCCACAGCTTCGCGAGCGCTTCGGCTACCGCATCGTCAAGGCCCGTTGGGCAGGCAAGAATGCCGGTTCGCAATACGAAATCCGCCTCCGTGTGGTGGGACACGATGATATAGGTATTGTCAACAACATCACCTCCATCATCTCCAAAGAGCAGCATCTCATGCTCCGTGGCATCTCCATCGACTCCTACGACGGTCTCTTCTCAGGCACCCTCACCGTCATGGTGGACGACACCTCCAAGCTCGAACAACTCATCAAGAAAATCCGCACCGTCAAAGGTGTGAAGCAGGTGAGCAGGTGCTGAGAAATCCTTGTGTAAGTGTCGAAAAATGTGCTCGCCCCCTTGTTCTATATGCAGATTTTTGTATATTTGCATCGCATTTATGTGTCGAAAAATGTGGTTTGGATATGGAAAGAATTGTGTTACAACAACTTAAATCGTGGAAGGATAAGGCGGATAGAAAACCGTTGATTCTGAATGGTGCCAGACAAGTGGGAAAAACTTGGCTTCTGCATGAATTTGCACGGACAGAATACAAAAAGGAAGCTTACGTAAACTGTCGTAAGAATGAACAGGCGAACCTGATTTTCAAGCAAGACTTCAATATCGACCGTATCCTTCGTGCACTACGTGCATTGACTGGGGTCGATATAACTCCGGGAGATACACTCATCATTCTGGATGAAGTGCAAGACATTCCCGAAGCGATTGAGGCATTGAAGTACTTCTGTGAGGATGCACCGGCATATCATGTGGCTGTGGCAGGCTCGTTATTGGGCATTTCACTTCATAGTGGAGTGTCCTACCCCGTAGGAAAAGTCAACGAGATGAATATCTATCCCATGAATTTCGAGGAATTTCTTCTGGCAAAAGGGGAGAAGGAAATGTACAAACTGCTTGTCGAACAGGACTTCGACACCATGAATCTGTTGCATGAACGGTATGTGGATTTGCTTCGCCAGTATTACTACGTGGGCGGTATGCCTGAAGTTGTGGCCAGATATGTGGAAGATGGAGCCTTACAAGAAGTCAGACGCATACAATTGGAAATACTGAACGGATACGACCGCGACTTCTCCAAACATGCCCCCAAGGAACAGGTGCCACGCATACGGATGGTGTGGAAATCCATTCCCTCGCAACTTTTCAAGGAAAACAAGAAGTTCATCTACGGTGCTTTGCGCAAAGGCGCACGTGCAACAGACTTTGAATTGGCCATCAAATGGTTGGTCGATGCAGGATTGGTGTACAAGGTGCCCCGATGCACCAAGCCAGCCTTGCCATTGCCCGTTTACGAAGACCTTTCGGCATTCAAGCTCTATCTGCTCGACATCGGGCTGTTGGGAGCTATGGTTGACGTGGAGGCCGTACAAGTTCTGCTAGCAAACAACATTTTCAGCGAATACAAAGGGGGAATGACGGAAGAATACGTACTTCAGCAAATGACAAGCCATCAGCAGAAACAAATCTACTACCACAACTCGGACAGTTCGCGCCTTGAAATCGACTTCCTTATTCAGCGCAATGCACGTCTTCTCCCCATTGAAGTAAAAGCAGAAGGGAATGTACGTGCAAACTCCCTCTCGCGTTTGCTTGGCGAGAATAAAGAACTGACGGCCATCCGCTACTCCATGCTTCCCTATAAAGAACAAGGGCAGTTGACCAATGTACCACTCTATGCTGTATGGTAATTCTTCCGTTGTGTTGTCATCCCCCTATCTTATTGTAAATATTTTATTATTCGCAATGTAAAGAAACAGAAAAAAACATCGTCCCCCTCCACTTTCAAGCCATGGATGAACCAACCCCATCCATGGCTTGTTGCTTATTTATCTAGGTATTGACATACAACCACTTATCCACTATTTAGGATTCTTGCTTATTTTCGTTCAAAAGAAAACTTCCGCCCATATATGCGATTCTCATGTGGTTAGTTTTGCATATTTATACAGTCGGATTGTATAAATATACATTTTGCCCGTTTTAAGTCACATCCCTTCCTGTCCGTGTGCACACCTTCTATTGACCGTAAGCACAACCTGTAGCAGAGTGTCTGAAGAAACTCCGCCGACCGTGTGCACACGGTTAGCAGCACGTGTGCACACGCACTTCCCGTTTCCTGTCTTCCGATCTTTATACATTGCATATATATGCAAAAATCGTCCCGTTACAAACCTTTCCCCTTTGATGAAATAGAAACGGAATAGAAAAGTGGAAATTATTACCAGTGGATGTAAAGGAAAATAACAAATACAGCTGCCGGCTATGGCTAATAGCGATGGCTGATGGCGATAACAGATGGCTTAGACCTTAGACATCAGACCTTAGTCCTTTGACTTTTGACCTTTGAGCTTGCACGCAACGCATCAACGAATATTCACCTCAACGTCGAACGAATCAACGAATCAACGAATAAACGCTTCAATGTCGAACCCATTATTGCGACACAGCACGGTCTGCAATGAGTTGTTGTGCAGGGATGTATTGTATTCCTTCCTCTTCAGTATAAACGACAACAGTTTCGCCACGCAGTGCTTTTTCTTGCAACATACGTTTTTCTGCCAACTTCAAACCCATATCAAGTCTGGCCATAAAATCTTTTACTTCTTTATCTGACATAATTCTTGATTTTATTATACAAAGTTTCTGATACAATTTCTGTATCAATATTCTTTCCTCCTTTAGCTACAAAAACACGCGAAGTACGACTGTTATCATAAATCATCCACAAATCAACTTTATTCATAAACAATTTGAACAGGTTGTTAATCCCTAATACATACCTTCGCGATATAACATCCAACGGAATATTGTGGCCTCCTTTACTTACTCGTTCTGCAACACGTCTGATTGCCAACTCTGGTGATTCAAGCCAAAAGAATATCAAATGTACATAATAGCCACGTTCATGAGCCTTACGAATAAGATTAACGTATGATTTTGTGGCAAGCGTAGTTTCTATGGAAAAGTTTTCACCCTTATCCAATAAATATTCAATTCGTTGCAACATCAACCGCCCTGCTTCTATGGCTACACTTTCAGGATTGAACGGAGATAAGCCCTTCGCGATTTCATCTGCATTCACGAATTCACGGCACTCAAGAATTTCGGGAAGGACGGTATATGAAGCTGTCGTCTTTCCTGCGCCATTACAACCACTGATTATGTACAAATTCTTACTCATCGCTGCAAAAATACGAACTTTATCTGAAACACACAATAAATCTTATTGTTTTCTCTAAGTCTGTCAACCTTTCAACGAATAGTCGTCTCACCGTCGAACGAATCAACCTACAAATTGTACCTTGTAAATGGTAAATTGTACCTGAAATTGTGTTTTCCAACATATTCCACAAAATTCTTCACTCTTCATTCTTCACTTTTCATTTATTTTTGTACCTTTGCCCCGTTTCTTGCGCCGAAGCCTTCGCGGGAAGGAGGTAGGGTGGGAAACACAGACATGTGAAAAAGGCGTTTATCAACGCTTTGTTCTTGGCGTTTCAGAACTTCGCAAACTCTCAAACAGTAGCCAATGAACATTGCAATGGTAGATGTTCCAGGGTGTGTAATATATACCCTTGTTGTATCCGTACAGTTTTCTTGTACGGATACTAATAGGATACATATATACATATCGGCGTGGGGCTCTGCATTGCTCGTTCAGACTACTGTGGGCAATGCGAAGGCCTCGAAACGCGGGACGGGTAATGATACAGGCTCCCGCGCTTTTTTTATATGGCCGTATGAACAAACAAGAATAAACAGAATCCGTTTTGTCGGGGAGCTTCAAGACACTTATTTTTTATTACAATGAAAAAAACAAAGTTTTGGAGCATTTTTACATTGGTGCTCATGGGATTAAGTTCTTTTGCAATGGTTGCGTGTGACCCAGACCCCGAAGACCCCAAGTTAGAAGTAAGCACGAATGAAATTATTCTTGATGCAGAAGGTGAAACACAATCATTTTCAGTAGAAAGTAATGTAAAATGGACTATAACAGGAAATCGCGGTTGGCTTTCGGTTTCACCTGCAAGTGGGAAAAATAATGAAACGATTGTAATAACTGCTTCCAAGAATACTAATGTAGGAACTCAAACTTGTAAATTGACCGTAAAATCCAGTGATGGTGCAGTTGAAGATACAGTTCGTGTAATACAATACGGTGCTGTAGGAGAATTAAGTGTGAATGGTTCAAACTATGCCTCTTTAAGTTTTGGACCTGATGGCAATGAAAAACAACAAATAAGTATTACTTCTAATTGTGATTGGAAAATAACATCTGTTCCTAATTGGATTCGTGTTTCTCCTTTGAACGGTTCTAAAAATTCAACTATAACAATTACAGTTGATAAAGAAAACTTCTCAGATGAAGAAAGAGAAACTGTGTTGGAAATAGAAGGTGTTGGAGTTAAAGCCAATTTGTCTATTGTTCAAGATGCTAAACTTGCAAAGAATTGTCGTGTAACATTGAGTAATGAAACCATTATGTGGGATGGATTTGCTGCAGATTTGTCATTTGAAAGTGGTGCAATAGGTTATCGTGAAGCTTTTTTTACAGAAAGTGATGTCAAAGGAATGACAGATAGGGATATTTATAATTTGTTGATGGAACAGTATGAATACGATGAAAGTACAGATTATACATATTTGCCAGGATGGGTGGATGAAAACACAAAGATTATTTACTGTGTAGCTGCTTATGGAAGTGAAAATAATGCGGATGGAAGTCATAAATATGGTCCGATGAATAAAATCGAGATAACAACAAAAAAAGAAACATTGTATGCTGACATGTATCTTGATTTGAGTTATACAAGTTCTCGTTGGACTGTGACCACAAGTCGTGTCGGGCAATATGGTCAACGGTGTGATGAGTATTATATCTTTTGTGTAGAAGGAGATTTTATGGCTCCTTTCTATTATTATATGGCTTCAGATTATACTTATGCAATGTTCGCACATCTTGTATTTAAACCACAAATTGCAGAAGATCCAAATGAAGGATATAAATATGGACCACAAGATATTAATTATCTTCGGGAATCAGATCAGATATTTTTTGCATGTTGGGGAAAAGATAGGGATACAAAGGAATTCTCATCAGGGTTGACGACATTGTATAAAGATCTCTCTCCAGAAGAAGATGATGAAGAGGAATATTTTTATTCTCCACTTTCAAGAGTTCAGAAAAGCAATTCTTCATCTTGGAATAAACCACGACGTATAATTCCTCGTTCAGAAGTGGAAAAACTTCGTAAAAATATGAAAGTCTATAAAGTGCAATTGTAATCATACGTTCCTTTATCATGTACATCATGACTAAGAATATTATTTTTAAGCAGACCGCATTGTTTATACTTTGCGGTTTGCTTAATATGGTTTCATATTCTCAAGTTCGTAGTAAAGAGAATATAGCTACAATAATCGAGAATTTCTGTAAAACAGAATCATTCGAACAACCTGTTGGGGATTTCAAGTTGAAAGCAAAATCTTCAATGCTTTTAAAGGACGACAAGTTTAAGAACTTTGATGCATTCTATTTATACACTCCTATGATTGAAGATGGAGGTTTTATAATAGTCTCTGCAGACAAAAGAATGCCTGCAATTTTAGCTTATTCAGAAACAGGTTCTTTTGATGTTGAAAATATACCTTCCAATGTTTATTTTTGGCTATCGTGTTATGCGGAATCTTATCTGGCACTGAATGGGAATGAAGCTATAGAAGTTCAAACTGTTGAAAATAATACAGATGAAATACTCCCATTGTTGGGAAATATAAAATGGGGACAAGACACTCCGTATAATAATTTGTGTCCAATAAAAGGACGGGGTAAAACATTGACAGGTTGTGTTGCTACAGGGATGGCTCAAGTCATGAAGTATTACGAACATCCGGTAACAGCTACGGGGAAGGTTGAATATATAACTGCAACAAATCATTTTTCTATAAATGAAGATTTATCGTTGGTCTATTTTGATTGGGATAACATGCGGAATACTTATGGTAATTCGTATTCGCAAATACAAGCTAATGCCGTGGCACAATTAATGTATAGTTGTGGAGTGTCTGTAAAGATGGATTATAATATAGATACTGAGGGGGGAAGTGGAGCTTATCAATATGATGTGCTGCCGGCTTATGTTGAAAATTTCGGTTATGATAAAGATGGAGCATTTCTTATTCGTGAATATTGCCCGACCAAAGATTGGCATCAGATAATGATTCATGAATTGAATGAAGGACGCCCTATTAATTATGCCGGGCAAAGTTCATATTCAGGCGGACACTCTTTTGTCATTGATGGTTATCGGAAATCCAATGAAAACACATATCCTGATTATCATGTAAATTGGGGATGGGATGGTGTTTGTGATGGATATTATCAAATAATGGACCTGACACCAGGAGAGGATGGTCTTCAAGGCGCAACTGATGGATTTAATTTGGAGCACCAAATGGTTATTGGAGTAAAACCAGAAGATGGAATAGAAGAACAAATGTTTTATGTTGCCGCTTCGAATATAAAGATGTCACAATCATCAGTCTATGCAGGAAATCCCTTACAGTTGACTATAGGAAGTTGTATAAATATGTCTTACAAATCATTAGGCGGTCATTTGGATGTTTATTTAGTTTCTACTGTAGATTCTATAGAATACTTAGTAGGAAATAAAATTGTTAAGTCTATGCGGTATATGCAACAGTATTCAGATGTTGGGATTCAGATAGATGTTCCAGATACCATTCCAACAGGGAAATACAAAGTGGAATTGCGTTTCTGGAATACAAAATCAGAATCTTATTGTAATGTCTTGATGAAAACGATAAAAACACTAAATGTGTCTAATTTGTCTGATGAAAAGGATGAAAGTTTGTATCCATACACTTTGGGATGTTCCGAACTTGAACTAAAAAAGAATAACGATTCATTGAATGTTCAAGTAAATTTATATGAGATATTGAATTTGGAAGAAGAAAACTTTACAGGGTATATCAAATTGATATTGACAGATAACTCGGGAAGTTTTATTTCTTCTTTAGGGGATTCAGTATTATTAGAGGACCTTGCTTATTTGGAAGTTCAAAAAGAACATAAAACCTTGCGAGGTCGTTTTGAGGGTAATTGGGAGGATGGAGAATATCGTTTATATGTAGGAACATGCCGTATGAATGAAAATCAATATCGCTATATGGCTTTATATGATTGGACACAACCAGGTTCCGCTCCTCAAAAATTATTTTTTGACGTAAGAGTAGAAGATGGACTCGTATATATAGAAAATAAAGTATATAAAATTATCCCTTCATCAAATGTTTTTATTTGCATAGAAAAATCTATTGATTCTGAAATTTATAGTGCTTATACTATATCTGGTGTATTTGTCGGACTTTTGAACATACGGGATTTTGCAAATATGCCATCTGGTATTTATATTTTAAGGAATAAGAATGAAATAAGAAAGATTGTACGATAGTAAGTATAGGATAAAGCCTAAAGAAAAAACATCTTTTTATAGGTGTATTATAATTTTTTGTAATTTTGCAGAGAATTTATAAGTTATGAATAAACATATGGTCAAAAGATTTATTTATAGCTGTTTGTGGAATGTTGCATATGCCTGTATCTGTGTCGTGTGGTTTTCATCTTGCGAAGACGATGATAAGTTTGAAACTCTTATTGGAAATTGGTACAATTCGGACATAGGATATATTTGTTTCAGGAATGACGGAACTGGATTCATTCTTGAACGAAACTATATATTTGAAGAGAAATTACATCAACAGGGTAATTTTGTCTATAAACATGAGCATCCATTGGACTGTTTGGTCTTTTTGCAATTTGAAAAAAATGGCATCAAAGATACATTGGAACTACAGCCTGTTGGTATCAATGAAATTGTAATAGATGGATTTGTGTACTTGCGTGTGAAGAACGAACCTGTAATGCAATCGGAAATAAGTGATGACAACGATGAATAAAATACTGTACACTTTCGTCTTTCTCTTTTTGGGAAGCCTGAGTGCTTTAGGGCAGAGTGAATGGTTTAAAGAAATCAAACGGATTGAAGAACTTAAAAATAGTCCTCTCTATCGCCACGAGGTGGGGATTGCTATTGGTGGGGCTAGTGCAATAGGTAATTCGAACTACGCATCATTTGTGGAAAGAGTTGAAAACAAATATGACCTGTTTACAGATGGTTGGTTTGAACATTTAGGTTCAAGTATTTCTGTTAAATACTTTTGTCATCTCAAAAGGTATTTGGCTTTAGGTGGTTCAATAGGGTATATTGTTTGTAATGAAGGATATAATAGAGAGGATTGGGGGATTTATGACACAGATATTAAAGCCCGTTCATTCTATTTGATGCCGACTGTGAAAGGACAATGGGTGGACAACAAGGGATTTGGACTTTATTCAAAGTTTGGTCTCGGAGTAGGCATACAGCATATGTGGATGGAATCTGATTTCTATGTGGATAATGCAGAAGAGGATTGGTGCGTACATCCTGTGTTGCAGGTCACTTTTTTAGGTCTAGACTTCGGTGTCCGCAAGTTTCGTATAAATATGGAATTTGGAGTCGGAAGTGAAGGAGGCTTTTCTATCGGAACTACTTATTATTTTGAGAGGGTCAGGAAGTAATCTGTATCCGCGAACATCACACTTCGTTCTGAATCAAATAAAGACATCCAGACAATAAGATTCCTAAATTTGGTGTATGGAACTGGATTAAACAGATTTTGTCGAATGGGTAGGGAGAAGAAACAACTTTTACCCGATTCATATATATTAATAGGACAGGAAAGTGGAAATCCATTTATATACAAGAATGAAGTTGGCAATAACAAAAGGGATAAGTATGTCAATTACATAGACCAGGTGGAGTGCATAACGTGCTACGATTTCTTCTCGGCATTGCCTGATGACATAGAGAAATGCATTGAACAGACATACGACTTGAGGGATTGGAGATAATATACTCGACTTTCGCCATGATTTGCAGAATATTTAATATGTTGAAACAAAAAAGGTAGGACTTTTTCAGTGCCCTCTCAAATTGGGCACCCTACCTTAACCCTTAACCCATCTTGTCACCTCTTACTCCACAATACACCCGTCCACCATGTGGATGGTACGGTCGGTCAGGGTGGCCAGCGCCTCGTCGTGGGTGACGATGACGAAGGTCTGTCCCAACTTGTCGCGCAGCTCGAAGAAGAGGCGGTGGAGCTCCTCCTTGTTCTTGGTGTCCAGGCTGCCCGAAGGCTCATCGGCAAAGATGACCGATGGACGGTTGATGAGGGCACGTGCCACGGCTACGCGCTGTTTCTCTCCGCCCGACAGTTCATTGGGCTTGTGTGAAGCCCGGTCGGACAGTCCCATCAACTCCAGCATCTCCTTGGCCCGTCGGTCGGCCTCTTTGGACGAAGTGCCGGCAATGAGGGCGGGTATCATCACATTCTCCAGTGCCGTAAACTCTGGCAAAAGTTGGTGGAATTGGAAGACGAAGCCGATGTGTCGGTTGCGAAACTCCGACAGCCGGCGTTCGCTCAGGCTTCCCACCTCCATACCGTCGATAGTGAGCGCGCCTGTGTCGGCCTTGTCCAGTGTGCCCATTATCTGTAGCAGGGTGGTCTTGCCCGCACCACTAGGGCCTACGATACTGACAACCTCGCCCTTCTCGATGGTGAGGTCTATTCCTTTCAATACTTGTAGTGAGCCGAAGCTCTTGGTGATTCCTTTCAGTTCAATCATAAATTCATTTACTGTTTGCCGATTTTAAGTTTCGCAAGCGCAACTTTCAGGAGTACAGAAGTGTAGAAGTGACGCTACGCTTTTTTCAGAAGTGTAGAAGTGTAGGAGTGACGCTACGCTTAGGAGTGTAGACGAATGTGCTGCTTTGTTCTTAGGAGTGTAGGAGTGTAGAAGTGACGCTTCGCTTAGAAGTGTAGACGAATGTGCTGCTTGCATGGGGGCTTCCTGCTTATCATAGTCAAAGCTATTGTCTACACTCCTGAAAGCTATTGTCTGAACTCCTGTAACTCCTGAACTCCTGTAACTCCTGAAAGCTATTGTCTACACTCCTACACTCCTGCCTCCTACACTCCTAAAGAAATATCCCACTCCCTCATTATCTCCCTTATCACATACGCCGCCAAGAAGCATCCGAAGGTTGCGGGCATATAGCTGACAGTGCCGGTGGTTGACTTCTTGTTGCGTTCGTCTTCCACACGGATGACGGCCTTGGGGTCTGCCTGTTCGGTACTGAAGACAACGGGCAGACTTCGTTTCATCCCCATCCGTTTCAGTCCGTTGCGTACAGCTTTGGCCAGTCCGCAGTGGTAGGTCTCCCACAAGTCAGCTTGTCGTATCTGGGTGATGTCACTCTTGGCACCGGCTCCCATACTGGAGACAATACGTATGCGTCGTCTCCATGCTTCGCATATCAGGTGGCATTTGGGCTGTATGGTGTCTATGGCATCCACGATGAAGTCCGGCTTTGCCTCATCCAGCAGGGTAGGGATGTTCTCCGGCTCCAGATACTGTATCCGTATGTCCAGTTTCACCTCGGGATTGATGTCGCGGAACCGTTCGCCCATTACTTGGGCTTTCGGAAGTCCGATGGTAGAGTGCAGTGCCGGTAGCTGGCGGTTGATATTGCTGGGTTGCACCGTGTCGGCATCTATCAGCGTCAAACGTCCGATGCCTGCCCGACAGAGCATCTCGGCCGCATAGGCCCCCACACCTCCTATGCCCACTACTAGGACATGGGCTGAGCAGAGGCTCTTATGCTTTTCGTTACCGAAGAGTTGTTCGGTCCGTTGTTGCCATTCTGGGGCTTCTTTGATTCCTTCGAAAGTGGAGGGGGCCTGTGATTTGTTATTGTTGTCCATGATGTGATAGGATATTGGCATAGTTGTGATTCCTTTCCTTGGGAGGAGGGAAGGGGGCTATCCTCTTCTCTTCCATTTCTCCATCAGTGTACTCAGCCATCCCTTGTGTGTCTCGTATCCTTGATGGTTGGCAGTCATGGGTTGGGTGAATAGGGTCGGTGACTCTTTATCTTCGACATATTCGTCGGGGAATATCATCATCAGGCTTACGTCCGGGTGGAACTCTTCGATTTGTTCCGGTATGTGTTCGAAAGCAGGTCTGTACGACACACTTCCTTTGCGTGCACACACAACCACCAGCAGGTGGTCGTCTTTCACCTCCGAAGCCATTTTCTTCAGTTCGTCGTTACCCGAAGAGACCACATGCTCGGCCCGTATCTTGGGATAATAGGTCGCCAGGTAGCGCGACAGCACATTCCATGTACGCACATGGGCGTGGAAGATGACGCGGCATCCCAATATGCCTGCCATGCGTGACAGGCGGTTCACCCAGCGGTAGAAGCCCGCTTCAAACTCAGTCTTAGCCGGCACCACCACATGGATACGGCGCAAGGTATTCATTGGCATTGTAGGACGTACCAGTATGATTTGTCGTGAAGTACCGGCCAACAGTCCCAGTGTGACAGGTCCGAAGAACGAGGTGTCGCCCTCTTTGTCCCGCTTGTGCATACCCAGAATCATCTCGCTGGCATCATTCTCGCGCAGGGCATGTACGATGCCGTTGGACAAGTTGGTTGCCAGACGGCTTTGTGTCTGCATCCTTACATCGGCTGATGTTGCAATCTTCTCCGCTTTTTGCAGGCATTTGCGCCCCTCTTCTATAGCCTTTGGACTGCTGTTGTCATACACTACATTCAGGCCGATGAGTCCACGGTTCAGCTTCGGGTTGCGCATCATCATGGCCACCTGTATCAGATTCTCCACATTCTGGTTGGCCACCATTGGAATCATAATCTTTTCATCGTCTCCCTTGGTGGTCGGTTGTGAGTTCTGGTCGTCGTTCAATACCAGTTGTCGCGAAGCTTTTTCTACGGCCAGCGAACTGATGATACAGGTCATCAGGATGAATACCAGTGTGGCATTCAGTATCGTTTCGTTGAACAGCCCCAGTTCGTATCCCACCATCACAACGGCCAGTGTGCCGGCTGCGTGGGCCTCGCTCAGCCCGAAAAGCATCATTCCTTCGCTTTTGTGTAGCTTGTATATCTTCTGTGGAATCCAGGCTGCGATGTATTTTCCCAGTGTGCCACCCACCACCATTACCAGCGCCACGATGATGGCGTCAATACCTTTTACGAATACACTCATGTCAATGAGCATACCCACTCCGATGAGGAAGTAGGGGATGAAGATGGCGTTGCCCACAAACTCGATGCGCCCCATCAATGGTGAACCTGCAGGTATCAGCCGGTTCAGTACGATGCCGGCAAAGAAGGCCCCCAAGATTCCCTCCAGTCCGGCCGTATGTGCACCGATGGCAGCAAGGAACAGCATGGCCATCACAAAGATGAACTGCTGCACAGGGTCATTGAAAGTGCGGAAGAAGAAACGGGCGATGCGTGGGAACAGGTAGATGACTCCCGTGATGAAGAGCAGTACTCCCACTGCCATCATTATCCAGAAGTGTGGGTCGTTATGCCCATGTACCAGTTGTGAGATGACCGCCAATACAAGCAGTGAGAGGGTGTCCGTGATGATGGTTCCTCCTACGGCCATATTTACCGACAGGTTATGACTCAGACCGTATCGGCTGACAATGGCGTATGACACCAACGTGTGCGATGAGAACATCGAGGCTACCAGCAGCGAACCGGCCCACTCCATGTTCAGACAATAGTGACAAAGTACTCCTCCGATGATGAAGGGGAACAGGAATGTGGTGAGACCGAATACGATACTTTTGTTCTTGTTCTTGTTGAAGTCAGCCAGGTCTATCTCCACTCCCGCCAGAAACATGATGTATAGTAGTCCCACATTTCCGAATATCTCGAAACTGCTGTCCCGTTGTAGCAGGTCCAATCCGTGCGGACCTATCAACACTCCGGCCAGCAACATGCCCACAATATGCGGGATGTGCAGTCGGTTCAACAGAATTGGGGCAAACAGGATGATGCAGAGCACGAGGAAGAATATCCACGTGGGGTCAGTTATCGGAAATATCGAGGCTATAGGCATCATTAGATATGAATCACTTTATAATTTGTGGTGCAAAGTTATTGAAAATTCTGCAAACAACAGGCATTTCCCTCCTTCTTTCTGCTTTTCCGTGTTGGGGCGCATGACAAAAAAGCGCATTGGACGTTCGGGATGTACTCCTTGCCTATCAGCCCTTCCATGTGGGGAAAGAGGGCGTTTTTCTGTTTTATCGTCACATAATTCCATTAAAATTGGGCAATTTACGAAAACTTTCTTACTTTTGCACCAAATTAGGGAAATGTGTCCCGACAGCATGTGTAAATACATCGAAATCAGAATATGAATATTTTAGAGCTGAGTGAACAAGAGATTGTCAGACGTCAGAGTCTGGCCGAACTGCGCAACATGGGCATTGACCCCTATCCCGCAGCTGAGTATGTAACCAATGCCTTTTCTACCGACATCCGCGAAGAGTTCAAGGATGAAGACGAGCCGCGTCAGGTGTCCATTGCCGGACGTATCATGAGCCGCCGTGTGATGGGAAAGGCATCGTTTGTGGAATTGCAGGACTCCAAAGGACGCATCCAGGTGTACATCACCCGTGATGACATCTGTCCCGAGGAGAACAAGGATATGTACAACGTGGTGTTCAAACGCCTGTTGGACTTGGGTGACTTCATCGGTGTGGAAGGTACGGTGTTCCGTACGCAGACGGGTGAAATCAGTGTGCACGCCCATAAACTTACCGTATTGGCCAAGAGCTTGAAGCCCCTGCCCATCGTGAAGTACAAGGATGGTGTGGCCTATGACAAGTTCGAAGACCCCGAATTGCGCTATCGTCAGCGCTATGTTGACCTCATTGTGAACGATGGTGTGAAGGAGACCTTCCTGAAGCGTTCGACCATCGTGAAGACCATGCGTGCCGTGATGGACGAGGCTGGATATACCGAGGTGGAGACTCCCATCCTGCAGAGCATTGCCGGAGGAGCCAGTGCACGTCCCTTCATCACCCACCACAATTCGTTGGACATCGACCTCTACATGCGTATCGCCACCGAGCTTTACCTGAAGCGCCTTATCGTAGGTGGTTTCGAGGGTGTGTATGAAATAGGAAAGAACTTCCGCAACGAGGGTATGGACAAGACCCACAACCCGGAGTTCACCTGCATGGAGTTGTACGTCCAGTATAAGGACTACAACTGGATGATGGACTTCACCGAGAAGATGCTGGAGCGTATCTGTATTGCCGTAAACGGATGTCCCGAGACGGTAATCGATGGCAAGACCATCAGCTTCAAGGCCCCCTATCGTCGCCTGCCCATTCTGGATGCCATCAAGGAGAAGACTGGCTATGACCTGAACGGAAAGAGTGAAGAGGAAATCCGCGAGGTGTGCAAGGCACTGAATATGGAGATTGACGACACCATGGGTAAGGGCAAGCTGATTGATGAAATCTTCGGAGAGTTCTGCGAAGGTACCTTCATACAGCCGACCTTCATCACTGACTATCCCGTAGAGATGAGCCCCCTGACCAAGATGCACCGTAGCAAACCGGGCCTCACCGAGCGTTTCGAGCTGATGGTGAACGGTAAGGAGCTGGCCAATGCCTACAGTGAGCTGAACGACCCCATCGACCAGGAAGAGCGCTTCAAGGAGCAGATGCGCCTGGCAGACAAGGGCGACGATGAGGCGATGATTATCGACCAGGACTTCTTGCGTGCCCTCCAGTACGGTATGCCTCCTACATCGGGTATCGGTATCGGTATCGACCGTCTGGTGATGTTGCTCACGGGCAATGCCTTCATTCAGGAGGTTCTCTTCTTCCCGCAGATGCGTCCCGAGAAGGTGGCTCCGAAGGACAAGGCCGAGAAGTACATGGAGCTGGGTATCCCCGAAGAGTGGGTCCCCCTCATCCAGAAGGCCGGATACAATCTGGTGGCCGACATGCAGGGCGTGAACCCGCAGAAGGTGCATCAGGACATCTGTGGTATCAACAAGAAGTTCAAGCTGGAGCTGAAGAATCCCGCGGTGGATGAGGTGACGGCGTGGATAAATAAGCTGAATTAAAGACCCACCCCATCCCTCCCTGCAAGGGAGGGGGTGTAAGTGTAAATAAGGCCTTTAAGTCCTCCCTTCAGGGAGGATTTAGGTGGGTCTCCTAATTTTTATTTATTATGAAACTCCCTGACGGAAAGATAGCAATCATGGGTGGCGGAAGTTGGGCCACGGCTATCGCAAAAATGGTGATGAGCCATGAGGACGAGACCATCAACTGGTATATGCGTCGTGATGACCGCATCGAGGACTTCAAGCGACTGGGACACAACCCGGCCTACTTGACTGGTGTGCGCTTTGATGTGAAGCGCATCGGATTTTCTTCGGACATAAACAAGGTGGTGCGCGAGTCGGACATCCTGATATTCGTGACTCCTTCGCCCTATCTGAAGAGCCACTTGAAGAAGTTGAAGACCAAGTTGAAGGACAAGTTCATCATCACTGCCATTAAGGGTATTGTGCCTGACGAGAATCTGATTGTGTCGGAGTATTTCCATAAGATATATGGAGTGCCCGAAGACCAGATTGCAGTGTTGGCAGGCCCTTGCCATGCTGAGGAGGTAGCGTTGGAACGTCTGTCGTACCTCACCATCGGATGTGCCAACCGCGATAGTGCCAAGTATCTGGCCAAGAAGTTTGCCAATCACTTCATCAAGACCTCGGTGAGCCAGGATGTGCCGGGCATTGAGTTCAGTTCGGTGCTGAAGAATGTCTATGCCATAGCTGCAGGTATCTGTAGTGGTCTGAAGTATGGCGACAACTTCCAGGCGGTGCTGATGGCCAATGCGGTGCAGGAGATGAACCGCTTCATTGAGACGGTACACCCCATCGAGCGGAAGATTGATGACTCGGTCTATCTAGGCGACCTGCTGGTGACGGGATACTCCAACTTCAGCCGTAATCGCGTGTTTGGCACGATGATTGGCAAAGGCTACTCGGTGAAGAGTGCGCAGGTGGAGATGGAGATGATTGCCGAGGGCTACTACGGAACGAAGTGTATCAAGGAAATCAACAAGCACTACCACGTGAATATGCCCATTGTGGATGCAGTCTATAACATCCTGTATGAACGCATTTCGCCCATGATTGAAATAAAGCTACTGACGGATTCGTTCAGGTGATTAGGAGGGGGACTCTCCCCCGACCCCTCCCTGTGAGGGAGGGGAGTAAAATGCAATGAAATCCTAAAAAGAGCTATAAGCACTATTAAAACTATAAATACTATAGAACCTATAATAACTATAAACCCATAAAATCTAAGGACTACCCACTCCCCTCCCTGTGAGGGGCAAGAGTGAAGGTCCTCTCTTTTTTTACTGATTATGAAACTTAACATTGCTAAGGCCGAACAGTTCCTCCAGGCAGGGGCTGTGGCCGCTTATGAACCCCAAGTGAAAGCAGCTATGGAGACCTTGGAAAAAGGTACAGGCGCAGGTAATGATTTTCTCGGATGGTTGCACTTGCCCTCCAGCATCACGGCAGAGCACTTGGCCGACCTGAAAGCTACGGCACAGGTGTTGCGCGAGAATTGCGAGGTTGTCATCGTAGCCGGTATCGGTGGTAGCTACCTCGGTGCACGTGCCGTTATCGAAGCTCTCTCAAACACTTTCGAGTGGCTGAAGGAGAAGAAGGAGAACCCCGTCATCATCTATGCCGGAAACAACATCGGTGAGGACTACTTGGCTGAGTTGACCGAGTTCTTGAAGGACAAGAAGTTCGGTGTCATCAACATTTCCAAGTCGGGTACTACTACCGAGACAGCCCTTGCCTTCCGCCTGTTGAAGAAGCAGTGCGAAGACCAGCGTGGCAAGGAGATGGCCCGCAAGGTCATCGTTGCCGTGACCGATGCCAAGAAGGGTGCTGCCCGTGTTACTGCAGACAAGGAGGGTTACAAGTCGTTTATCATCCCCGACAATGTGGGCGGACGCTTCAGTGTGCTCACTCCCGTAGGTCTGCTTCCCATCGCTGTAGCCGGATACGACATTGAGCAACTCGTACAGGGTGCACGCGACATGGAGGCTGAGACGGCAGAGGGTGTACCCTTCATGGAGAATCCGTCGGCCGTGTATGCCGCAGTGCGTAACCTCCTCTATGCCGATGGCAAGAAGATAGAGATACTGGTGAACTACCAGCCCAAGTTGCACTACATGATGGAGTGGTGGAAGCAACTCTATGGCGAGAGCGAGGGTAAGGACGGAAAGGGTATCTTCCCCGCTTCGGTTGATTTCAGCACCGACCTCCACTCCATGGGACAATGGATTCAGGAGGGCGAGCGCAGCATCTTCGAGACGGTCATCTCGGTAGAGAAGGCCAACAAGACCCTGACAGTGCCCAGCGACGAAGAGAACCTCGACGGACTGAACTTCTTGGCAGGCAAGCGTGTGGATGAGGTGAACAAGATGGCCGAGCTGGGTACCCAGTTGGCCCACGTGGATGGTGGAGTGCCCAACCTGCGCATCACTGTTCCCCAGTTGGATGAATACAACATCGGCCAGCTCATCTACTTCTTCGAGAAGGCTTGTGGCATCAGTGGCTATCTGTTGGGTGTGAACCCCTTCAACCAGCCGGGTGTGGAGGCTTACAAGAAGAATATGTTTGCCCTCCTCGGCAAACCCGGATACGAGGAAGAGACAAAGGCCATTCAGGCGAAGCTCTGATGCATTGATACGTTCGACGTTGAGGCATTGATACGTTCGACGTTGATGCATTGGTAGATGTCCTGAATTTCCCCATTTGAGGCACGGATTACGCGGATTACACGGATGAAGAGAATGAAATCCAATAAAATTCGCGTAATTTGTGCCTAACTTTTAGGGAGAGCGAGGGAACAAAAAGTTTCGTGGCTCGTTTTCTCCCTAGATATAAAAAGTATAAAAAAAAGATGCGAAAAGTAATTCTCTGTTTGTTGGCTCTTCTGTCGTTCCATTTCCTCTATGCAGAAGAGGGACGCAAGAAGGTGGCCGTAGTGTTGAGTGGCGGAGGAGCCAAAGGAGTGGCTCATGTGCGGGCCTTGAAGGTGATCGAAGAGGCCGGCATCCCTGTGGACTATGTGGTGGGCACCAGTATGGGTGCCATTGTGGGCGGACTCTATTCCATAGGGTTCACCACCTTCCAGCTGGACTCCATCGTGCGGTGTCAGGACTGGAAACACCTGTTGTCCGATGCTACAGACCGTGCGGACAAGTCCCTGCTCAGTCGCGAGCAATCAGAGAAGTACGTGGTGTCAGTCCCCTTCGACAAGCAACCCAAGGAGGCTCTGGTGGGTGGAGTCATCAAGGGACGGAATATTGGCATCCTCTTTTCGCAACTGACCGAGGGGTATCATGATTCCATCGATTTCAACACCTTGCCCATCCCCTTTGCCTGTGTGGCCTATAATCTGGTGGATGGTACCGAAGTGGATTTCCATAGCGGAGTGTTGGCCGAAGCCATCCGTGCCAGTATGTCCATACCCGGAGCCTTCACTCCTGTGCGTAAGGGGGATATGATGCTCGTCGATGGGGGTATGGCAAACAACTATCCTGTGGATGTGGCCCGACGTATGGGGGCCGACTATGTCATCGGAGTGGATGTGCAGGACACCTTGCGGAGTGCTGACAATCTGACTACCTTGCCTAATGTCGTAGGGCAGATTGTGAACCTGATGGTGGAGAACAAGTATGACGAGAATGTGGAGGAGAGCGATGTGTATATCAAAGTGGACGTGAGCGGATATTCATCGACCAGTTTCACGGCAGAGGCCATAGACACCCTGTTGGTGCGTGGTGAACAGGCAGCCCGCAAGCAATGGCAGGAGTTGCTCACGCTGAAGCGGGAGAAACTGGAATTGCCCGTCGGGTTCACTCCTGTCCGGAGGCCGGAGCGGATACTCTCGCCCAATCTGGACAGCATCCCCGTGATAGCCAGTCTGATGCCGGAGGAGAAGAAGACCGACAACCGTTTGAGCCTGGGTGTGGGCTTTGATAGTGAGAAGCTGGCTTCGCTCATCCTGAACTCCCACTTCACATTGACGGATGCCCGTCGTTCGCTGGTCGATTTCACCTTGCGACTGGGGACCACAGGGTATGGCCAGTTGGACTATGCCTTCAACCTCGACAAGCAACGTGCCTGGCAGGCGGTGCTCTCCTATCAGTTCAGCTACAACGATGTGGACCTCTACAACCGGGGAAGTCGGGTGAGCAGTTACACCTTCTACCAGCACATGGGGCGTGCGGTGTTCCAACGGAACTGGCAGGACATCCGATGTGTTCTGGGAGTGGAGTTTGACAAGTACCACTACAACGACATACTCGTTCAGCCCGATTATGTCCCCCAGGCAGGAAGCCCCGAGAATGAATACTTCTTCTCCTATAGCTACAACATGTTTTTCGAGAACTTCGACAAGCGCTCCTATCCTACGCGCGGCATGAAGTGGACGGCAGGCATCAATCTCTACACCTCCGACTTCTGGCGCTACAAGGGCGAGTCTGCCATCCCCGTGGTGAACTATTCGTGGGAGATGGCTTTCTCCACCGGTAGCCGGTTCACCGTGTTGCCATCGTTGTATGGTCGGCTGGTGTGGAAATCCCATGTGCCATACGCCCTCTACAATGGCATCGGAGGACTCGTGGGAGGCCGTTACAAAGAGCAGCAGATGCCCCTCGTGGGTGTCAGCTATATGGAGTTGGCCCGCCCCATGACCGCTATTGCGGCCCTAAAATTGCGCCAGCGCATAGCCAGCAACCACTATGCCACCTTCACTTCCAACTTTGCCTTCTCTTCCATGAAGATAAAGGACCTTCTGCGCGAGGACAAAATCTTCGGATGTGGCCTCACCTATGGATACAACAGTGTCATCGGACCCATGGAAGCCTCCGTCTATTGGAGCGACCGCACACAGAAGGTCGGATTCCTGGTCAACTTTGGATATAATTTCTGAAAAAAGGAACAAAACGAAATGAAACTGAAAGCAATCTTTTTTGACATGGACGGTGTACTCTTCAACTCCATGCCCTACCATGCCGAAGCGTGGCATCAAGTGATGAAGAAATATGGAATGAACCTCAGTCGCGAAGAGGCTTATATGCACGAAGGGCGCACGGGTGCAGGCACCATCAATATCGTCAGCATGCGCGACCGTGGCCACGAGGCCACTCCCGCCGAGATAGAGGAAATCTATGCCGAGAAGAGCCGTCTGTTCAACCTCAACCCGCCAGCCCTGCCCATGCCCGGTGCTTGGGAACTGCTCCAGCAGGTGAAGGATGCCGGGCTGATGCGTGTGATTGTCACCGGTAGCGGGCAACTCTCATTGCTCGATCGGCTGAACCACCATTTCCCCAGCATGTTCACCCGTGAACGGATGGTGACCGCCTTCGACGTGAAGTATGGCAAGCCCAACCCCGAGCCTTACCTGATGGCTCTGCTGAAGGCCGGAGTGTCTGCCGACGAGGCTATCGTCATCGAGAATGCGCCCCTCGGAGTACGTGCAGCTAAGGCCGCAGGACTCTATACCATAGCGGTAAACACCGGTCCTCTGCCCGAAAACGCCCTGCTCGACGAAGGGGCTGACCGTCTCTACCCCTCCATGATGGCCCTGGCAGAAGGATGGAGGGAGTGGAGTGAAGAACGAAGAATGAAGAACGAAGAGTGAGTTTAGGAGGGAGATTCTTTAGGAGGGATTTTCAGGAGTGTAGGAGTGTAGAAGTGACGCTTCGCTTAGGAGTGTAGACGATAGTACTGCTTGCATATTCGCTTGCTTTCGCCCTCTGTAGGGGCATCCCTTGTGGATGCCCGATGATTGATGTGGCACGTTTCATTGGGTACCCACAAGGGGCACCCCTACAGCTCACGTTCACAGATCCTTCGGTGCCCTCAGGATGACAGAGACCGCATGAACATTGGACCAACTCCCTAACTCGCTAAATACTAACTCACTAAATACTAACTCACTAACTCACCAACTCCCTAACTCACCAACTCACTTAAAATGGACATAATCAAGAAATTCCAACAATCGTCATGGGCCCGGAAAGGAGCCTCCATGGCCAAGGACTCGGGCAAGATGATGCTCTTGCTCAGCAAACTGGGTGCGTATATGAAAAAAGGTGGGGTCGCCTCCATCAAGGACGACCTCACCACGTTGTACGGTTATGTGCGCGACATTGCCAGTGCCCGTTACCGCGACTACAACTCCAGTAGCCTGGCACTGATAGTTGCCGCACTGGCCTATCTCGTCTCCCCCTTTGACTTTGTGGCCGACTTCATCCCCTTCGGTTTGGTGGACGATGTGGCCATCATCAGCTGGGCACTCAATCGCTTGGGCGACGAACTCCTCCGCTATCGCCAATGGCGCGAGGGAACAAAGGAGGAGGGAGAGTAATTAGCACAAGGCCACTTTTCCCACTCCGCTTACCTCCAGTGTGGCGGTAATGTTCATTGCTCTGAACACCCGCATCATGGAGGTGATGGTCACATTCTTGCCTCTTTCCAAACGGGAAATCTGTGCTTTCTGCACTCCGATTCTCTTCCCAAGCTGCTCTTGCGTCAAGTTGTTGGCTTTTCTTGCCTGCTTGATAGCCTCGCCTATGTGGTAGGCTTGAAGTTCCTCTTTCAAATCGGCCTCATACTTGTCCCGCTCGGGGGTTCCAATCTTGCCGATAGCTTCATCTTTAATTTCGTCAAGGGTGTAAGTTCTCATCTTTGCCATATCATTATATTATTTAGTTTCAAAATACTGTTTCCTTATCTCTTCCGCTTTCGCTATTTCCTTGCTTGGCACTTTCCAAACCTTCTTGATTATTCCGTGGGTAGCCACTACCAAAGTATCTTCCTCTGTGTCCCAAAAGGCAAACAACCGATATTGGATGCCATTGTACAGAGTCCTGAACTCCCAAATATCCGTACCTTCCAATTTCTTGAAAAGGTCGTTATTGATAACTCCACCCTCTACTTTGTCGATATTGTAA
>JAFXDL010000079.1 GCA_017516265.1 Bacteroidaceae bacterium
CCTTAAACTTTGAACCTTAACCTTTGTAACTTCCATGGACAAAAAAGAAATCATCAAAATCGTCATACAGACGCTGCTGACCTTCCTCACCGCGCTGGCCACGTCGCTGGGCGTTGTGGGGTGTCAGTAGAGTACACAGAAAGCCACAGCCCCCTCCAACTCCCCCAAAGGGGGAGAGAGCAGAGACGAGACATTTTCAGTTCCCTCTCCTTTGGGGAGGGTTAGGGAGGGGCTTTTGCTCTTCCCCCCTTCGGGGGGATTGAGGGGGGCTGTGGGCTCTTACCGAAACAGCTTCGGGTCCACCCTTCGCCACTCTGCCTCGAAGCGGTCGGCAAAGGCTTTGCCCTGGGCGTCACGCTTGTGACTGAGAGCATCGCCGCGCACATGCTTGCGGAAGTTGTCGGGCTTCTCCAGCCAGTCCAACCAGCTGAATGCCAAGGCTATGCACTGAACCATAGTGCGTTCGGGCAGGGAGATTCCGCCCAGTGTCTGCCGATATACGCCCTGCAAGTCCCCTATCCGCTCTGCCACATAGTACCACAAGGACTTCGGATGCGGCTCCTCTAGGGCGCCCAGTGCGGCTATCAGGCTCGGCGGCACGTTGTGGTGCAGCTGCAACTTCCTCCGCCACACTTCGAAGGGGACGGCCGCTTCGTCGCGGGCTATCATCTGAGCCACAAAGTCGGCCCGCGAGCAGTCCTCACACATGCCCCACTCGGGGTCGTCCCAGTGGCAGAGGAAATCTTCGAGGAAAGTAACATCCTCGTCATCAAAAAACAGAGCCAACGTGTCCGACACCTGCTGGGCCGACAGGTCCACTTCGGGCCAACGCATGGCGCAAACTTCACATACCAAGGCTTTTGCGGCTGCTGACAGCGCCTTTGCCCGTTGCTTTTCTGACAATCTTTTCATAGACATATTCAACTTTAACTTTTTGGGGAATTTTTTGGGGAAACTGGTTAAAAATAAAATCCCGACCTTTGCACCCGCAATCCGCTAGACCCACCTAAATCCTCCCTGTGGGGGAGGACTTGAGGATAGCACTGACAATGAGGTGCGGAGTATCCAAGCCCCCCTCCCTCACAGGGAGGGATGGGGTGGGTCTTGGGAATGTGCAAAGTTATATAATAATTAATTAAAAAAAAGAAAATGGAAACAAACAAAGAAAGACAGAACCTCCCTCTGCAGGAGGATGCAGCCAAAAGCACAGTGCTGCGTAAAGTGAAAATGTTGATGGACGAATGCGGCATGGCGGACGGCTATGGCGAGGGATTGAGAAAGAATGCGCTCTTCTGTGCGGCAAAGAGAGTGATTGACAAGGGATTGCAGTTCCCACCGGACCTATTCCCAACGATGGTGGAGGGATGGCTGCTGTCGCATGAGGACACGGGCATCGGGCTCTACCGCCTGCGCGAATTTTGGCCACAGGTATACAGCGAAGTGCTGAACGAGGCGACACTGATGTTTTGGGACAGACTACACCGGACCGTATGATGATGATGACGAAGCCTGCCCCCCTATCCTACCTCTGCACCACGATGGACGGCCGCGCATCGTCAGTCCACATCACCTCGGTGGACGAACTCAAGCGACTGATGCAGAGCGACTATGTGCGCCAGCTGGTGGAGGAAATCCGCCGCACGACGCAAAACCCCTGGAACACCGAACCGGGCGAACAGGAGCGCGACCGGGTGCGCCGCCTGAAGGCACAGCTGCCCATGATTTTCTACTCGGGCATCTACGTGGGCCAGGGCACCACGCGCCGCAAGGAGGACTTTGTATATAACGGCAATGTGCTGGTGGACGTGGACAAGTTCCCGCCCGGCGAGCCTGTGCCCGACCTGCAGGACATCATCGACGAGCTGGACGAAGGCTTCCGCAGCGTGGGCAAACAGCTGCTGGAGGGACGTCTGCTGCTGGCCCTCGTCAGCCCCAGCGGATTCTTCCGCCTGCTCATCCGCGTACCGCCGGAGGAGAGCACGGGCGACATCCGGCAGGACTACGAACGGCTGCTCCCCCTCTTCGGCCGCTATCGCGCGAACATCGACCGCGGAGCCACCCCCATCGTCACCCGACCCAGCTATGCCAGCCTGTGGAACGAGGTGGGGTACCTGGATGGGGAGGGGCTGTTCAGGGAGGCTGAACAACTCAAGACCCACCTAAATCCTCCCTGTGAGGGAGGACTTGAGAATAGTACTGACAATGATGTGCGGAGTATCAAAGCCCCCTCCCTCACAGGGAGGGAGGGGGTGGGTCTTGAAGAGGCACCCCTCCTCCTCCAAGAATACATCCTTGCCCACCCCCGACTGGCACGCGACCTGCACACACAGGGGGTGAGGAACAACTCGCTGTTCAAGCTCTGTGCCAACGTGTGCCACCTCTTCGCCTCGGAACAGGAGCTGGCCGATGCCGTCAGCGAATATTCCCCCCTGTCTGCCGCCGAAGTGCGCAGCGTGGCACATAGTGCGTGGGGGAGGAATAAAGTGAGTTAGTGAGTTGGTGAGTTAGAAGTTACTAGCTACTAGTTCAAGGTTCATGCCGTCTCTGTCATCCTGAGGGCACCGAAGGATCTGTGAACGTAAGCAAAGAAGAATGCACTGGTGGACGTATTCAGATCCTTCGCTCTCGCTCAGGATGACAAAGCACAGGAGGGGACACACCATGTAAGCAGAACTATTCTACACTTCTAAGCGAAGCGTCACTTCTACACTCCTACACTCCTAAATATTCTCCCTCCTACACTCCTAAAAAAACTACACTCCTAAAAAAGCAACCTTTCAAAAAAAAAACAGATTATAAACTTAAAAAAAACAGAAAACAAAATGATGATGATGAATTACCCCGCCCCTATCCACCATTTGCTGGAGGGCACCCCTACCCGATTCCATGCAGCTACGGCACAGGCCGTATTTCCCGCACTGGCCACGTATGTGCCGGGCGATGTCGTGGGAAAATTCCCGCTGAACAACGAGACGTACCGCCTGAACTGCGGATTCTTCAGCCTGCTCTGCGGCGACTCTGCATCGGGCAAAAGCCTGGTGGACAGAGTGGTGAACCGCATCATGGCCCCCATCGTGAAGGAAGACCAGCTGCGACGCCTGAAGTACAATGAGTATCTGGAAAAACTGGAACGGGCCACGAAACACACGAAACGGCTGCCCAAGAAACCACACGTGTTCTACCGCTCGCTGTCGGCCAACATCACCGAGGCTGCCCTGCTGGAACGCCTGCAGTGGGCCGAACAGAACGGCATGGGCTGTGCCTGCCACATACTGATGGCGGAGCTGGACCAACTGATTACCATGTGCGGCAGTGCCGACCTGGCATCGGCCTACATCCGACTGATGTTCAAGGGCGAAAGCACGGGCAAGGAGCTGAAAACCAGCGCCAGCCACGCAGGCATACCCTGTGCGCTGAACCTCAACGTATCGTGCACACCCGGAGTGGCACGCACCCGACTGGGCGGCAAGGCGGCCTACGACGGCACCACGGGACGAGTGAATGCCATACTGATGCCCACCATCGACGGGGTGGAAAGCCTCTTGAACTTCGAGGCCGTCATGGACTTCACCAAGGAGTTTGACAACCGCTTGACGGCCACCCTGAACAGCCTGGGCTCCTTCCACGGACTGGTGGATACTCCGCCCGAACTGGCCGAGGCTGTACGCGAAACCTACGAACGACTGACCCGATACTACTACACCACCCTGGACCAGAAACGACTGGCCACTTGGACACTGCGGAGCAGCATCATTGCCTGGAGGAAGGGACTGTTGATGATGATGATGCAAGGGGGGGTATATACACCCGACATTGCCGACTTCGTGGCCTGCAGCATGGAGGAAGACATGGCGGCCAAACAAGCCCTGTGGGGCGAGGAACTGCTGATGGACAAGCCCATAGAACTGCTGGCGCACCCCTCTGTAGGCCGGCGCAGCCTGCTACTGGAAGCTCTGCCACAGGAGTTTACGGCCGAACAGGCCAACGAGATACGGGTGAAATCCGGTGCCAAAGACAACATGGGACTCACCCGAAACCTGCTCGCAAGATGGAAATACCTGGGATACATCGAAGATACGGAAAAGGGGTATAGGAAGGTGAAATGATGTGAAGAATCCCCCAAAAAACTCTGAGTACTCGGAATATTCTGAGTACTCAGATTACTCAGAGTATTCCGAAATCCTTCCCTAAAAACTATTGACCGCCAACCCCACCAAGAACGAGGCTATCACACTGCCTGCCAGCCAATAGAAGTCGGCGGGCGAGAAGCGCATCAGCCTGACACGGACGCCCCAACGGCCATCGGCCCACAGGAGCAACCTCCAGCAGACCCATGCACTGAACACACCCACCAAGGCGCCACACAGCACATCGCCGGGATAGTGCACACCTAGGTAGATACGGCTGTAGCTGTTGGCCAAAGCCCAGCCCCAAAGGATGATGAAGAAACAGAGGAGCCCCCACCGGAAGCCTTTCCCTTGTGAAGAGGTAGAGGAAAGAGGCAGGGTCTGCACCGGATGATGAGCATTCCGGCGGAATCTCGAAGTGAGCATCAGCGTCAGCAAGGTGGCCAGCCCAAAGGTGTTTGCCGCATGGCTGCTACAGAAGCCGTAGCGCCCTCCGCGATAGCCGTTTACAATATCCACCAGAGGCCCTATCACGGGATCGCGACTGGGACGCCACCGCTCGAACAGGGGCTTGAAGATGCCGCTGCTGATGCGGTCGCTCAAGAATACACACAGGGCAATGGCCAGCACCACCGCCAAAGCCGTCTGCCACCCGCCACTGCGGCGGAGGATAACAAACAGGAGGACAGCATAGAACACCAGCCACGTCCACGTCTGGCTGACCGTCCACCACACATTGTCCAATATCAGGGAATCACTGCCGTTGAGCAGGAAAAACAGTTCACGATCAAGATTTAAAAGCATACTTTATACGCCAAAAGATCATTTATTCTGGAAAATTGGCCAAAGATACACATATTATTTCAGAAACAGACCAAATCTTCAGAAAAAACGACCTTAGCGTGGTATTTTTTTTTCTTGTCAGTGACCTATCGGGCCCATTGGGCCCATTTTAGTTATTGGACTTATTAGTCCTATTAGCCTAATTAGACTTATTAGACCAATTAGTCCTATCAGCCCTATCACCCCACCGTCATTCAGCAATCAGTGCCACCGCCTCGGCAGGCACCCATCCCACGTTGCCGTCGGGCAGGCGTATCTCCTTCCACTGGGTCATGGTGTTGTCCTTGATTTCCACCTTCAGCCCCTCGTGAGCCACAAAGAGGTCGGTACCACTGTGGGCAGGCGTACTCTTGGCCGTCACCGAGGGACTCATCACAATGGCCCACCGGCAATCCTGACGCTGGCTCTTCTGCCACACGGCAGAGAGGTTGGCCACCACACACAGCACCACACAGGCCAGCGCCACGAAGAAGCCCACCTTGCGCAACGCCATACGGCTGGCAAACAGATAGACCGCCACACCGGCCAGCACCAGCAGGAAGGCCGCAATGCCCAAGCGGGTCCAGCCGTCGCTGCTCTGCAGGGAGGCAAAGTCCTTGGCCCAACGGACAAAGAAGAGTTCACTCAAAGGGGTAATCTTGTCCACCGTGCGGCTCTGCGCCAGTTCCAGATTGAAGCGGATGTCATCGTCGCCCGGCTGTAGCAGCAAGGCACGCTCGTAGTTCAGTATGGCATGAGCCAGCTGGTCCTGCTTGAAGTAGCTGTTGCCCAGATTGTAATACACCTCGGCAGCCTCGCCCTCGGTGGCCAGCAACTGCTCGTAAATGCTGATGGCACGGGCATAGTCGCCCGCCGCATAAGCCTCGTCGGCCACAGCCTTCGACACAGCTTCACCCACTGCCGATGATGATGATGACACCACCCCCAAGGTATCTGCTCCCGCTACCTCCTGAGCCATCAGAGGCAAGGCCAACACGGCCTGCATGAACAATGCAAAGAATATCTTTTTCATAATCAGTATTTTTTTCTCTTTTTTCTTACTTAGGATTGATTGGGCCTATTGGGCTTATTAGTCTTATTAGTCCTATTGGGCTTATTGGGCTTATTAGTCCTATTAGTCTTATTAGCCTTATTGGTCCCATTAGCCTCTATTCAGTCAGCCCATCATTTCAGTTTCTCCAACTTTCCGATAACAGTTGCAGCCGACTCATACACCTGCTCCATGCCACCGGCCACAGCACCCGGGGCATAGCGTGCAAACTCACACTGGCCCAGTACGCCCAAGAACTCGTCGCACAGTGCCTTGTCGGCTCCGCGTGAGGTGAGTTCCTGCTCGATGTTGTCCTTCGTGAGGCGTGCCACAGGGATACCCAACTTGTCGCTGACATAGCCCCACGATGCCTTGAGCACCTCGTCATAGAAAGCCTCTTTCTTGTCCTCGCGCATCAGTTTGGCCGCCAGCTTCAGACGCCGCACAGCCACCTTGTTTGCCTTGCGGGTCTTCACGCGTGCCAGGTCGGCATTCTCTGCCGCCCGCTTGCGATGCACCAGTACCACCGCCAGGAACAGCAGCAGCGGCACCACGTACCACAGCCAACAGGCCACACTGCCCAACAGGAAGCGTCCGCGCGGTTGGAAGGACACCTCGCCCGTCTTGATGTAACGGATATCCTGCCCGATGAGCTTCAGGTCCTCTTTGTTAGTATATCCGCTCACCACAGTCCCCTCGGCACTGCCCTCGCCCTTGGCCACCTGCAGGGTGTAAGGCTGGGTCGTCAGTGTCTGGTAACTCTTGGTCTTGAGGTCGAAGTAAGAGAACTCCACCGCTGGCACCGTGAAAGTTCCTGCATGGCGCGGAATAGCCAGATACTCAATCACTTTCTTGCCCGACAGTCCGGCACGCGTGAGCGAAAACTTGTTATCCACCTTGGGGTCATAGGTCTCGAAGTCCTGAGGCCACTGCACCTCGGGAGTGCCGATGAGCTTCATGTTTCCCACACCGCTGATTTCCAGTTTCAGGGTGACGGCATCGTTGGTCTTCAGATCCGTAGTGCTGATGGAGGAATTGAGCTTGAACTCTCCCACTCCACCCGAAAATCCGGCAGGCTTTCCCGCAGGCAACGGACTGACATTCACGGTCAGTTTGGGCGTAGAGATGGTCTTGCGCACATCCACATAGCCCGCCCCACCATTCATGAAAATGTCGAAAGGATCCATGCTCCGCTGGGTACGCACGGCCACCACTCCCTCGAAATTGATGCTGGGAATCTCCAGCTTGCCCGTCTGCTGGGGGAAGAGCACATATTGGCTCCAGACGATGGTGTTGTAGTTCCGGCCGTTGTAGTGCTCCAACTGAGGTTCGCCACGCTGCAACTCCACCTCCTGGGTGTGGAATCCCTTGAGGTCGGGCATCTTGATTTCCAACGAACGCAGATTGACCAGGAAATATACCTTATAGGTCAGCAGGATAGCCTCCTGCTCAAAGACATTGGCCTTGTTCACCGTGGCCGTAATGAAGAGGTCGCGGTCAGAAATCTGTCCGCCCGATGATGATGATGCCGAGGGGGAGGTTCCGCCCCGTCTGCCTGTAGCACTGCCTCCTTGCTGTCCCGGGGCTGTCTGATCAGGCGGAAGAACCTTGATTTTCAACGTATTTGAACTCAAACTTTCTCCATTGGCCACAATGGTAGCTGCCGGGATGGAGTATTCGCCCTCTTCGGTACCCAGTAGAATGTAGGTGTAAGTGATGGTGCTGGTGCTGCTGACCTCACCATTCACAATGCTGGTACTGCTGCTATGGGACTGCGACGGCCCCATCAACACCTCAAAAGCATCTCCGAACGAAGGGGCACGGAAATCCTTCACCTTCTGTGTCGTCACCGTGTAGGAAAGCCGGAACTGCTTACCCTTGACCACCGCCTTCGGTGCCGAAGCCGTAAACGACACATCACCGGCCGCACGCACCTGCATAGCCACGGCGACCAACATGACAAACAAATAGAGTATCTTTTTCATATTTCTTTATTTTTCTTTTTTTCTCTCTAGAATTTCTAGATTTTCTAGACTCTCTAGATTTTCTAGATCTCTAGAATCCCTAGATTTCCTAGAATCACCAGTCCTTCTCAAAGCGGCGGGGCTGCACCTCCTGCATGGCCTTTTGGACCTTCTCCTGAATCTCCTTCTCGTCCTGCATGATGGCATTCAGCATCTGCTCGGCATTCTCTTTGGACATATCCTGCTGCTCTTGAGGCTGTTGCTGCTGTTGCTCTTGTTGTTCTTGTTGCTCTTGTTCTTGCTGGTTCTGCTGCTCCTGCTGCTCCTGTTCCTGCTTCTCCTCCTCCTTCTGCTGGTCTTGGTTCTGCTGGTCTTGGTTCTGCTGGTCTTGGTTCTGCTGGTCTTGGTTCTGCTGCTGCTGTTGGCGCTGCTTCATGGCCAGGGTCAAGTTGTAGCGGGTCTCGTGGTCCCGCGGATTGTTCCGCAAGGCACTCTTGTATGCCTCGATACAGGCATCCAGCTGCTGGCTGCTCTGCAACAATACGCCCATGTTGTGGTAAATCTGGGCCAGTTTCATCTTGTCTTCGTCGGCCACAGCAATGTTGCGCCCACCCGCGGGAATCAGGGAAGCGGCGGCCTGATACTGCTTCATGGCCTCCTCGGCCTTCTGCTGGGCCAGCAGGGAATTACCCAAATTATACATGGCCTCCATCGACTGGGGATTCACGTCCAAAGCACGGCGATACTCCACCTCGGCCTTCACAAAAAGGCTGTCGGCATAGAGCTTGTTCCCCCGACGGACAAAGTCACGGTCGGTCCGCTGGGCATAGGAGCCCACCGCCATACACAAGCTGATTATCAATAGTATATATCTCATATATTAAACTTCTTCTTCAACTGAAAAAAATATCCTTTATTTCTTATCTGAAAACAACCTGACGTTCTTGAACAACGGATTCTTGCGCTCCAGAATGAGCACCTCCAACACGAGCAATACCAAGGCTATCCAGGCAACCACCATGAACTGCTCGTCGAACTCGGTATAGACGGTGGTCTCCACATCGGCCTTGGCCAGCTTGTCAATCTCGCCCTGCAGGATGCGCTGGGCCGAATTGCTGTTGTCCACGCGGATGTACATGCCCTTTCCGGCACGGGCTATCTGCTGGCACATCTGCTCGTTCAGGCGGGTGACGATGACGTTCCCTTCGCGGTCCTTGCGGAAGTCGTTTCCACGATTGCTCAGCGGAATGGGCGAACCTTCGGGCGAACCTACACCCAGTACAAAGACCTGCATCCCCTTTTCGGCTGCTGCACGGGCTGCCTCTTCGGCACCGCCCTCGTGGTTCTCGCCATCGGTGATGATGATGATAGCACGGCCCACTTCCTCCTTCGGAGTGAAACTCTTCATAGCCAATTGGATGGCTCCGCCAATGTCAGTACCCTGACTGGCTATGAGCGAGGGGTCTATGGCATCAAGGAACATCTTGGCCGACACATAGTCGCTGGTTATGGGCAACTGGGTGAACGCCTGTCCGGCAAAGACAATCATACCCACCTTGTCGTTGGTGAAACTCTCCACCAACTTGCCCACCAGGCGCTTGGACTTCTCCAGACGGCTGGGCACCACATCCTCGGCCAACATGGAGTTGGAGATGTCAAGGGCTATCACCGTCTCGATGCCGCTACGCTTCACCGTCTCCATTTTCGCACCGAACTGCGGACGAGCCAACACAAAGATTATCAGCGCAATGGCTGCAAAGGTCAACCAAAACTTCAGGTGCATACGGTGGACTGACACATCGGGCATCAACTGGCGCAGCAAAGCAGGGTCGCCATACTTGCGGATGCGCTTGCGCCGACGATAGTTGGAATATACATAAAAAGCCGCCAACACAGGCAACAGGGCCAACAGGTACAGGCAGGCTGGGTCTCCAAATCTAAACATAGTCAAAATCTATTTTTTTAAGGTATCCGCTTCAACAGGGTATTCTTCAACAACACTTCGAGCAACACACAGGCCAAAGCTATCCAGGCAAAGAGCTGGTATTCCTCCTCGCGCGAACTGAACTCCTTGACATTCAGCTTCGTCTTCTCCAGTTTATCAATTTCGGCATAAATCTGGCGCAACTCCTCCTCGTTCTTGGCACGGAAGTAGTTTCCGCCCGAGGTGGAGGCAATCTGCGTCAAGGTGGCCTCGTCAATCTCCACAGGCTGGTTCAGGTACTGGGTTCCCATCGGTGTCTGCACAGGATAAGGAGCTGTACCATTAGTGCCCACTCCCACCGTATAGACTCTCACTCCGAAACTCTTGGCTATCTCGGCAGCCGTCAGGGGGGAGATGTCGCCCCGGTTATTGGAACCGTCGGTGAGCAGAATCACCACCTTCGACTTGGCCTTGCTCTCCTTCAACCGGCTGACGGCATTGGCTATACCCATACCGATGGCCGTACCGTCGTCAATCATTCCGCGCTGGGCTATGGAGCAATCAATGTCGCGGAAAAGGTTCAGCAACACGGCATGGTCGATGGTCAGGGGGCACTGGGTGAAACTCTCACCGGCAAAAATGGTGAGTCCGATGTTGTCATTCGGACGTCCGTTGATGAACTCAGCAGCCACAGTCTTGGCCGCCTCGATACGGTTGGGCTTGAGGTCCTGAGCCAACATACTGGTGGACACATCGACGGCCATCATGATGTCAATACCCTCAATCTCAGTATTCTGCCAATTGTCTGTCGTCTGCGGACGGGCTATGACCAGCACCAGCATGGTGAAAGCCGCTATACGCAACAGGAAAGGCACATGCAACAGATAGACCTTATAGCTGCGCGGAGCCTTCAGGTAAGCATGGGTGTCGGACACCTGCATGGCCGGAGTACTATGATGATGATGCAGGACGTACCATATTATATAAGGTACGAGCAACAACAGCAGAAACAGGCATTCTTTGTTTTCAAATATCATAACGTCGTACTATCGTTTCTTTTTCAGCAGTTTATTTACATAAATCCTTATTAACTTCTCACAAAAAGAGGCACACACAACCCGTCCTGCAATTTTCAGAAGAACAGGTTGTACAGGTCGGCACCAACCAGATAAATGACCACAACGACCAGGATGGCCAACACAACGATGCCACCCAGCAGCAGCATCTTGGTGCGGCGCGAACGCTTCTCCTCGACAGTGATTTCCGTGGGAGCAGGCTTTTCGTTGGGGTCCGGCTCCACCTTCGTCTGGTTGATGAACTCCACGGCACTCATCAGGTTCATGTCGTTCTCGTTCAGCAGCGGAGCATATTTGGCAAACTTCACGAGGTCAGCCGTCTGGAACAGCTGGCGCAAGTCCTCAAGCGCCCCTTTGTCATTGCTTTCCTGCAGATAATCAATGATTTCAGCAGAGGTCTTCTCCATGGCATTGAATCCGAATCGCTGGTGGATATAGACACGGATAACGTCGGTCAGCTCCGTATAGTACCCCTTCGGATCGCCCTTCTGCCAGCTCTTTTCCTCCTTGATTCGGGCAATCTCATGCATGGCCTGCTCATGAGGCGGCAGCTTGGGCTCCACCTTCACCTTGCGGATAATGGGCTTGTTGTCCATATAGCGCACAATCAGGTAAACCATCACCACTATGATGATGATGAGCAGGGGCAGTTTCCACACTACAGGTTTCCAATCTTCCCATGCCAAGGGTATCTGCATAATGTCCTTCGGAGGGAATATCGCCTCGGGGTTCTCCTCGTCCAACGGCATGGGATATACCATCAAGGCCAGACTCTGCGAACGGTGGGGAGCACCATCCACCATCACCTCAAAGGGCGGAATGTAGTACGAAGCCGAATCGAACGAAGTGACCGTGTATTCCTGGGTCACCAGCATCCGCTCCCGATTGTTCAGGTACTGCGTATCGGCCGGAGCAGCATGGATAATCTCCACTCCAGTGACAAGCGTATCGGAAAAAAGAGGCAACTGCACCTTCTGACCGGCACCACAGCTGACCTCCAATTTAATGCGCGCCTGCTCACCGATAAAGCGCTGGAGCGAGTCGATACTGGCATCCACCGTCACCCCCTGTGCCCAGCCTCCCACAGCAGGAAAAAGGCACAAGAGCATAAGTAAAATCGCAATACGTAATCTATTATTTCTCAAAACAATAAAATATTTTATTCAACTAATTATTAAGAATCATCTCCTCCGGGCAAACAGCGTCATAAGAGCCTTCACATAGTCCTCATCCGTGCGCACCGACACAGAATCCACCCTACTCTTGGTAAAGCAGACGCGCATCTGTTCCTGCCTGTCAATCCACCACTCACGATGGGCACGCCGAAGCGCCTTGGAAGAGGTGTCAATATACTGCTCATGTCCGGTCTCGGCATCGCGCACCTTCATCAGTCCCACATCGGGCAACTCTGCCACCCGACGGTCATACACCTGGATGGCCACCACATCATGCTTGCGGTTGGCAATGGTGAGCGCACTGGTGAAATCTGTGGCATCAATGAAGTCGCTCAGTATAAAGGCTGTGCAACGCTTTTTCAGCACATTGGTCAGATACTCTATGGCCATCTTCACGTCCGTTCGCCTGCTTTCGGGCTTGAAATCAAGCAGTTCGCGGATGATGTAGAGGATATGTTTCTTTCCCTTCTTGGGCGGAATGAACTTCTCAATCCTGTCCGAAAAGAACACGACACCAATCTTATCATTGTTCTGAATGGCCGAAAAAGCAAGCGTGGCAGCAATCTCTGTCTCCATCTGCTTCTTCATCTGCCCCACCGTACCAAAATCGAGGCTGGACGAAACATCCACCATGAGCATCACCGTCATTTCGCGTTCTTCCTCGAACACCTTGATGTAGGGTTTGCTCATGCGGGCCGTCACGTTCCAGTCAATGTCGCGCACATCATCGCCATACTGATACTCGCGCACCTCCGAGAAAGCCATACCCCTCCCCTTAAAGGCCGAATGGTACTGGCCAGCAAAGAGGTTGCTGGAGAGTCCGCGCGCCTTGATTTCTATCCGCCGGACACGCTCTATCAGTTCGTTTGGTTCCATATTTTCTATAGTGTCTAAGCTACTAACTACCAACTCACAAACCTACAAATTCACCAACCTTAAACATTACATGGCAAATGAAATGGCGCTTTGTAAAATGGTAAATTGTAAATGAAACTATGATGATGATACCCTTAGGGCACTTCTACCTTATTCAATATCTTGCTCACAATTTCATCCGAAGTCACATTGCTGGCCTCGGCCTCATAGGTAAGTCCGATACGGTGGCGGAGCACATCATGAGCCACAGCACGCACATCCTCGGGCACCACATAACCGCGACGCTTGATGAACGCGTATGCACGGGCAGCCAAAGCCAGATTGATGGACGCACGGGGCGAACCTCCAAAGGCTATCAGTCCCTTCAGTTCCTTCAGGTCATACTTCTGCGGATAACGGGTAGCAAACACGATATCGGCAATATACTGCTCAATCTTCTCGTCCAGATACACCTGACGAACCACCTTACGGGCTTCCATAATCTCTTCGGCCTTCATGATGGGACGCACTTCCATCTTCTCACCCGAAATGTTCTGACGGATAATCTTTTTCTCCTCCTCTAACTTGGGATAATCAATGATGACCTTCAGCATGAAACGGTCCACCTGTGCTTCAGGAAGCGGATAAGTACCCTCCTGCTCAATGGGGTTCTGGGTAGCCAACACCAGGAAAGGTTCGGGCAATGGGAACGTATTCTTGCTCAGTGTCACCTGACGTTCCTGCATAGCCTCCAGCAAAGCACTCTGCACCTTGGCCGGAGCACGGTTAATTTCGTCAGCCAACACAAAATTGGCAAAGATAGGACCCTTGTTTGCCACAAAATGCTCGTCCTTCTGACTGTAAATCATGGTTCCTATCACGTCAGCAGGAAGCAAGTCGGGCGTAAACTGGATACGGCTGTATTTGGCATCCACCAACGAAGCCAGTGTCTTGATAGCCAAAGTCTTGGCCAATCCAGGAACACCCTCAAGCAGGACATGACCATCAGACAACAAACCTATCAACAAGGATTCCACCAGATGTTTCTGCCCCACGATAACCTGATCCATACCGGCAATCAGATTCGTCACAAATGCACTTTGTCTTTCGATTTTTTCATTCAGTTCTCGAATATCAACTGTTTCTGCCATAATTCTATTTATATTACATTTTTACGTTTCTATTTTTCGTGGCCCAAAATTAATATTTAATATTAACAGTCACGGTTAATTTCTGCTAAAAAAAATTCCTTTTAGTTAGTTTTTAATAGTATTTGCAATTCATGATACAATGAACACCCGACATTAACATTCCTTGGGCTTTGGAAAAGGAAAATCGACACAAAAAAAGGCATGATTAGTAAAGAAAAATACGCCTCACACCATTTCAATAGAACACCCATTCACTTAAAAGAACAATTGCTCAAGAAACTCAGGAGCAAACAAGAAAAGCAGACCCGCCAGCACGAAGAGGGCCATCAATATGATGATGATGCCCATGGCCCATTTGTTCTTTCCCTCCTCAAGTGCCATCTGACGCTCCAACTCACGCAATTCCTCGCGACGGCTAATCAAGGTAGTACGCTTCACCTGCTCTGTTTGTTCCTCTTCTGTTTCTATATCTACAACAATATCTTGTTCTTTTTCCATCACATCGTCCTCCTCATTATCCGATTCTTCCTCTTCCAGTTGCTTTTCCTCTTCCAGTTGCTTTTCCTC
>JAFXDL010000080.1 GCA_017516265.1 Bacteroidaceae bacterium
GAGGTATTTCAGTTCAATCTGCTTCAATAACAAGATGTCAACCTCAATCATCATGTTCATGGTCTTCAGCAAATTCTCCGAGAAGTTCCGTTTTTCGAGGAAGAAGGGATAGAAGCCATGGTGCATGTAATCCTGAAAATAGTCTAAGGGACGCACTTTGGGGAGGATACTCTTCACGATGTGCTCATGATTGTGCAGGATTTCGTCCAGCGTATAGGCAGGGAAATCGTTGCCCGTCTGCAAGTTCAGAAATTCACGGAAAGAGAATCCACGCAGATTGTATGACTTGACAATGCCATTCAGTTCGGGGTTCTCCTCCTTCAGACGCATGACGGATGAGCCGGTAAAGACTATTTTCAAGCGCGGATAACGGTCATAGCAGAGACGGAGCTCGTGACTCCAGTCGGGCTGCTTGAAGACTTGGTCAATGAGCAGCACTCGCCCACCCCGCTTGAAGAAGTCGCCGGCAAAGTCGGCAATACCTCGTCCCTGGAAATAGAAATTGTTGAGGTTGATGTAAAGACAAGAACGGTCGTTTCCGAATTTCTCCTTGGCGTATTGCAAAAGGAAAGTTGTCTTCCCCACTCCACGTGTCCCCTTAATTCCTATCAAGCGGTCACTCCAATCTATCTCGTCCATCAAATCACGACGGACAAGGTTGTTGCCAATGTGGTCAATCAGGTAGTTATGTGTACGATAAAAGACTTCCATTCTTGATATTTTGAATCCTTCAATCTGTAATTCGGTGCAAAGGTAGCAAAGTTTCTACAATTTGCAAAGTAGAGATTGCAAATTCTTGAACTTTTTTTCTATCTTTGCCGCATATTTATGGAAAATTCATCAAATCCCCCCCTTTTGCGATGAAAAAGAACTATATTTTCAATCCAGAAAGTGACATGGCATTGGCGAATGGCGATGCCAACTACCTGCCTCCACGGTCGGCCCGACGCATGGCTATCGACCTGGCTTTCCTGCCCGTTTGGTATGCAGACAATGAGGATACGGTACTCATCCCTGGAAGTGACCTTCTTTATTATTGGAGTAAAACTTCAACAAGTAGAATTGTTCGCACTGATATAAAATGGATTACAGAGAAGGAACCAATTCCCAATCAACCCTGTTCACCTTGGGGATGGAATCCATCGTTGGTGAAATATCTGAAACTACGCGGTCTTTCAGAGGAGTTCTTGCCTTCAACAGAGGATATGGGGACCTTGCGCCAACTTTCGGGTAGGCATACGGCGGTGGAGATATTGCGTCTGACCATGCAGAAGTTGGCACCTGTGCATCCGTTAGTGGGGACTTCCGCCTTGTGTCTCACCGAAGAGAGTATTGCCCACGAAGTTGGACAATGGGCAGAGACGATGCTGAAAGCACCGTGGTCGAGCAGTGGGAAGGGATTGCGCCGCGGACAGGGACAATACGTGTCGCCATTAAGCGGATGGTGTGCCCGCACACTTGCCCAGCAGGGTGCGGTAGTTGTGGAGCCCCTATATAATAAGGTGAAAGACTTTGCCATGGAGTTTTACTCTTCGGGCGACGGCTCCCCCCTGAAGTTCGTGGGTTACTCCAGCTTTGTGACCGACACAAATGGAGCTTACGAGGGAAACCGACTGATGACGGACGAAGCCATCGAAGAGGATCTGACGGCTTTTGTCCCTCGCGACACACTCCATCAAGTGTGCACTTGCTTGCAAAGGCTTATCGGTGAGCGCGTGTCGACTCTCTATCGCGGATACATAGGGGTGGACATGATGATTTGCCGAACATCAGCGGACAGGCAAGAGGAGGACAATAGCCTTGCACCCGAATCGGACAAGAGAGAGGAGGAATACCGCTTGCACCCGTGTGTGGAAATAAACTTGCGAATGAACATGGGAGTGGCGGCCCACATTTTATACGAACGTTATGTTGCGCCCGGATGCACGGGAAGATTCATGGTGGAGTACTACCCTACTCCCGATGCTTTACGGGAGGCGCACCAACAACGCACGGAGGAGTATCCCCTGCAACTATCGCCCGAAGGACGCATCTGCCAAGGATATCAACCACTGACCCCTGTAGGCAAAGAGACACAATATATTGCGTGGATAATAATAGATTAGGAAAATCAAAGAATGAAGAATGAAGAGTGAAGAGTGAAGAATCCGATAGTCAGAACATCATGATTCTTCACTCTTCATTATTCACTCTTCATTTTTTTATTCCTTCACCAAGGGCACGGTGAAACTGAAGGTTGAACCTTCGCCAAGGGTGGATTCAAGATAAACATTACCACCATTCTTGATAGCAAAATCCTGACAAAGAAGAAGTCCGAGGCCCGAGCCCTCTTCGTTATTGGTGCCATACTTGCTGAAATGTGTGGCCGTATGGAATAGTTTGGCCTGATCTTCTTCGCTGATACCACATCCGAAGTCGCGCACACTGATGCGGGCGAAATCATCTGTGTCCTTTTTGACGGAAACGACAATCTTGCTTCCCTGATTGCTGAACTTGATGCCATTGCTCAAGAAGTTGCGGAGCACGGTCTTACACATGTCAATGTCGGCACACACATTCAGACTTTCACACTCTCCAATCTCAATGTTGATACCCTTTGCTTCAGCCACCATGCGGAAGACTTGGATAACAGAAACCACAATCTCATTCACCAGGAAGCGTTGTGACACCACGTTGAGTCTTCCCACCTGACTCTTTGTCCATTTCAGCAAGTTGTCCAGCAAGGCAAACACCTCTTCTGACTGGGTGTTCACCATGGATAGCATACTGAAAGCCTCTTCACCGAGGGTCTCGGGCGAGGTGGATTCGGTGAGCATATTCAGCACCATCTTCACCGTACTCATGGGCGAACGCAGGTCGTGAGCTATCACCGAATAGAGTTTGTCACGCCCGGCAATCGTGCGTTGCAATTCCTCATTCTGTTGGAGGATGATGCGCTTAGCGGCCACCAGTGAGAGTTGGTATTTCACACGCACAATCAGAACCTCCTTGTTGAAAGGTTTGGAGATGAAGTCATTGCCTCCCATACGGAAACCGCGCACAATATCCTCCGAAGTGTTCAATGCCGTCAGGAAGATGATAGGAAGTTCAGCCGTATCAGGGTCTTTACGCAAGATTTCGGCCACCTCATAACCCGTCATACCGGGCATCATCACGTCCAGCAACATCAAGTCGGGCTTTTCGCGTCGTGCCAAGTCAATGGCTTGCTCTCCGTTGGATGCCGTAATGATGTTGAACTTCTCATTCGAGAGCATAACCTTCAACAACAGGACGTTGGGCATCACGTCATCTA
>JAFXDL010000081.1 GCA_017516265.1 Bacteroidaceae bacterium
GCCATGGAGCAACTGGCTGCCAGTGCCGAACGCAGCAGCATCAAGTACAAGCAGGTGGAGTTCATGAGCGGATACATCGGCCGCGTCTTCGACGGAGTGGTCAGCGGTATCACCGACTGGGGGCTCTACGTCGAAATTGAGGAAAACAAGTGCGAAGGCATGATTCCCATGCGCGATTTGGGCGACGACTACTACGAATTCGACGAGCGCAACTACTGCCTCACCGGCCGCCGTACACGCCAGCGCATCAGCCTGGGGGACAGGATGAAGATACGCGTAGCCAGCGCCAACCTCGAAAAGAAGCAGTTGAACTTCATTCCTGCCGACGAGGATGCCCGCTCCTATGGACCACGGGGCAGGAATCGTGGCCTCCGTGGAGAAATCCCTGACTTCACCGAGGAGGGGTGGCAGTAGACGAACATATTTGTAAACATACCTCCGACCCACTTGTAAATAATCAAAAATTTGACGCCGTTTGTCAAATCTCCTTGGAAGGAATCAGAGCAAGTGTCCAGTGTATCAGACTCAGGCTTACACATCTGATAATCAATACCATTTGTTGTCTGTCTGAAATACGCGTATTTTCGTCCAAATAAAATCCCCGCACCAAATTCCGGATTCTCAGAGCCTCTGTTTTGCATAAATATACATAGACTTGCATATTTATGCATTTCCATCATCTGTTACCAACCTGAAAAACACGCCTTCTCCACCACTTGTGCACAACCGCCGCTCTCCGTGTAAACAAGTGCCGCTCCGAATGTTCACAACCTATAGGAGTGGTTGTGAACAACCGCCAAAGCGAATGTGCACACGGAAAGTGGCGGTTGTACACAAACGGGAATTGCACTTTTCTTCCTTGTCCTTACTATCTGTATGAATATACAGAATCTGCCGTATTCCGGAGACTGCAGGATTCACAAAATAGAGAATTTTGGAGATACAGGATTTGTTACTTGGCAATGTTCAGAATATTCAAACTTCTGTTCCGGATTGGAAGTGGAGAAATCGCAAATATAGAAATGGTCCACCTAGAATATACAATAAGGTATCCCCCTCTCTTTGTCATTTGTAAAAAATGGCGTATCTTTGTCCCGCAAACGAAAAACCAACTACTAACATCGAATTATGCAGAAAATGAAAAACTTTGCACTGGCCATCGTGGCTGGCATCAGCATGGCGGCATGCAACACACCGCAAGTACAGTATGAAGAAATCACCGTGGAGGCTCCTTTCGAGATGGAGGCCATCCGAGTACCGGTCTATCCCGCACAAGATTTCTGTATCACAGCCTATGGGGCTACGGATACAGCCGTGTGCACCAGTGCCATTGCAGAAGCTGTGGAAGCTTGTCACAGTGCCGGTGGCGGACGGGTGGTCATCCCTGCCGGCGAATGGCTGACGGGACCGATACACCTGAAGAGTAACGTGAACCTCTATCTGGCCGAAGGGGCTGTGGTGCGCTTCACTGACAATCCGGCCGATTACCTGCCTGCCGTACACACCTCGTGGGAAGGGATGGAGTGCTACAACTACTCGCCTTTGGTCTATGCCTTCGAGTGTGAGAACGTAGCCATTACGGGTCCTGGCAAACTGTATCCTAAAATGGGACTCTGGCGCAAGTGGTTCAGCCGTCCCAAGGCACACATGAATGCACTGGCGGAGCTTTATCACCAGATGTCGAAGGATGTACCTGTGGAGGAGCGTCAGATGGCAGTGGGCGACAACAACTTCCGTCCGCACCTTATCCAGCTGAACAGATGCAAGAATGTACTGCTCGACGGATTCGAGATTGACGGCAGCCCCTTCTGGACCATCCACCTCTACCTGTGCGATGGCGGTGTGGCCCGCAACCTCAATGTCCGTGCACACGGCCACAACAACGATGGCATCGACCTGGAGATGAGCCGCAACTTCCTGGTGGAGGATTGTACATTTGACCAAGGAGACGATGCTGTGGTCATCAAGTCGGGCCGCAACCACGATGCCTGGCGACTGAACAGTCCGTGCGAGAACATTGTGGTGCGCAACTGCATCATCAAGCAGGGACACACCCTGTTGGGCATCGGCAGCGAGCTGGCAGGCGGCATCCGCAACATCTATATGACCAACTGTGTGGCACCGGGCACAGTACACCGCCTCTTCTTTGTGAAGACCAACCACCGGCGCGGAGCCTTCGTGGAGAATATCTATATGGACAGCATCCGCACAGGCGGTACCCTGCGTGTGGCCGAGATTGACACCGATGTGCTCTACCAATGGCGCAACCTGGTGCCGACGTACAAGGATACGCTGACCCGCATCAACGACATTTACCTGACCAACATACGGGTGGATTCGGCCAAAGCCATCTACGAACTGCGCGGTGATGAGCGTCTGCCCATCCGGGGTGTGGTGATGAAGAACATACAGGTGGATTGTGTGGCCGATACAGCCAACGGAGTGAAGAACGTAGAGGCTCTCACTGTAGAGAATGTCACCTATAACACAATGGATGCCAATGCATTGCCTCAGCTCGACAAATATCTGAGCAACAAGTGATATTCTTGGATATGTAGTGAAGTGGTTCAAGGTTTAAAGTTCAGGGTTAAAAACCATGCGGCATTAATCTTTGAACTTTGAACCTACATCCCCACAATTGGGAAGTCACCCCAATGCTCGGCCTCCCGGTATTTGTCCACAGAGGCAGTGGGGACGTGGATGGTTACCCCTTGGCGTTTGAAGATAACGGAGAGCGACTGCGGCTCGGGAGAGTGATTATAGAAATGTTTCAGACTGTCGCAATAGTAGAAAGCATACTCCCCAATGGTGCTGACTCCTGCAGGAATAGTTATCTCCTTCAGACTGTAGCATTTCCAGAACACACCTCTTCTTATCACTTTCAAGGTTGATGGCAGTTTGATGGATTCCAGCTCCTCGCATTCTGCAAAAGCATCAAGTTGCAGCTCCTCCACTCCTTCGGGGACAACCACTCTTTTGAGATTCCGGCAAGCGGCAAACGAAGCTCCTCCGATGCTTCTCAGACTTCTAGGCAACTTCACACTGGATATTCCTGCACCATAAAAGCATTTGAAACCCAATTCTGTCACACCTTCCGGAATATTCACCGATGCCAACAGGCTGTTACAATAAAAGGCTTTCTCCCCTATCTTCTTCAGTGTAGCAGGCAAGTCCACACTGGACAGCGAATCTTCAAAGAAGGCATTATCCCCGATTTCAGTAACCCGATACATCTTGCCGTTCACCTCTATACTGTCCTGTATGTACAGGTTGGCATATCCCGTATCTTTATCTCTTTCCATATCAGGACTTCTGCCTGTCAAAGTACAGGTGGCACTGTCCTCCGATGTAATCGTGTAGTATAGGTCACCCATCGTGATGGTTTTCCCAGTCATGTCATTCCCGTTGCCAATGCACCAGCCCAACGTTGCAGCTATAAGAATACCCACACAACAGAATTTTACCCACATGAACTGTTCGTATCGTTTCAGTGCCCGGAGCACCCTTTCTGCACTCTCATAGCGTTTGGCCTTGTCATTTTCCAAACAACGCTTCATGACATGACGATAGGAAAAAGGCAGGCGTTTTCCTGTTTTCTCCTCAATATACTCCATCAGACGGCCTACGGCATAGATGTCGGTGCGGGCATCCAGTTTGTCCCGCTCCGTCTGTTGTTACTCAGGAGCCGAAAAACTCTTGGTCAACCCGGCCGTAAAAGCATAGTCGTCCGTCTCGCAAAATCCCAGGTCGATAATCTTCACATCGTTGTTGATGCGAGTGAGCATGATGTTCGCAGGTTTCAGATCACAATAGACAATGTGGTGTTCGTGCAGGCACTTCAATCCCTGCAACAGTTGGGTAAAGAATTTGTCCAGATTCGCTTTGTTGTGAAAATAGACAGGCTCCTCTTCCAGTTTTTGGGCAACAGTCATGCCTGTCAGATACTCCATCAGGATATAAGGGCCATCGGCATTCTCCCCAGTCTCCTTGTAACTGACAATGTGGGGATGATTAATCTCATGCCCCTTGCAGAACTCCTTCATGAACATCACCCGATAGCGCGGATTGCTGACATATTCCGCCTTCAGCTGTTTCATGAAGAACTGCTGCCCGTTAATACATACAAGGTACGCACGGGATGTCCCCCCTTGACTGTCCAATGGCTCTACACGGTCAAACACTTCATCATTCCCGACGGGGGCAAACACCGATGCTTCTTCCATATTCTCAGAGTTTGGTGAAGGTTATGCCATTGATACGTCCGCACACATAATTAGTGGGAGCTCCTCCCTCGTGTACCAGACAATAAAGATGCAAGGGCTCACCATTGATGAAGTGGTTGCAATGGAAGGTATCTCCCTGACTCAGCTTGCTGTTCACCGACTCAATGACAGTGAACATGCTCAGCCCCTCGTACTGTATGGTCACATTCCGGTCAGGCGCCCACAACAAACGCAGGCGGTCACCCCGAAACAATGATTCAGCATTGAGACATTCATTGTTCATGAACTCGCTCTCCTGTTGCGCCGGAACAGCATTCACGAATGAGTCCCAATCCTTATAACCGGCCATGCGGGAAAGCAAGTCCAGCGTATAGATACGGGGCGTCTGTTTCTCCCCTTCCTTCAAGTATCCCCAGAAACGTTTCAGGGTAGTGGAGCTTATCTGATTCTTGGTCAGATTGTAAATGCAGACAGCCAGAAAGTCAAAGTCGCGAGGCGTGCGCATCACCCGTCCCACCTGCTTTTCCACCAATGCCTGCAACCGCTTATAATCAGTCTCTATCACATTCATAATAAAATTGGGATTTTATCAATCGGGACACAAAGATAATGCTTTTAATCATTCAAACAGCCTTTTTATCCCTAAATATGGGCATTTTATGCAAAAAGGACCAAAAAGGACTTAACGGATATTAATTAAAAGGGATACATTTGCAAGCATATCAGCAAATTAACCAGAATCTTCATTACAAAAAACATAAAATTTAAAATCTATAGCCTATGAGACTACTAACACTTTTCATGGCCGCTCTATGGGCGCTGTTCGCTCAAGCGGAAACCAATCAAATGAGTATGTCAGATCGCATTGTACTCAGCGGCGACACCCTGCTGTTGCCTGTAGTGCTGGACAACGAAAGTGAAATTTCGGCCTTCCAATGCGATGTGTTCCTCCCTCAAGGAATCACTGTAGCACTGAACGAAGAAGAAGACCTGGATGTCACCTTGAACAGCGAACGTGCCACTTCGTCGCACTCCATTACGGCACGCCCGCAGAATGATGGATGCATCCGTCTGGCCGCTTACTCCAGCCAAAGCAAGAAGTTCAAGGGGAACAGTGGAGAACTCTTCTACCTGAACCTGGTGACCGATGCTGACGTGGAGGGAGAAATGAGCATCACACTGAAGAACATCATCTGTTCTACAGCAGATGCGGAAGAGATTGCCGTGCCCGATGCAGAAGCGTTGATAACAATGGCAAAGTATATTCCCAAGAACGATTTCATCCTGAATGATACCTCCTTTTTGGGTGGAACATCCATCTTGCTGCCTGTAGGGCTGGACAACGAAAGCGAAATCTCTGCTTTCCAGTGCGACATCTGTCTGCCCGAAGGCATTACACTCCTGCTGAACGAAGAGGAAGAGTTTGACATTACCTTGAATGGCGAACGCACCACTTCGTCACACTCACCATCAGCACGCCTGCAAGACAACGGAAGTATCCGATTGGCCGTGTATTCCAGCCAAAGCAAGAAATTCAAGGGAAATACGGGCGAACTGTTCTACCTCCACCTGCATGCAGATAAAGAACACTTCGGAGCACAGCAGATATGCATCCAGAACATCATCTGCTCTACTGCGGATGCCAAGACGATAATCGTCAATGATGTCAAGAACTCCCTTACGATTCTGCGACCGGTAGAAACTCTCACCCTTGACCAACAGACTGCCGAGGTAGTACGTAACGAGACACTGACACTCACTGCCACCGTTACACCCCAGGATGCTGACAACAAGGAAATCACATGGACATCATCCGATGAAACCATAGCCACTGTAAAAGATGGTGTTGTGACTGCACTGAAGGTGGGCGAGGCCATCATCACAGCAACAACAACCGACGGAACAAACCTCGCAGCCACTTGTACTGTGACGGTGAAACCCATTGTTGTATCCGCTCTCACCCTTGACCAACAGACTGCTGAGGTGGTGCGTAACGAGACACTGACACTCACTGCCACCGTCGCGCCTGAGGATGCTGACAACAAGGAAATCACATGGACATCATCCGACGAAACCGTAGCCACTGTAAAAGATGGTGTTGTGACTGCACTGAAGGTGGGAGAAGCCATCATCACGGCAACAACAACGGACGGAACAAACCTCACAGCCACTTGCACTGTGACGGTAAAACCCATTGTTGTATCCGCTCTCACCCTCGACCAACAGACTGCCGAGGTGGTGCGTAACGAGACACTGACACTCACTGCCACCGTTGCACCCGAGGATGCTGACAACAAGGAAATCGTATGGACATCATCCGATGAAACCGTAGCCACTGTAAAAGATGGTGTTGTGACTGCACTGAAGGTGGGAGAAGCCATCATCACGGCAACAACAACCGACGGAACAAACCTCACAGCCACTTGTACTGTGACGGTGAAACCAGTATTATTGACCTCTATTACCTTAAATATAATAGAGCTGACTTTGGAAGTTGGTGAAACTGCCCTATTGACTGCCACAGTAGCACCAGAAGAAGCCGACAACAAATCGGTTGTTTGGAGCAGTTCCGACGAAACAGTCGTCACAGTTGACCAAACAGGTTTAGTGACTTATGTAAAAGAAGGGACAGCCACCATCACCGCTACAGCAGCAGACGGTAGCGGCATCACAGCCACCTGTGCGGTTGTTGCCAAGCCCGACGGAATAACCACCATTACCTCTGACAACATTGCCAATATCACCTACTATTCGATTGTAGGCGAGGCATCAGACACCCCCCACAAGGGACTGAACATCATCAAGCGCGCCTATAAGGACGGCCGTGTAGAGGTCAGCAAAAGAATCATCAAATAAAAACTTAAAAATAATTGAACTATGAAACTAAAGCATTATTTCTTAGCATTAAGTGCATTGCTGAGCATCAGTCATGTTTCAGCAGCGATTGTGGAAAGAGAGAAGCCAGATCTTTCTGTGAATCCAATAGATGTCAAAACCGATGGTACCTATATGTATATGTACAACGTGGGCGCCGGACAGTTCTTTTGTGGAGGAAACGAATGGACAACCCGTGCCAGTATAGGTACAGAAGGGTACAAGATGTACTTCAAACAATACACTGTGGATGGGGCTTGGGACGGCAAGACCGTTGAACTTTGGGATTTCGCACCTTCCAATTCTTATGAGAAAGCCTTGTTTATCGATAATGAAGCAGGAGACTGTTGGGTCGATCGAGCTGGCCAACCCAACTATTTGTGGAATCTGACAAAGAATTCGGATAATGGATATTACCGTTTGTCAATGGCTACGGCGAATCCGGATTATTCGACTTGGTACGAAACGGATAAGCCCGGAACTTACTTCGGCTGGGATGCAGCTTTAAACAACGGGACCAACACCCGCTTGTGGGCATTCCTTGACCCTACTGTAGAAACTAACCATGTGGATTGGGCATTCATCTCGGAAGAAGATTATCAGGCACATCAAACCGCATTGGAAGTATTCAATGCCTCTGAACCACTGAAGGAGCAACTGCTTTTGGCCGCCTCCATGGGAGTTACAGACATCAGCACACAGGAAGCAGTCTATAACAATATGGCTTCTACAATCGAAGAGCTGAACAATGCCTATTGGGAAGTCAGAAATTTGAACCGCCAATACGAAGAACAAACCGTAACGGCTGACAACCCGGTGGACAAGACTTCATTGATTGTGAACCCAGAACACAATGACGGGACCAACGGATGGGGTTTCTATACTCCTGGAGTGAATTATGGTGTGGCAGAAATGTATAACCAAACATTTGAAACCTATCAAAGTATCAATGATATTCCCAATGGAGTATATGCTTTGACGGTTAGAGGATTCTTCCGTCCCTATTCTTCAAGAGAAGCTTACAAGGGTTTCAAGCCAGGAACTGTAGTGTATGGATACAATGGCTCTACCACACAGACCCAACCGTTACCAAGCATTTATGCCGGAGCCTCAACAGACTCTTTAGGTGTGGACCGCGAAAAGCGTTACAACGGATATTACCTGCCTGAAAACCAGGAGGCAGCAAGCTGTTATCTCCAAGATGCCGAACGTGGACCGAAATACGATGTCACAGTGATGTTCCACGTAGAATACGGCTACATGACTATCGGTGTGAAACAAGAATCGCTCCTGAGCCAAACAGACTGGAGCGTGTGGGACAACTGGCGTTTGACATACTATGGAAACTCGGCTGACGCTTACCAGAAGTGGATGGAACAAACAGTTGCCAATGCGCCTGACTACAGCCATGCTACCATTACCCAAAGCTTGAAAGAGGAATACACAACATTGCTCGCCAATATGAAAGCAACCAATGCCACAGAAGCAACGGCAAATACAGAACTGCTCAATGCTATGCTGTCTGACATCAAGACTAACGAAGCGGCATGGGAAACGTATGCCAAAGCTGTGGACAGAGCGAAGACCTTGCTGACCCAAGAGGGATTGGATCCCGAAAACGAGTCTGTACAGTCTCTGAAAAATTATGTAGAAAAGGATGCCGTAAGTATTGCTGAGTCAAAGACATTAGGAACTAATGAAATATTGGCCGAAGCCGGAAAAGTGGAATACAAGGTGAATGAAATAGCCATCCAATCATTTAATGGAAACTCGGTGGATGTGACCGACCTGCTCTTGACCAACTATGACTTTGAAAACACTGCTGATGGCTGGGACGATGGTGCCGGTTGGGAAGGCTCATGGACAGCATTCGGTGGTACAGACGAAAATCAGTGTATGGAAGCTTATGGAATGACATTCGACGTACACCAAGAGGCAAAGGGTGCTCCCGTGGGCATCTACGAAGTCTCTCTGCAAGGCTTTTTCCGCATCGAACGCGGCCAATCCGCATACGACCTCTACTTGAGCGGTGATCAGTTGTCTCCAGGCGGAGTATATGTGAACAACAATATGAATCTTATGAAGTGCGTCTTTGACGAACCCGTACGCACTAATGATAGCATATTCTCCGACCAAGCTTTAGCTACAGGACCAGAAAGTTACCCAAGCCTCATTATTGATGCAGCAACAGGAGATTCGTTATATTTCCCTAACAATATGCTTACAGCAGGTGAGGCATTTACTGCCGGCATGTATGTTTCCAAAGCTCGTGGTCTGGTAGCCAAAGCCGGTGATGAGCTCCGCATTGGTGTAAAGGGTTCTTTGGGTTCTAGCACATGGGCCATTTGGGACAACTTCAAGGTTGTCTATCATGGCAAACAGCCAGAATATGTGAAGTCTTATCTTCAAGATGCTGTTGCAAATGCCAATGACAACCTCAACAAACGTATCGGTAAAGAGATAAAAGAAGCTCTCACGGCACGCATAGCTACCGGTGAAGCAGCTTTGGCAAACGGTGACGGGGAAGTGATGTTCAATGCCCTGGTGGGACTTTATGACATCAGTGATTCTACCCAGACCTCAATCTCAACCATCAATCCCGTGTATTTGGTTGCTAAAGAACTGTTGATTGCCAGCAAAATGAGCATGGGAACACAGCGGGAAGAAGCTGCCACACTGGCTCAAACCATTATGGATGGTATAGAAGCGTGCACCTATAATACGGACGAAATGGCTGATTTGCATAACCAGATTCAGAACATGAAGTGGCAGTTGCCGCCTGTAAATGGCGGAAGCGACCAATCGGGCAACTATTTCTGCATTGCATCCGAGGTTGAATTCTTCAAGGGTCTTGACATGAAATTGCCGATATTCATGTTGAATGACGATGACATCACTGCCTTCCAATGTGACATCTATCTGCCCGAAGGTCTGCGACTGAAAATGAACGAAGATGAAGATTACAATATCACGCTGAGCGAACGCGCCACCTCAAGCCACAGTGTGGCTACCAGTGTACTGGATGATGGTGGCATCCGTATGGCAGTCTATTCATCCAAGAGCAAACCGTTCCGTGAGAATATAGGTGAGCTGTTCACGTTGGACTTGGAATATGTTGAAGGTGCAACTGACCCCCAACTGGTAGAAATCCGCAATATCTACTTGAGTACAGCCGATGAGCGTGAATTCAATCCCAATAACATAAGTTCGGTAGTCACTATCAAGGACTATACACTTGGTGATGTCAACAACGACGGAATTATCGAATTGTACGATGCTACATATATTTCCCAATATCTCAGAAAGGAAACTCCATGGGATTTCACATTTCCTGCAGCTGATACGGACGCCGATGGTAAGATTTCAATCGGTGACCTGGTAGGAGTGCTGAATATTGTACTTGGCAACGGAATTGTTCCGCCTACAGACGACGATGAAAATCAGACAGCCAATACTCTGAGCATAAAAGATTTTGAAGGATACAGAACCCAATCCGTACCTGTCTCACTGGTCAATAAGGATAGAATAACAGCATACCAGTGTGACATCCATCTGCCCGAAGGTCTGAAAATATGGGAAAATGTATTTGTAGATAATAGGACTGGATATAATTTCTCCTATTCTTCACTTCCTGGTGATATATTGCGTTGTGTGGCCTACTCAGAAACCAATGAGCCGTTCGAAGATAATGGTGAGTTGTTCTCTTTAAGAATCGAGAATGCAGGAACATATGAAGTGAAAATCAGCAACATTCGTATGAGCACAGCCGAGGGACACGAATTTGGTGCACCAGATGCAAGTGCAACACTGATCATGAAAGACTTCACCCCTGGTGATGTCAACAATGACGGTTTCGTCAGTCTGTTGGACCAAGTGGCCAAATTGAACGCAGAAATGGGAAAACCATGTGCTGGCTATGTTGAAATCGCAGGTGAGTGGTGGTATAATATTATAAGTATGTGTCTTGAGAATACACTTCCGGCCAACGGAGAAGGCGGTGTAGAACAAACTGATAACGTATTCAAGGTAGAAGATACTGATGTACTAAGAGATTATGAGTTTACATTACCAATCCGTATGACAAACAAAGATTCCATCACAGCGTTCCAATGTGATATCTATTTGCCAGAAGGATTAGAATCTGTATCAATTGGTGTAAATCGGAGTTATGGTGGGACTACCTATAGCACGACAAGACCAGACGGAGCCATACGCTGGATATTTTATAATGATCAGAACGTACCTTTCCTTGAAAAGGATGGTGATTTGCTAAATCTGACATTGACAGCCAAAGAAGGTGCAGCCGAGACACAGACAGTAAAAATCCGCAATATCCGCTTGGTTACTCCCAATGAACGCGAATTTACTCCTGCCGACATCTCTGCAACTTTGACATTGAAAGATTACATGCGTGGTGATGCCAACAATGATGGTTTCGTCAGCCTCTTGGACTTTGTTACCACAATGAATGCCTACTGTGGCAATCCGTCAGAAAATTTTGTATCTGTAGCTGTTGATGGAAACGGAAATAAAGAAGTCGATACCTATGAATTGTATGACATCTATTACAAGTTCTGGCAGAACACCCTTCCTGCTAACGGAGAAGGCGGTGTAGAACAGACTGACAATGTTTTCAACATGGAAGATGTCGAAACCTATAAAGACTTGGATTTGATGATTCCTGTATACATGGACAATCGTGATGCCATCACAGCTTACCAATGTGACATTTACTGCTCTGAAGGTCTGCAATTGACATCTTACGATACCTGGTACAGACTCTGTGACAAGCACTCCGTAGATATCATAGAGCAAGCAGACGGCGCTATTCGCATCATTGTCAAAGCAGAACAAAATGCCACAATAGAAGGAAACAACGGACAACTGTTGAACCTGTGGATGAAATCTGTGGAGGGTGCTGCCGAAACACAGACCGTAGAAATCCGCAATATCCGCTTGGTAACTCCTGACGAACGCGAATTCACTCCTGCGGACATAACTGCGAACGTAACTGTCAAGGAATACCTTCCTGCTGATGCCAACGGTGATTACAAAATCTCTATCGTGGACGTTGTAGCCGTAGTGAACAACTTGTTGGGTGATGAATCTGACAACTTTGTCTTCAAGGCTGCTGATATGGATGGTAACGGCAAGATTACCATCGTGGACGTGGTAGCAGTCGTAAACACTCTGTTGGGCAACAGTCCGAAGATGGCAACGGCACGCGCCATCATGCACAGCGACATCCATGTGGCCGATGCAGAAGTGAATGCCGGTGAGACAACTACCCTCTACGTGAAGTTGGACAATGCGACAGCCTACACAGCGATGCAGTTCAATGTAGAACTTCCTGAAGGATTGAGCATTGAACGAGTAGAGATGGTAGGAAACACCGCTCACAGTGTGGCTGAAAACGATGGACGCATTGTTGCCTACTCATTGACTAACCGCGCATTCAACGGTGACGAGGCTCTGATGGCCATTACCGTGAAGGCTGATGAAACGTTCATGGGAACAGCCCATGTTGACTTCACTGACGTACGCGTAGTATCTAAGGATATCGTTGAAACCGTCCTAGGTAACGCTTCATCTACTATCATCGGTGGAGAAGCCAACCGTATCAACGGAACGACAGCAACAGACGTAAAAGTATATACAACCAACGGACGCATCATCATTGAAACTTCTGCAGCCCAAGTAGCAGCTGTTGTTTCAACCACTGGTGTATCTCAACAAGTAGAACTCGTAGCCGGCAAGAACGAAGTAGCTGTATCTGCACAAGGTATCTACCTCGTAAGAATCGGTGAAAAGAGCTATAAGGTAAAACTGTAAAACGATTGTATTAACATTTATAATTGAGTCCTCTTAAAAAAGTTATATTCCTCTGTTTTTAGTTTTATAACAGGCTGAAAATGTTTTGACTAAAAAGACTTTTTTAAGTGGACTCAATTTACTAAAAAAAAGAAGGAATGCGTATGCATAAGACCAAACTATTTACACTGCTATTCCTGCTATGTGCAACAAGGATAGCTTATGCTGATGCCACGACGGACAAAGTGACGGTCAGCAACTTGACACTTGCTTCTGGAGGAGCACAAGGCTTCTTTACCGTAAGTCTTGAAGGTACCACCGCTTATACGGCTTATCAGATGGATATTTATCTGCCCGATGGGATAGAGATTGTCAGCGATGGCAATAATCAGAAAATGCTGTATATGGCAAACAAAGATTATTCGATTGACGGGAATGACATCTATCCATTTACCTCGACAACAAATGCCTTTACCGGTGTGGTAACCAAGACGTACACCCATACATTCAAATACGAAGCACAGGCCGATGGTGCCATGCGCGTACTCTGCTACTCTTCTGCATCCGAAGCCTTGAAGACATCGGGTGCATTGTTTCATGTATTTGTCAAAGCGTCACCGTATGCCAAGCCGGGATTGAATGAAATCACCTTGAGCAGATTCCGTTTCTCTACACCTGCCAACCAAGAGTATATTCTCAATGACACGCATGCCGAAGCGTTTACCGTGGCCGGTGAGTGCAGCGTATTGCTCAACATCTCGGCCAGCAACAAGTTCGGTACTTGTGTATTGCCTTTCGATTCAGCATTGCCCAGTGGTGTAGAGGCATACAGTTGTTCTACCTACTCCGACGATGCTCTGCTATTGACACCTGCCACCAGCATGGAAGCTTACACTCCTTACATAGTCTATGCTCCCGAAGGCTTTAGCGGAACACTCAGTGGTACTCCCTCCGAAGAAGATTATACCGCTCGTGTTACTGACGGAAAAGCCGCCGACGGTTTCCTTACCGCTGCCTTGAAGCAGACAGAACTGGTGGACGATGCCAATGGAAAGAACTACTACGTGTTGCAACGCAAAGCCAACACCAATGTCCCCATGTTCTACCGCATAGGAAGCAGTTCCTACATCTTGCCTGCAGGCAAATGTTATTTGGAACTACCCAAGACATCGACCTCAGCCGTTACGTTCCGCATCAGCGATGCCAACGGTATCCCTCTTATCACTACGGACGAAAAGCCCAATGCCCCGATATACAACTTGCAAGGCCAGCAAGTCCTCCGCATGGAGCCGGGACAAATCTATATCCAAAATGGACATAAAATTATCCAAAAAAACGAACTACGAATAAATACATTGAACTATGAAAAAACTTTTTCTTACCATGCTTTATTGCTTTTGTGCAATCGTAACGAAAGCTTATTATGTCATACCAGACCTTACTTATACGGATGACAATGGAACAACTTGGACGTATGAAGTTCATGAAGATGATTTATGGTCAGATACAGAAGGAGATTACAAGACTTACTACAGCACCATTACCGCAGTTGATGGATATACCACTGAAGTAGTTGTTCCGAATTCATTCCTTTATGACCCTGATGAAACAGATGAAATCGCAAGTATAGAACATCCAGTGAAATTCATGAACAACAATCTGTTTGCCAATAGCAGTATAACTTCTATTCAACTACCAAACAAATTGGAACGTATTCCTTATCAGATGTTTCAAAACTGTATTGAATTGGTATCCCTTAATGTTCCTAATTCGGTCATATCAATTGAACCAGAAGCTTTTTTTGGTTGTAGCAGTCTCACATCCATAAACATTCCTGAAGGAGTGACATTCATAGGAAATAGTGCATTCTCTGGTTGTAGCAGCCTCACATCTGTTACCATCCCTGCAGGGGTGACAAGCATCGAAGGTAACACTTTCTACGAGTGTACCAACCTCACATCTGTTACCATTCCTACTGGAGTAATAAGTATTGGAATCAACGCTTTCTCTTATTGTATTAACCTCACATCTGTCACCATTCCTACAGGAGTAAAAAGTATTGAATTCAGTGCATTTTCGGATTGTAGCAGTCTTACATCCATTACCATTCCAGAAGGGGTGACTAGCGTTGGAATGAATGCTTTCAGCAATTGCACCAGCCTCACATCTGTGAACATATCTGAAGGAATAATTAATATTGAATCTGGCATGTTCGGGAATTGTACCAGCCTCACATCTGTTACCATTCCTACTGGGGTGAAAAATATTAGGGACAACGCTTTCTATAACTGTTCCAACCTCACATCTGTCACCATTCCTGCTGGGGTAAAAAGTATTGGAAGCAACGCATTTTCGGATTGTAGCAGCCTCACATCTATTATCATTCCAGAAGGAGTGACTAGCGTTGGAGGGTATGCTTTCAATAATTGCCTTAGCCTCGCATCCATTACCATTCCAGAAGGGGTGACTAGTATTGGAGATTATACTTTCAATTATTGCCCAAAGCTCACATCAATTACCATTCCCGAAGGGGTAGAAAGTATTGGAGAGCATGCTTTCTCAGCTTGTTACATTCTCTCATCTGTTTCTATTCCCAAAACAGTTAAAAGCATTGGAAGTTGTGCTTTTGAAGATTGTAGTAGCCTTGCGACTATCACAATACCAGAAGGTGTAACAAGCATTGAAGGAAAATCATTCTCTGGTTGTTCCTGTCTCACTTCTATTACTATCCCTGAAGGTGTGGAAAGTATTGGAGATCTTGCTTTCTACGAATGTAATTAGACACTTACAAACAACCACAAATAAAAACGAAAAACTCACACTAAACTCCTGATAATCAAAGCTGCTCAGATTTTAACACTTCGCAGTCGCTATTTGGTGATATGCATTTTTGATGATAATTTTGCCACGTATTTCTACCGCAGAGAAATTACGGGGCTTATTTTTTGTCATATCGTGTACTCCGTTTACACCGGTTGACAACGGTTTACA
>JAFXDL010000082.1 GCA_017516265.1 Bacteroidaceae bacterium
CGCTTCGCAGCGCGACAAGCAGAAGGGAGAATCCTTTGTACACGGCTTCACACTGGCCATGACCGCACTGAACCGTTTCTACCGCGCTATCTCCGAACAGGAGTGTCAGCAGGGATATGTGGATATATTCCTCCGGCCCGAGCTGGACATTTACAAGGACATGCTGCACAGCTATATCATAGAATTCAAGTATGTGAAGAGCAGTGAACCTGACGCGCTTGTTGAAGCCAAACGGCAGGAAGCCATCGGGCAGGCCAACCGCTATGCTGAGACGGAACTGGTGCGCTCTTCCGTGGGAACGACTACGTTGCACAAGATTGTGATGGTGTATAAAGGCATGGAGATGGTGGTGTGCGAAGAGGTGGAATGAGTGTGAATGTTTTTATGGCAATAAAACAAATAAAAGGAAATGGGACAACCGCTTGCTGAACGTCTGAGACCGCGGACGCTTGATGATTACATAGGTCAGAAACATCTGGTGGGACAGGGGGCTGTGCTACGCAAGATGATTGATGCCGGACGTATATCGTCCTTTATCCTGTGGGGACCTCCTGGGGTGGGGAAGACGACGCTGGCACAGATTATTGCCCACAAACTGGATACCCCGTTCTATACGCTGAGTGCTGTGACTTCGGGGGTGAAGGATGTGCGCGAGGTGATAGAGAAGGCGCAGAACAGCCGTTTCTTTTCACAGGCAAGCCCCATTCTGTTCATTGATGAGATACACCGTTTCAGCAAGTCGCAGCAGGACTCGCTGTTGGGTGCGGTGGAGAAGGGAGTGGTGACACTGATAGGTGCCACGACGGAGAATCCGTCATTTGAGGTGATACGTCCGTTGCTCTCGCGCTGCCAACTGTATGTGCTGAAATCGTTGGAAAAGGATGATTTGCTGGAGTTGCTGCAGCGTGCCATCACGACGGATGAACAACTGAAAGAGCGGCATGTGGAGCTGAAGGAGACGGATGCACTGCTGCGCTACTCGGGAGGCGATGCGCGGAAACTGCTGAATATACTGGAACTGGTGGTGGAGGCTGATGCTGACAAGGAGGTGGTGATAACTGATGAGAAGGTGGTGGAGCGCCTGCAGCAGAATCCCTTGGCCTATGACAAGGATGGGGAGATGCACTATGACATCATTTCGGCTTTTATCAAGAGTATCCGTGGAAGCGACCCGGATGGGGCACTCTATTGGTTGGCCCGTATGATTGAGGGTGGGGAAGACCCTGCCTTTATAGCCCGCCGCCTGCTCATCTCTGCAGCGGAAGATATAGGGTTGGCCAATCCGAATGCATTGCTTCTGGCCAATGCGGCCTTTGAGGCTGTTATGAAGATAGGATGGCCCGAGGGGCGGATACCGTTGGCGGAGGTTACGGTGTATTTGGCTACCAGCCCCAAGAGCAATTCGGCTTATCTGGGTATCGGCTCGGCATTGGAGACGGTGCGGGCAACGGGAAATTGTCCTGTACCCCTGCACTTGCGCAATGCTCCGACCAAGCTGATGAAGCAATTGGGATACGGGAAGGATTATAAATATGCACATGACTATAAGAACCATTTCGTGGAGCAGCAGTTCCTGCCTGATGAGGTGAAGCAATACCGCTTTTGGCACCCACAGGAGAATGCGGCTGAAGCCAAACTGAAGGAACGGATGCAGATGCTGTGGGGGGATAGGTTCAGGGATTAATTGTTTGAATGATGAAGATAGTAGTACTTGACGGATATGCCGCCAATCCGGGAGACCTTTCGTGGGAAGGGTTGGAGAAGTTGGGGGAGTGTAAGGTGTATGACCGCACGGCTCCTGAAGAGTTGTTGGAACGTGCAGCTGATGCCGAAGCATTGCTGACCAACAAGACGGTGATAACAGCGGATGCCATGCAGACGCTTCCGCAGTTGAAATACATCGGTGTATTGGCTACGGGGTATAATGTGGTGGATGTGGATGCGGCACGTGACAGGGGGATTGTGGTGACCAACATTCCGGCCTACAGTACGGCTTCGGTGGCACAGATGGTATTTGCCCATCTGCTGAATATCACTCAGCGGGTAGGACATTACGCTCATGACAACAGGCACGGACGATGGAGTGCCAATCCTGACTTCTGCTATTGGGATACTCCGCTTACAGAATTGGCAGGCAAGCGTATGGGCATCGTGGGATTGGGAAATACAGGTATGGCTACGGCTCGTATAGCTTTGGCCTTTGGTATGGAGGTGGTGGCTTATACCTCGAAGCAGGCAGAGTCTCTTCTGGAGGGTATCACTGCATGTTCATTGGATGAACTGTTTGGCACGGCTGATGTGGTGAGTCTGCATTGCCCGCTGACCCCTGATACGCACCATCTGGTAAATGCCCGTCGATTGGCAATGATGAAGCCTACGGCCATACTGATAAATACGGGGCGCGGTCTGCTGGTGAATGAACAGGATTTGGCTGATGCCCTCCGACAAGGAACGATATGTGCTGCAGGGTTGGATGTGATGAGTCAGGAACCTCCGATGGCGGATAATCCGCTTTGGGGGTTGGAGAATTGTTTTGTGACCCCACACATAGCTTGGGCAACGGCTGAGGCACGGGAGCGACTGATGCAGGTGGCTGTAGATAATCTGCAGCATTATCTGGCTGGATACCCTGTGAACAATGTGGCGGTGTAATATATAATATAATAAGGTATAAATAGAGAACTTGACTAGTCGAAGATTATGGCATTCCCTTCGTTTATGGAGATTCTCGATTTTATCGGGACGTTTGCTTTTGCCATCAGTGGCATCCGATTGGCTTCGGCCAAGCAATTTGATCTTTTTGGTGCTTATGTCGTGGGAGTGGTCACGGCTATTGGAGGAGGAACATTGCGTGACCTCATGTTGGGGGTTACCCCTATCTGGATGACCAACCCCATGTATCTCATCTGTTCGGGTATCGCCTTGGTGTGGGTCATTGTTTTCGGAAAACGAATCATCAACCATCAGGTTACCTTTTTCATCTTTGACACGATTGGTTTGGCATTGTTTACTGTTGTCGGTGTAGAGAAGACATTGGCAATGGGTTTCCCCTTGTGGGTGGCTGTCATTATGGGAACAATCACGGGTGCAGCAGGCGGAGTATTCCGTGATGTGTTCATCAATGAAATCCCCCTGATATTCCGTAAAGAGATTTATGCATTGGCATGCATCATCGGTGGCTTGTGCTATGGATTATGCGGTTGGTTGGGAATAGGCAGTGTCATCAATGAATGTATCAGTGGGGCATGTGTTTTTCTTGTCCGTATTTTGGCGGTTAAATATCACTTGGGGCTTCCAATCTTGAAAGGGGAGGACGAATAGATAGAAATTGTGGAGCTATAAAAAGCGACGAGTGACAAGTATTGTGCCGTATGGCTCACTTGTCATTCGTCGCTTTTTGTTGCTTGTAGCTTTGTTACTTGTCACTGATAGATTATTCCTCGAAACTTCCCATGATGCCTCCAAATGTGATGGTTTCGGCATTGACGCGCATATACTTGCAATGCTTGCTGTTGTAGAAGGAGACGGTGGCCTCGCCTTGTTTGTTCGTGGCTACGTAAGGTGCCCAGAATAGGGTGCGTCGGAAGTCTTCTTCTTGAGGCAGATCGGCATAGCTGTAGTCTGGCATATAGAACTCCAAAGCGGGAGTGAAGCCTTGTACTTTGGTACGGCGTGTTCCCTTGTACTCTTTGTGACGGAAATAGTCGTTTCGTACAAAAACGGAGATGATGACAGAGTTGTCGCTGACCAGTGTGTCCAAACCTAAATGTATCATGGCTTGTGAAGCATTGGGTTTGTCGGCAATAGTAATGGCTTCAACATCGTTGATAGTCAGTGTGCTGACATCTATGCTTACATTCTGCTCGACCAATTGTCTGGAAGAGTTGGTTCCAATACGGGTCACGAAGAAACGTACGGGACGTCCCTTGTATCGGGCGGTTATACTGGAGGTGTCGTTGGAATAGGTAAAGTAGGGATTTGTTTCTTCCAGCCATTCGTAGAAAAATTTCAAATAGTTCTCTCCGGTATCGTCCATATTTATACGCTCGTACTCCATGTCGTAAATGAGATTGTTCCATTTACGGACAAATCCGGATTGCCATTCTCTTTCATCTTCAATCTCGACAGTTGGCAACAGATTTTCCCAACGGAGTTTGCCTCGTTCGTCATAGAGGGTGATGCTGTCTTTGACTGTTGTAGGTATGAGGTTGTCATTGTCTTGGACAAACAACTCTTTTTCCTTGTCTTCGATGAAACGTCCTTGAGGGGATGGCGTCTTTTTCAAGTTGACGTTCATCTCTTTTAGCTTGTCATTTTCCTTTGTGTGGATATTCATAATCCATCGGCCATTGAAATCTTCGGATAAGAATGCGAATCCTCCGACTGAATCAGTGATGCATGAGCCTGTCCGTGTATGTCCGGCACCGTTATAGAGATAAACCTTTATTTCCACATCGTCTTTCTTCCGATTGCGGAAAGTAGAAGTCAAGTCACCTCTGATGAGAATACCCTCTTCGGCAGGATATTCTACCCGGAAATCTTGTGGATGTGTCATTTGTTCCCAATTGTAGCGTCGCCATCCTTGTGTCCCCAATAACAAATCCAATGCTTGTCGGTGGGGAGCATCATCGGCTTGGAAATAGTAGTCAATGTCATGTATGTATCCTTTCAATTCAGAGCCCAACAGCAGATTGGCTGCCAATGAACCTCCATTGGCATGGTTCTTGGGTGTTTCTGCTTCGGCATCGCGCACTGAAAGGGAGAACATGGTGTACACAGGGTCGCCTTGGTTATTGGTCAGTTTGAAGGACATCTCAACCTTTTCCTTAGGGCGATATTCCTGTTTCTTATTTGTAATGGAGAAATTGACTTGTTGGCGGATGGGGATAAATGTCAGACGATCGGCATAGACGCGTCCTTCTGTGTCGAACAACGTAAATTGGTTCACGCCTTCTGGCAAATCGGCTTTCTTCAAAGTGATAGTAGCTGTATTGTCTGCTTCCCAATGAATCTGGTCGAATCGGATGATGCGACCCCGGCACATGGTTGTTAATCCTAGTGCTTTGGTGGGGGCATGTTGTGGGTGTCTCATCAGGCAGATGCTCAAATCTTCATCCTGCAAATTGTTGACAGCCATGCTGATACCTAAAGGTTGTGCAGCAGGAAGGGGATACATCTTTTCTTCAGTGTCACCTTGTAAATAATAGCTTTCGCCCTCTACAGGTGTCAAGGTGAAGACTCCCATGCCTTGGTGTGAGGTATTGACTGTTGTAATCTGTTCTTTGCGGCTGTTGACAATGTTTCCTTTGAAATCCAATGGATTATTGCGCTTGTCTGTAATTTTGAAGTAAACTCTATTCTCCAACCCCATTGCCAAATTTCCACCTTCGGGGAAGAATTGTACATTGATTTTCTCTGTCTTGGGGCGTTTGGCACGCATTTCCGGCAAACGTTCTGTATTTGAAACGCGGTTCATGACAGGGTCTTTATACATGTTCTTCCCTTTTTCTTGTGGGGCATTGAAGATGGGGAATACTCGCGAATAGACAGGTGCATCCGGCCAATTCAGCATCAGGGCAGTGTAGGCACGCACTTCATAATAGCCTGGGTGAAGAAGTTCTTTCAGAGAAAATTGGCCGTTGCATTGTCCATTCTCTATTTTCAGTTTCAATTTTTGCAAGACACGTCCTTCAGGTGTCAACAGTTCGACATACAGGACACGGCTCAAGATGTTGGGTCGATTGCTCATTGGATTTACGACATAAGCCTTGAACCAGATGGTTTCGCCCATGAAGTAGCCGGTATTATCGAAATGGAGATATACCTTCTCCTGAATGAACATATTGTTGAATTTAACGATGTTTTGGACAAAACGAGCAAGACTGTCCACTTCAGGAGACATGGAAGATTGGCTACGGACGGGAAGAGCCACACAGCATAACGTGATGAACGATATGATGTGGCTCTTCAGGCTATGATTGAATCTCATTTTCATTGTGTTTGCTATTTTATATAATTAGTTATTTCCTTCTTTTGCTTTTTCAATCAAGGCATTACCTTTTTCTTCAGCTTCTTCAATCAGACGTTCACCCTGTTTCTTGGCTTCGTTGACAACGGCATCACCTGCTTTTTCTGCTGCAAGTTTCTTCAATACGTTGTTTCCTGCTTTTGAAACAAGATTTTCTTTTTGTTTTTCAGCTTCCTTGATTAAGCTTTCAGCAGCTTGTTTGGCAGCATTGACTAATGCTTCTTTTTGTTTTTCAGCATTGCTCAAATCTACTCCCAATTTCTCTCCGACAGCTTCAAGGGCTTTGCTTGTGGCTGCAGAAGCAGCCTGTTTGGCCATACTTTTGGTGTCAACAGAGATTTTGGGCGATGTGAATGTACCGCCAATCTTCAAATCAATAGTAGATAGAGCTGCAATGCTGCCTGCTGATTCTGGTAATTTGAGCTTTCCTGTATAATCGATGGTTTGGTCGAGGCCTGTAGAACCACTGAGATTGAGGTTCATGTTACCAACTTTGATATCGAAGGGGTTGGTGTTGAGTCGGCCTTTGTTGATAGTAAAATCTATCTTCATATCCTTGACACTGAGATTCTTCAGAGCTGAATAATTGGTGGCATCAGCTATCTTGTCAAGTATTGCAACGCCTGAAAGGTTGAGATCCTTAGTACTGAGGCTACCATTTCCGTTGGTAGTTGTGAAGATGGGTGACATGATACTGTCGAGCTGTGTTTCTATGTGCATCTTTCCTGAGAAGTTTCCTTTGAGGTTCTCAAATATGGGAGCCATTTTCTGTACCATATCCAATTCGGTGAATGTTTGCGAGAAGGAAAGGTTGTTCATTGCAAATGACGCATTCAATGCCGGTTGTTTCTCGCTGTGACTTGTAGAATATGAACCATTCATGACAACACTTCCTCCCATGGTGTTCATTGAGAGATTCTTCATATCAACAGTTCCGTCTTTGACCAAAAGTTTACCGTCAAGATTCTTAATGGCTATTTTGTCAAATAGAATCTCTGACATATCTACATTCATGTTGAAGTTGATATTCTTCGGTACAACAATAACGCCCGTAGCTTCGGTATTGGTGCTAGTGGTGTCGGCTGTGGCAATGACTGTGTCACCTTCTGCAGTCATGAAGTCGTTCAGATTGAAATGGTTACTTTTAATATTCAATTGTCCTTTCAGTTCTTTTCCTTTTAATGCAAAGGCCATGTAATTTTCGAATCGGCAATTGGCAGTGATATCATTTTGACCGATGTTTACAGTCGTTTCGCTCAGGTTGAGATATTGTGGAGTGAAGGCGAAAGTTGATTTTTGGATAGAAATGTCGGGCATAGCCTCCATCTTCAGCAACATTTCGCGCAGATTGATATTTCCTGTAGCATTGAACTTGTCATACATCTCTTTATCAATATAAGAAAGGCGACCACCCAAGCGCATGTCGGCTGTTACTATACCATTCAGACTCATGTCCTCTAATGGATATACATTCTTGATTTGTCCCAAATCCAATGTACCGTTAGCTGTCAAATTGAAATCGGGGTCACTGATAGGCGTCTTTACATTGGCTGTCACATTGAAAGCGTTACCTAACATACTTAGGCTGAATTGAGTGATGTCCAGCACGGTGGCATCCATGGAACCTCCTGGATTTTGTACCGAGGCATTGATATTTATGGCATCAACTCCTGCAGGAAGGGCAGGGTAGCGGAATGAACCGTTCTTTATAACCATGTTGGCTTCGAATTGTGGCAAAATGCTGTCTCCTGACAGCTCGCCTTTAGCAAAGGCATTGAGGCTGACGGTGCCTTCGGCTTTCAATGTCTCAAAATCTTTGGAGTAGATAGCAGGTATGAGTGAGAGGATTTCTTTGAAATTTATGTCAGAAGTGTTCAACTTCAAGTCCATTGCCATCGGAGCATCGGTAGGCATTGCTACCCAACCGTTGAATCCAGCTTTAATGGCATTCAGTGCTACTGAGTTCTCTTTGAGTGTGAATTTGTTGTTTTTCAAGTCTGCGTCAATGTCCAAATCTGCCATGATGCGGGCTTTGCTCAAGAAAGGAACACCATCCATCTTGAAGGTTAGGCCTTGGATGAGTGCTTCCAAATCGATAGAGGTATTATCGGCGGTCATGTCTCCTGAGCAAGTGGCATTGAATCCCTGAATGTTGGCATACATGTTGCTTTGGCGGTCGTCATAGATGATGTTTAGGTCCTCTATGCTCAATTGTTGTAACTTGATACGGAAATCACCTGGCGTAGCGGTGGAGTCTTCTTCTGCGATTGCAGTTGAATCTGTCTTCATTACATCCCAATTGGGACGGCCGTCTTCCAAAATGATGGCTTTTACATCAGTGTCGGCCAACTTTACTTTGGAAATGTCGAAACCAGTGTCGCCAAATAGTGACATGATATCTACTGCTACTTGTGCTTCGCCTGCATATATCAATGTGTCATTTTCAAACTCATTGATACCTTTCAGCCAAAAGCCTTCAATACCGACAGATGCTTTAGGGAATTCTTTGAACAGACTGATGTCGATTCCTTCAAAACCGAATTCGGCATTTAATAATTTATTGCCTTCCGCAATGACCATCTCTTTGATTTTGCCTTGAAAAGCAAAAGGAAGGATAAACATAAGAGCCAGGATACATGCAAGGATGATACCTGTAATTTTCGCAATCTTCTTCATGCGTTGTTGTTTTTAAGTTGTTTAATGGTTACTTTTGTTTTTATGTCTTGTTTTTTTATACATTTTCTTTTTCTTCGCGCAACCGTCGGGCTATCTCCCAATGGATTTCTGCCTCTTCTTCCTTTTTCAAGGCATATAGGGCGTCGCCGAACAGTTGGTGTGCTTTGGCATGTTTGGGCTTTAACGAGGTTGCCTTATCCAAGTCGGAAGCAGCCTCTGCCGGACGTTTCATTGCCAAGTAGTTTTTGCCTCGGTTGTACACTGCCTTGAACAGGATAGGGCTGATTCGTACAGCTTCATTGAAGCATTCGAGCGCCTGTTCGTAGTTTTGCTCATTGTGCAGTGTCACTCCTTTTCTCACCAGCGCTTCGGTGTGCTGGGGGTAAAGTTGCAAAGCCTTATCGTAATTTGCCAATGCGGCTTTGTTGTCATGGGCTTGAGTGATGCATTCATTGCCTAAGCGCAGGTATTCATCCGCATACTTTTTCAATCCTTCTTGCACTTGTCGCATCTCTTCTTTCAAGCGTATATTTTCAGCTTTCAGTTGGTTTATGATGCCCAATTTGCGCCGTATCAATCGTTTCACGTTTGGCTTTTCAATGTCGTATCGTGAATGGATGGCTTTGAAGAATTCATCCAGAAACTCTTTGAAATCGCCTTTGTCAAAGTGGCTGATGGCCGCTGCATATTGAATATCGGCTTGTGCTTGCCTTAGAGCACGGTCGATGGATTGACGGTTGTTGAAGGTTTCGGCAAATTGTACGATTTCAGGTCGGACAAAGATGTCACCTCGTGTGATTTCGCGCTTCAGACAGATGCCATCAAGTGAGGTACAGCGACTCAGTGCCACGTAAGTCTGTCCGCCAGCAAACACTCCACCGGTAAAATCAATGACGGCACGACTGAAGGTCAAGCCTTGACTTTTGTGTACGGTGATGGCCCAAGCCAGATGAATGGGGAATTGGGTAAAGGTACCCAAGACTTCTTCTTCTATCTTTTTCTCTTGCTCGTTGTAGTGATAGCGCACGTTGCTCCACAAAGCCTGCTCTACATCGTACTCTCGTCCCTCTTCGGTGATAATGTGTACTAGTTCGCCATTCAGATCGATGCCTGATACGGTGCCTAGTGTACCATTGACCCACCGTTTTTCCATATCATTCTTTACAAAGATCACTTGTGCGCCCGGTTTTAGCTCCAGTTTCATGGAGGTGGGCAGACTGTTTTCGGGAAATTCTCCCTCGATGTTGCCTGTGAGGCAGACTGGTTCTCCGGGAAGTTCGTTCAAGTGCTGCTCGTTGATGAAGTCAACACTGTCACGTCGGGTAGCTAAGGTGATGTACAACTCTTCTTTACTTTTGCTACTGGCTCCAACTCGGGTGTTCAGCAATTGTAAATCTGCAGACCCTGCCGTATTGGTGCGTATATGATCCAATACGTTGATGAATACCTTGTCGCTTTGTCGGTACACTTTTTTCAGTTCGATGGAAACCAACTCCATTTCGCGAAAGACTCGTGCTGAAAAGAAGTATGGGTTTGGGTAGAAACGGTTCAGTATCTCCCGCTCATCGTTCTTTACCACCGGCTCCAATTGATAGACATCGCCTACCAGCAGTATCTGTTTGCCTCCGAAAGGTTCGCGCAAGTTACGAGTGTATATACGCAAAACCTTGTCTATGAAATCTATGATATCGGCTCTCACCATGGATATTTCATCGATGATGATGAGTTCGACCTCCCTTAGCAGCTTTACCTGAGATGATGAATAGCGCAGCGTGTCTCTGATTCGTTTAGGTGAATACTGCGGATCATCGGGTAGCAACGGATGGAAGGGCAACTTGAAGAAACTGTGCATCGTACTGCCGCCCGCATTGATAGCGGCAATGCCCGTAGGGGCTAATACCACGTGCTTCTTCTTTGTGTTGTTGCATACATAGCGTAGGAAAGTAGATTTACCTGTGCCTGCTTTTCCTGTCAAGAAAACTGAGTTACGGGTGTACTGAATCAAGCGTAGTGCATCTTGAAATTCTGCATTCTCCGTGTCAATCTTCTCTTCCTGTCTCATACTCATGCAAATTACTTGCAAATTTAGGCAAGATTTTGAAAACAGTAAAAACAAATGTAAGAAAAATGAATAAATAGTAAATCGTATCGCCTAAGATTAACATTTGTTGTGTAACAAGTGGTCCAAATGTAATACAGACTTGGCATTCTATGGGGTTTGGCAGGACACTTCTTCTATATCTCCTTTGTACACATACCATAGGTATCCTTGAATTTCAGGATAACCCATGCGATGGAGTAATTGCATATATTCGTTTATCTGTAAGGTATATTCAGGACGGGGATTACCGAATTTGAAGTCAACAACAATTACTTTCTTCCGGTCAGGTGAAAGCATGACACGGTCAGGACGACGTAGCAGGATATTCTCCTTCTTGTTGGTTTGGCAGATAATGGCCCGTTCGTTCAGTAACTCCCATTGGGAGGTGAACCATTGTTTCGCTTGCGGATGATTCAATGCATGGGTGACGATACGGCGGATGTCGTTCAAGGATAGACTGTTGCTGATAAGTCCGTCCATCTCCATTTGGTGTAGCAGTGGGTCAACATCGTTTGCAGTATGAAGGGCTGAAAAGATGTAGTGTAGCAAGCGGCCTTGTTGGAGATATAATTCTTGTTGGTTGATTCCTTCTTCTCCACGGATGAAGTTTGCAGACCGGTTGCTTTGGCGAAATTCCAACGGACGATTGTGGCTTTCGAAGCATACGTCACGATTGGCAGCTTGTTGTACGAGCAGATTGGTAACGGTGTGTCCGCCCTTTTCTTGAGGCAAGCAGAGGATGCCTCGTTCATATGGGGTGTCAACCTCGAAATCGGGTTTGAGCTTTGCCAGTGATTCCTGTAGTAGTGTGGAAATGTTGAATGTCCGGCTTTTTTCCTGCCCAAAGACAATGAGATTGGCCGTAGCTCGGGTAAAAGCAACGTATAGGATATTGAGATTGTCAACCCATAATTCTAGCCGTTCTTTCAGAAATGCATCGTGGTAGGTTGACTGATTCATGTCGTTTCCATAGCGGATGGGAAGGAGGTCGAAGTGATTGTATGGCTCTTCTGGTGCTGTGCACCATACGGTTTGGTTCGGACGTTCGTATTCCATCTGCCAGTTACAGAAGGGGATGAGTACGGTGTGAAATTCCAATCCTTTGGAATTGTGGATGGAGTAGATGCGGATGCCGTCAATATTACCCGCAGGTATGGTCTTGAAGTGTAGTCGTTCATCCCATTGTCTTAAGAAACTATCGTAATCAGCAGCACCGTTGTGTAAATATTCAGTCACAGCATCGAAGAATGTCATCAGGTATGCGGCTTGTCCTTCCTGATGGTGCAGGCCGAAGATGGTAACCAGTTTCTCCAACAATTCGTATAAGGGCAATGTGCGTAGTGCATGTAAGTTCTCGATGAACTCATCGGGAAGCTGGTTGTCCAGGTTCTTCTTGTTAAGTTTGTTCCATAGAAAAACTTGTTCTTCTGAATGGCAGAGTACGACCAGATGTGCGCGTGCAATCGTATCGTCAGGTCTGGCCAATACACGGATTGCCTGAATCAATGTAAGCAAGGCTGGCGAAGCATCCAACCGATAGGCCTCGTTTGACACGATAGGGATGTGTGGAAGAACTGATTCGAAGTAATTGGCTATCAGAGGGATGAACTTGTTCTTGCGTACCAATATGGCTATGTCTTTGGTGCGTATCCCCTGGCTTATCAGCGTCTCTACTTCATCGGCCAAAGCTTGCAGGGTGGCTTCTTCGTAAGTCTGTCCGTTTGTCTCCTCGGGGAAACATACTTTGACATATCCTTTCCCACTTTCTTTTCCTTCGGGAAACTCCTGACATACGTCCTTGTAAGCATCCAATAGGGGGGTACAGTCGGTGGGTTGGTCCTCCCGGTGATGTTGGTTGAGGACGTATGTTGCTTGGGTGAAAAAATCATTGTTGAACCGGATGATTTCTTCCTCGCTTCGCCGGTTGGTGGTCAGGCTTTTTTCTATGACGGGAAAGGCTTCCAGTTTTCCGCGCAGATTATTGAGAATACCCCAGTCGCCGCTACGCCATCGGTAGATGGCTTGTTTTACGTCACCAACAATCAGGCTATCGGCTCCTTGTGAAAGTCCCTCAATGAGCAACATCCGAAAGTTCTTCCATTGTAAACGCGAGGTGTCTTGAAATTCATCAATCATCACATGTTGGATATTTGCTCCGATTTTTTCAAAGACAAAGGATGAGTCACCGTCTTGTATCAATTGGCGCAACAGGATATTGGTTTCGGCTAACAGGAAGCGGTTCTTGCGTCTGTTTTGCTCATGCACTTCATTGTCAATAGCGGCCAACAGGCTTACTTTGTTGATGTGCTCAAGTGAGAGGTTGCATGAATTGATGATACGCAAGGCTTGCGGACGGAGTTTTTCGGCCTTGATGAGCAAGCTCTGCATGTTGGTCAGAAATGCATCTGTCAATGCTGCGTGGCTATTTTTTGTGCGCCATTCATTGATGTCGAGCAGGCATTTCTCTACCGTCTTGTTGTATATCTTGTCCGAGTAGTTCTTGTCGCGCAATTTGCAGAAGTAGCTACCTATGCCACGGGCTCCACTTTTGAACACCGTATAGTCAAGTCCGGCCACATCCAGTTGATGGAAGAAATTGTCTGCGATTTCTTGCAAAGGTTCTTCCGTTTTTTTTCTCAGACCTGAGAGAATTTTTTTGTAGGTAGGGAAAAAATTTTGTGTCGTCAATTTAGCATGTAAAGTCTCGCGCAACTCCATAAAATCTTCGCGGAAGATGTCGCGTCCGAACTCTTTTATGGAGTCTATCACCTTCCAGGTTTTATCCTCGGCTATCAGTTCTTCGATATATTTCAGCAGATTGTTGAAAACGGGGGAGTGGATGTCCAGTTGCTCTATCAGCGTATCCACGGCGGTATCCAAGGTGCTTGCGGTGTCCAATTCGATGTTCATGCTGGCTCCCAATCCCAATTCGCGTGCAAGATTGCGCATCACTGTCTGAAAGAAAGAGTCGATGGTGGTCACCTGAAAACGGCTGTAGTCATGTATCAGATGGGTGAGTGCTTCGTTAGCTCGTTGGCGCACAAATTCAGGAGTAAGGTCAAACTCTTCGCAAATCTTTTGCAGATATGCTTTGGAGCCTTTGTCTCCGATGGCAATGCCGTACAGTTGGCTCAGAATACGTTCTTTCATTTCGCCCGTAGCTTTGTTTGTGAATGTTACGGCCAAAATGTTTCGGTAAGCTACCGGTTTCAGTATCAGTAGCTTGATGTATTCGACGGCTAAGGTGAATGTCTTGCCTGAGCCTGCAGATGCTTTATATACGAGCAGTGATGACATAGGAGGTTGGTTTTGAATATTGTTTTGTTAACTATAGAGATACCTTTTGATGCTTTTCTTGGCCGTTTTCTCGAACTCCTCGGGGTGAAGTATGATGCGTGACAACTGAGAGTAGGCTGGCAAATCTTTGTTTATCGTTTCGCGATTCTCTTCCATGATTCTTTCAAGGTCTTTCTGATTTAGCCCATTAGAAAAGGCTTCGTCGGCATCGGGATAGACGAGTGCAACCAGCTTTTCTTGTCGTAGGACGATGAGTGACTCCGCTACGTGTGGCATGTTGTTCAGTTTCGATTCAATCTCTTCGGGATAGATGTTTTGCCCAGATGCGGTGAGAAGCATGTTCTTGCAACGTCCTTTGATGTAGAAGTATCCGTCGGTGTCCATGATAGCCATGTCACCAGTGTGCAACCATCCGTCCTTGTCTATTGCTTGTGCGGTGGCATCTTCATTCTTGTAGTAACCGTCCATCAAGTTTTCCCCGCGACAAACGAGTTCGCCTGGTATGTGGGCAGGGTCGTCACTGAGGACTTTCACCTCCATATTGTCTGCTGCTTTTCCACAAGAACCAAGTCGGTGGTTTTCAAATCGTTCGTGACAGATGATAGGGCCGCACTCGGTCATACCATAAGCCATGGTATATGGAAAACCGATGCCTTTGACAAACGTTTCGACATCGGCATTGAAGGGGGCACCTCCAATGATTATTTCGATGAAATTTCCACCGAACACTTCGATTGCTTCTTTGCAGATGTAGGATTTTACCCGTTCATTGATGATGGGCAGGTGCAACATCAGTTTTCCCACATGAGAGTTTACGCGTGGGAGGATGTTCTTCTTGAAAATCTTTTCTACAACCAGCGGTACGCATGAAATGATGCGTGGTTTGATTTCTGCAAAAGATTCTTCGATGATTTTTGGGGATGGCATGCGGGTGAGGAACCAAAGGTGGGCGCCTGAGGTGATGCCATAAAGAAAATCAAACACCATGCCGAACACGTGTCCCATGGGAAGCATGGATACGATGGAGTCTCCTGGGCGAATGCCTATCATACGCCGGCAATAGTTGACGTTGGAAATCAAGCTTCGATAGGAGAGCATGACCCCTTTGCTATATCCTGTGGTGCCCGATGTGTAGTTGATAAGGGCCAGGTCATCAGGTTGTTCACACCGCCAATGGATGTCTTGTCTGAGGAAACGGCAGGGGTACTTGCGACCGAATATCTCATTCAGGTGTTCACGGGCATAAGTGAGGACTTCTGAGCGGCTTACAAGAAGGGAGAAGTCTTTGAGCGAGACGATACCTTCCAAATTCGGCATTTGTCGTTCGTCCAGATTTTCCCATACCTGATCACCAACAAAGAGGAAGCGTGCTTCGCTATGATTGACAATGTTATGGATATTGTCGGCCTTGAACTCATGCAAAATAGGCACAATGACGGCTCCATAGGTCATTACACTGAGGAAAGCGACGCACCAATTGGCACTGTTTCGTCCACAAATGGCGATTTTCTCACCTGGTTGGATGTCTATTTGTTCGAGAATAGAGTGAATCTTCTCTATTTTGCGTGCTACATCTTTATATTGTAAGGTTTCTCCTTTATAGTCGGTCAAAGCCTTTTTGTCCCAATTTCCGATAACGCTTTGCTCTATCAGTTTGATGAAACTTTGTGTCATATATTTATCTTGTTTTGCACAATTCTTGCTTATTTGTGCACAAATATACGCATAGAAAGGGGTTTTATAAGGATTTGAAACATCTTTTTTAAGTAAATTAACACTCAAATCAAAACTTTATGCAGAACTTTGCACCCGCATTTTTAAAGATTAAGATTTGTCATGGATAAAATGAAAGCAGCCCTATTTGATTTTGATGGCACTTTGGTGGACACTGAGCCGCAATATAGTGTGTTTTGGGGTAAGCAGGGAGAGAAGTATCATCCCGAAATACCTCAATTTGATCGTGTGATTAAAGGGCAGACATTGGGGCAGATATTTGAAGGCTATTTCTCAGGCATGGGTGATGTGCAGAAACAGATAACAGAGGAATTGGACGTCTTCGAAACGACAATGAAGTTTGACTACATTGCAGGGGCCAAGGAATATGTCATCAGTTTGCGTGAGGCTGGAGTAAAAACCGCCATTGTCACCAGTTCGAACAATGTGAAGATGGCCAATGCATATCGTGAACGTCCTGAGTTGAAGGAATTGTTTGACTTGATTCTTACGGCCGATGGGTTTACCCGTTCAAAACCCGACCCTGATTGCTTTTTGACAGCAGCTGCTCATTTGGGATGCACGCCCGAAGAGTGTGTGGTGTTTGAAGATTCACTTCATGGTTTGCAAGCCGGACGGCGTGCTGGTATGAAGGTGATAGCTTTGTGTACCACCAATCCTTCAGAGGTCGTGGCTCCGCTTGCAGATGAGGTTTGGAAGGACTTTTCAATCAAGAACGTGGCTTCTGAGTAAGTACTGTTCAGCGATTCATGTCTGTTCATGTCGTATCTTTATGTTACTGCCACAGTATTGGTAGTTTACTGCCTCGCCGTTGGCAGTGTACTTCCTCAGTGATGGCAGTATTCTGCCAAAGGCGTTGGCAGAAACAAAAAGGCAAAGTGCGTGTCAGGCAGAAGTTCTTAGAGTAACAGCCTTTTCGCTGAATGATTACCTGAGTAAAATAAAATAAAAGAATAAATAGAACTATAAATTATAATTTAAAAAATTGAAGAAATGGCAGGATATATTTCTGACGACAATCGGAAAGTGACTACACACCGATTGATTGAAATGAAAAAGCGTGGTGAGAAAATCTCAATGCTTACATCGTATGACTACACAACCGCTCAAATTGTGGATGGAGCAGGTATTGATGTCATATTGGTGGGCGACTCCGCTTCAAACGTTATGGCAGGAAATGTGACAACATTACCTATTACTCTTGACCAGATGATTTATCATGGAAAGTCTGTTGTGCGTGGTGTGAAACGTGCATTGGTCATTGTTGACATGCCTTTCGGCTCTTATCAAGGCAATGAACTGGAAGGTCTTTCATCAGCTATCCGTATTATGAAAGAGAGCCACGCTGATGCACTGAAGATGGAGGGTGGAGAAGAAATCATCCCCACTGTAAAACGTATCATCTCAGCAGGTATTCCTGTGATGGGACATTTAGGGCTTATGCCTCAATCAATCAACAAATACGGAACTTATACAGTGCGTGCCAAGGAAGAAGCTGAGGCGGAGAAACTGGTGCGCGATGCACATTTGCTGGAAGAAGCCGGATGCTTCGGGTTGGTATTGGAGAAAATCCCAGCAGAGTTGGCCACCCGTGTGGCGAGTGAATTGACAATCCCTGTTATAGGTATTGGGGCAGGAAGTGGTGTTGATGGCCAAGTGTTGGTGGTGACCGACATGTTGGGCATGACCAATGGTTTCCGTCCGCGTTTCCTTCGCCTGTATGCTGATTTGCATGAAGTGATGACCAGTGCCATCGGACGATATGTCGAAGATGTCAAGAGTGGGGATTTCCCTAATGCAAAAGAACAGTATTGATACTTTTGATATAAAAAAAGAAGAGGATGCCGCAACATCCTCTTCTTTTTTTTCTTGTCTGGATTCTTATTTTTGTTTCTTCCATAGTTTGGTCATGTCTTCCAGTGTCTTTCCCTTGGTTTCAGGTACCAATTTCCAAACGAAGATGGCAGCTGCCACACAGATTATGCCATAAAGGGCATAAGCGAACATGTGTCCGAAGTTTTCACCCATATCTCCTAAACGCATGTTGTACATGGGAAGGAAGGTTGAAGATACGATGAAGTTGAAAATCCATTGGAAAGCAACAGCTATAGCTACAGCAGCTCCGCGGATTGTGTTGGGGAATATTTCTGCTATCAATACCCAACAGATAGGTCCCCAACTGAACATGAACGAGGCACTATAAATCATGATGCTGATAACTGCCATGACGGGAGGTAACCCTGTGATTACATTGCAAAGTGCTACACCGAATGCTCCGATAGCCATACCTATAGAACCATAGATGAGTAGTGGCTTGCGACCCCATTTCTCCACCGTAAAGATGGCTAACAAGGTGAACAGGATGTTTACGATACCCATCAATACTGTTTGCATCATTGGATTGCCCATGCCCATTGTCTCAAAAATACGAGGAGCGAAGTAGAGGACTGCATTGATACCTACGGCTTGTTGGAAAACACTCAGCATCACACCGATGAAGATTACTAGCCAACCGTAAGTGAAGAGACGTTCGGTCTTTTCCTGTGCTGTAGCCTTAATTTCGGAAAGAATGGTTTTCGCTTGTGCTGATCCATTGATACGCTCAAGAATGTGTAGAGCCTTTTCATCGCGTCCGGTCATGGCCAAATAACGGGGAGTTTCAGGGACACACAAAATCAACAATGTGAACAAGCCTGCAGGTACAGCTTCACTTCCGAACATCAGACGCCAACCGGTGGTAATGCTCCAGTTGTCATCTCCCATGAGCAGTGCGCCATTGGTAATTTCATTGATTCCTTCTGCTGTTTGGGCAATGATGGGGGCTATGTGGTCACCCAAAATGACCAAATTGACAAAGTAAACGACCAATTGGCCAAAGATAATAGCAAACTGATTCCATGAAACTAAGGTTCCTCGAATGTTGCTTGGTGCCACTTCTGCGATATACATGGGGCAGATGGCTGAAGCCAAACCGACACCGATACCACCGAGAATACGGTAGAAGTTGAACATTAGAAGCAGGTTGTACGTTGGTGTCCCATAATCAAAGAATAGGAATTCGGGATTATAAGAACCCAATGCAGAAAGGAAAAAGAATACACCTGCCCAAAAAAGAGATTTTTTTCGGCCAAGATTTGATGCGAACCATCCTGAAAGGGCGCTACCGATGATACAACCTATCAGAGCGCTGGAAGATGTAATGCCGTGCATGGCATCGGTGTACTCAAAATCTGCTCCCATGAAAAAAGCCTGAAGACCCTTTTCTGCTCCTGAAATCACAGCTGTGTCATAGCCGAACAACAGGCCACCTATGACGGCCACGGCTACAATACTGAAAAGATACGCTTTGCTACCTTTTGTTTCCATAATACATGTAGTAGTTTAGTTTTTTTTTATTAAAAAATGGTTGAATGATAATTTTTCATGTTCATCTGCAGTTATTCACCTGTCTTTTTGACCTCTTCAGAGGTCTTTTCGATTGCTTCCTTCAGGTCGAGGTCTTTCGGAGTCATGTCGCCTTTTATATATAGGCGCACCAATTCGTTTTCCGCATTGCTGTGTATGGTGATTGTTTTGCGGAATTTTCCAGGGAAACGTCCGGCACCGTTGTAGGTTACTTTTATCTCGCCCTTTGCACCTGGTTTGATAGGTTCTTTGGTAAATTCGGGTACGGTGCAACCACATGATGCCATAGCTTGGTGAATCACCAAAGGTGCGTCGCCCGAGTTCTTGAACTTGAAGATATAGGTCACTACCGGGTCATTTTCTGAGAATGTGCCAAAGTCGTGTGTTGTTTTTTCAAAAGTGAGTTCAGCCTTTGTTTGCGCAAAGGCGGCAGAGATACCAATCGTGAGTATCAGCGCAAATAATGTCAGTCTTTTCATCTTTTTGAATTGTTTTATTTTTGTCAGTTTCAAACTTATTGCCACAAAGATACTCCATTCATAGCAAACTTATGGATAAATTGTGGGAAAAATAACTTATTTTAGTTTATCAGCAGGTTACTGCCATATTTGTACTGGATGGAATAGAAGGTTTGGTAGGGAGTACTAATAGCACTTCTTGTATTGGGTTGTTGTGCGTTTGCATTTTCTCCCAAGATAAGACTCAAGGTTGTGTTCAGTAATGTTTCATTAGGATCGCCTAAAGGAAGCAGAGGAATTGCGTATCCATCCTGGTCATATTCGACCATGAGTTCGTCCACTTCTACGTTTGGGGCAAAACCATTAGCATAGTTACTTTCGCCATCGCCATTGTAAACCGTAGCAACAATTGGATGTAAGATAAAGCCATAACTGGAAGAATTGAAAGCTAGTGACGCTACATTTTTTCCTTCCGTGCGTGTGCCGACGAGAATGATATTCTCTTCTCCCATGAAAGGCCTTAAACCATTGATGATACTTTCTGATGCTGAAGCGGTCAGGCTACTGGTTATGATGTATAGACGTTTCAGGTTCAGATTAGCTCCTCCTGTAAGTGATTTGTCCAGCATCATGGCTTCGTTGCGCGATGCATTGTTTTCATTGAATTTCAATGTGCAGAAGATTTTCCCGAAAGCCTGTTCGGGTGTCAGCAAACTGGCCATCACTTGGGCACATGAAAGATAGCCTCCCGGATTATACCGTAGGTCCAATATGACATCGTCCACTTCTGCTTTCTTGAAAGTAGCAAAGATGTTTCGCATCTGAGCGTTGTATTGTGTTTCATTGCCCGTATCATTGGGACCGGTACTGAACCGGTTGTACATCAGGTATGCAATCTTTTTTCCTCTGATGTGGTAGATACTGTCCACATAGAAGGGATTGTCTTCCATGTGACGTGATGCTTCCATTTCAACGGTGTTTCCTTCTTCCCACGTCAAGGTTTTGTCGCCAATGTGTCTGATTCTTGATGTTGTGATTGTTGTTGCAGGGCCATTGATGAGCGAGAGGTAATTCTTTGTTGTCAGTTGTTCTCCTCCGATAGCCGAAATCCAATCGCCTCGTTTGAGACCGGCCTGATCGGCTGGTGAGTTCGGTAATATATATAGTACACGCGCGAAGCGTTCAATGGCACTTTGGGAGTTGGTCACCGGATCTACATAGAGCGCGAAATCAATACCGTATGAGGAAGACAGATTGATACTGCGTGTTGTTTCTTCTTCATTGGTTTCCATGTAGCTGTATTTGTCTTTCTTGGACAACAGTTTTTTGAAGAAAGCCTCCGAGTCTCCAAAGAACTGTGTGGTGGTCATTTGGGGTATTTCATCATTCCACAGATACCATTGGTTCATGATGTTGTAAATCCATTGGTTCTTTCCTGTCTTTTCTTCAAATTGGTAAGTCCTGTCTTCTCCGCAGGAAGTTAGAAAACAGGTTGCTCCGATTAGAAATGCCAAAAGGTATTTGGACGATAATCTGTATGTCATTGCTGATTTTTATACTTTAAAACGGTTTTATGGCGCAAAATTATAAATTTCGGAGGGTAAATCCTACGAAAGATGAGTAAATTTTTGTCAATACATCGAAATATTGTATCTTCGCATCAAAGATTATAATGTATGAAGACAAGAATGAAACGTAAAAACCAGAAGAAATCATTATTATTGCCCATTTTGTTGGTGTTTGGCTTGGGTATTATCAGCATTGCATGTGTCCAGCAGGCTTCTAGTGGACATCGGATGGAGGATGCCTTGGGAAAGATTGCTAGTGAAGCTAAAGAAGTTTTACGCCAATCCTCATCAGTTTCCTTATCCTCGGGATTTGAAATGCCTGCCATTCGGGAGGATGTGGATACCCGTATTTTAAGCCGGACGGGTTATACCTTATCTTATAACGATGAGTGGCGGATACCTAACTGGGTGGCTTGGCAGCTGACGGATGAGCGGGTAAAAGGCCGGGTGAAGCGGAGCAATGAGTTCTTTACGGACGAAGATTTGCCGGTTCGTTATCGGAGTGAGCACCGGGATTATAGCGGGTCGCGATATGATCGTGGTCACATGGTACCGGCAGGGGATATGAAATGGGACGAACAGGCTATGAAGGAGTCTTTCTATATGAGCAACATGTGTCCGCAAGCTCCTAATCTGAACAAAGGGGATTGGCGGATTTTGGAAGAGCAGTGCCGCAAGTGGGCTCAGCGTTATGGCACTTTGTTCATTGCGTGTGGCCCCATTGTGAACGATGGTGGCGGACACAAGCGGATTGGACGTAGCAAGGTGCTTGTGCCTGACGGATTCTTCAAAGTGGTGCTGAAGATGGGGCGTAAGCCGTCGGCCATCGGATTTGTATTTCCAAACGATGATTGCAATCAGCCATTGATGGAGTATGCCATGTCGGTAGATGAGGTGGAAGAGCTGACGGGCATCGACTTTTTCCATCACCTTCCTGATGAGCAGGAAGAGGCTTTGGAGGCTCAGAAGGTCGTAAATTGGTGATGTCCTGATGTCGGATTTGTGTAAATAGATGAAACAATATGTTTTATAACATATTCAGAAATTTTGGCTATCTCAAATGAAAGGTTTACCTTTGTGCCATGATTCATAAGAAATGACAACAATCTTTTATACCTTAAAGTAAAACTATTGTAAAGACATAAAAAAAGAAAAGAGGGAATCCGGATGGTAGGGTTCCCTCTTCTGTTTTTTCTTGATTACTTGTTTGTTCCTATTTACGCTTTGCAAAATCAAGGTGAAAGCTAACTGGCAGTAATTACACGTTTCCTTCAGCAAATTTGCGTGTGTGCTCGGCTATGAGTTCGGCATCATCGAAATAGTCGATTCGCATAGCATGGCGTACATCATTCAGAGTTGATGCTGCCACTTCACGTGCACGGAGGCTTCCTTGACGCAGGATTTCATAGACACTGGGGATGTTTTTCTCGAACTCCTTGCGGCGTTGGCGGATGGGCTCCAACTCCTCTTGCAGGATAGCATTGAGGAACTTCTTCACCTTCACATCGCCCAATCCTCCTCGTTGGTAGTGTTCCTTCAAGGCATCGAGGTTGGGATATTCAGGCCAGTGTTTCTCGAAAGAGTCAGGTTTGCAGAAAGCATCCAGGTAGGTGAACACTGTGTTTCCTTCAATTTGTCCTGGGTCTTCCACACGGATGTGATTGGGGTCAGTGTACATACTCATGATTTTCTTGCGCACATCTTCTGCCGAGTCAGACAGGTAGATGCAGTTGCCGAGAGATTTTGACATCTTGGCCTTTCCGTCTGTACCGGGTAGGCGGAGGCATGCGGCATTCTCGGGTAGTTTCATCTCCGGAGTCACTAATGTTTCGCCATATACCGTGTTGAACTTATGCACAATCTCGCGTGTTTGTTCAATCATGGGGGCTTGGTCAACACCTACAGGCACGGTTGTTGCACGGAAGGCAGTAATGTCCGATGCCTGGCTGATGGGGTAAGTGAAGAATCCCACGGGTGTACCCTTCTTGTTTTGGCTTTCGTCTTCCTCACTATCCGAGAAACCTCTGAGTTGGATTTCCTGCTTCACGGTCGGGTTGCGTTGCAGGCGTTGTACGGTCACCAGATTCATGTAATAGAATGCCAATTCGCAAAGTTCAGGCACCTGGCTTTGAATGAAGAGGGTCACTTTCTCGGGGTCGAGTCCTACAGAGAGGTAGTCAAGTGCTACTTCAATGATGTTCTGGCGTATCTTTTCAGGATTGTCGGCATTGTCGGTCAGGGCCTGTGCATCGGCAATCATGATAAAAATCTTTTCATATTCTCCCGAATTCTGCAACTCCACGCGGCGTTTCAGTGAACCTACGTAGTGTCCGAGGTGCAAACGTCCGGTCGGACGGTCTCCGGTCAATATCACTTTTCCCATTTCTTGTTTCTTTCTTAATGTTTTTTATTGTTATTAATCTGCGCTTCTTTGGCTATTGCGCAATTTGCCGCCAAAGATACAACATTTCTTTGGATTTTTAGCACATTCTGTCACGATAATCTTCATATTGGTAACTCCTGAGCGTCTCAATCGTGCCATCAGTGTGCAAAAGGGCAATGGCAGGGTGACCTATACCGTTGAACATGGTGGTCTTCACGGTGGTGTAGTGAATCATGTCCTCCAGGTAGATTGTTTCGCCTATTTTCAGTTCGTGGTCGAATTGCCAGCTTCCCATGTAGTCGCCACTCAGGCAACTGTTTCCGCCCAATCGGTAGATGTGTTGGTCAGGGGTGGCACTCTTCACCGCTTCAGGGGGCAGTGTGGCAGCGCCACGTACCTTTGGCTGATAGGGCATTTCCAGACAATCGGGCATGTGGCAGGTGAAACTCACGTCGAGGATGGCCGTGCGTATGCCCCGGCTTTCCACAATGTCAACCACACTGGCCACCAACGGCCCTGTTTGCCAGGCAAAGGCCGAACCGGGTTCGAGGATGATACGCAAGTTTGGATAACGCTCGCGCAAACCTTTCAAAATACTGATCAGATGGGTGGTGTCGTAATCCTTGCGCGTCATCAGGTGTCCGCCTCCCAGGTTCAACCATTTCAAGTGCGGGAGCCAACGGCCGAATTTATCTTCCAGATGTACCAATGTACGCTCCAACTGATACGAGTCCGATTCACAATGGCAATGACAATGAAATCCTTCGATGCCTTGAGGAAGCTCGTCAGGAAGCAAATCGGCCGTCACCCCGAAACGGGTACCTGGTGCACAGGGGTTGTACAATTCCACCTCTACTTCGGAGTATTCGGGATTCACACGCAAGCCGCATGACACGGGGTTTCCTGCCGCTTCCACCATCGGACGGAAACGGGCAAATTGGCTGAGCGAGTTGAAGGTCACGTGGCTACTACAGGCCATTATCTGAGGAAACTCCTCCTCGGTGTAGGCGGGCGAGTAGGTGTGAGCCTTGCTTCCGAACTCCTCGGTTGCCAGGCGTGCTTCGTAGAGCGAACTGGCCGTCGTGTGGCTGATGTATTCGCGAAAGATGGGAAATGTCCGCCACAGGGCAAACGCCTTGAAGGCAAGGATGATTTCCACACCGGCCTCATCGGCCACTTGTTTGATGAGCGCCAGATTTCTGCGCAATAGTCTCTCTTCGAGAAGGTAATAGGGAGTATTCAATTGAATTAAAAGTTAAAAGTTAAAAATTAAAGCCCCCCTCAATCCCTCCGAAGGGGGGCAAAGCTATGGTGGTTTGCTCTCTCCCCCTTTGGGGGAGTCGGAGGAGGCCACTATCCCACCACCTTGAACCGTGCAAAGCGGAGGAGCAGTTGTTTTTCACCCACGTTGCGGAAGCGGATGGTGGCCTTCATGTTGTCACCAGTGCCCTCTACGCGGAGTACATCGCCGATGCCGAAACGTTCATGTTCAATCACTTGTCCCGCTTGCAAACCACCGCTGGGTAGTGGCTGGGTAGCCGATGCCGGGCGTTGTGATGTCGGTGTAGGTACTACCCGTTTCATCCCTTGTGGTATGGTGGGGCGCACGGGTGGGGGAGTCGCCTGTTGGCGGAAGGGGGTGCGCTCCTCGTAGTGGCGGTATCCTGATGTTGACGAATAGCCACGGTCGGCCAGTTCATCATCGCGGAAAGAGCTCTGCCGGCTGGTGGCCATGCGTTGTTCATAGGGCGAGCTGGTTTGGTAGTTGTCGCAATCGGGGTTCCTCCATGAACTGAAGGGCAGGCGTTCGCTCCGGGTTTTCTCTGAAGGCTCTCTTCGGGTAGGCACTCCTGCATCGGGCATGTTCAGGTAGTGTGGGTCAATGTCTTTCAAGAATCGGCTGGGATTGCTGAACTCCGTCTTTCCATAGCGGAAACGGCTACGGGCAAAGGAGAGGAAGCAGTGTTCTTCGGCACGCGTCAGCGCCACGTAAAACAGGCGTCGCTCTTCCTCCATCTGGCGGTATGATTCCTGTGCCATCGGGCTGGGGAAAAGGTTTTCTTCCATACCCACCACATACACCACGCGAAACTCCAGTCCTTTGGCCGAGTGGATGGTCATCAGCGTCAATTTGTCTTCATTTTCCGAATCGCCCTTGTCCATGTCCATTTCGGATAATAGGGAGACCTCGCTCAGGAAGTCACTCAGCAGGATATGTTCGTTTCCCTCCTCCTCGCGTGTGGCGCAGAAGTCGTGGATACTGCTGGCAAATTCTTCCAGGTTCTCTTGTCGGCTCAATCCTTCGGGCGTACGGTCCTGCATGATGTCGTTCATGATGCCGCTCTGCCGGATGATGTCCTGTCCCAGGTCGTAGGCTTTGCGCACCGAGGCTTCGCTCATGAATCCCTCTATCAGTTCGCGGAAACCCTGTAGCTTCGCGTGCGTACCTTTATTTATAGTGAGACCGTATTCCAGTGGCGTACTCAGTACTTGCCATAGGCTTACTCCTGCACCGGTGGCGGCTTCCACTATTTTGTTCACCGTGGTGTTTCCTATGCCACGGGCAGGATAGTTGATGACGCGCTTCAGTGCCTCTTCGTCGTTGGGGTTTACGGCCAGGCGGAAATAGGCGATGATGTCCTTGATTTCCTTTCGTTGGTAGAAGGAGATTCCTCCGTATATCCGACAAGGGATTGAACGCTTGCGCAAGGCCTCCTCGAAGATTCGGCTCTGTGCATTGGTGCGGTAGAGAATGGCCTGTTGGCTATAGGGGATATCCTTCCGGCGGTGTAGCTCGGTGATTTTGTTGGCCACGATTTCTCCCTCTTCAACGTCGCTATAGGCACAATAGACCCGTATGGCCTCGCCCTCGTCCTTTTCCGAAAACACCTCCTTGCGGATCTGTTCACTGTTCTTGGCTATCAGGCTGTTGGCCGCTTTCACGATGGTTTGTGTCGAACGGTAGTTCTGTTGTAGTTTGAAGAGGCGTGCCCCAGTGTATTGTTGGGTGAACTTCAGGATGTTGTCGATGTTTGCCCCTCGGAAGGAGTAGATGCTTTGTGCGTCATCGCCCACCACACAGACGTGTTGGTGCTCGGCGGTGAGTTGCCACACGATGGCGTGTTGGGCAAAGTTCGTGTCCTGATACTCGTCCACCAGCACGTAGCGGAATTGGTCGGCATACTTGGCCCTCACCTCGGGGTGTTGGTCAAAGAGTAGCCAGGTATATACCAGCAGGTCATCAAAGTCCATGGCATCGGCCTGTCGGCAACGCTCCCAATAGCGGCGGTATATGTCGCTGATGGCAGGCATACGTGCGGCATCGTCGGCTTTGCGCACTTGTGGGTCGGATGCGTAGGCCGAGGGTAGCATCAGGCGGTTCTTGGCGTTCGAGATGTGGCTCTGCACCGTGCCCGGCTTGTAAGTCTTGTCATCCAGTTGCATCTCCTTGATGATGCTCTTCAACAGGCTTTTCGAGTCAGACGCGTCGTAGATGGTGAAGTTGTGCGTAAAGCCCATGCTTTCGGCCTCCATGCGCAGGATGCGCGAGAAGATGGAGTGAAACGTACCCATCCACAGGCCCCGCGCCCCGTCGCCCACAAATCGGCTGATGCGGTTCTTCATCTCCGCCGCCGCCTTGTTGGTAAAGGTCAGTGCCAGGATATTCCATGGCGCATACCCCTCGTTCATCAAGTGGGCTATCTTGTAGGTCAGCACACGTGTCTTTCCCGAACCGGCTCCGGCAATCACCAGCGCTGGTCCTTCGGTGTAGAGCACAGCTGCCCGTTGCTCTTCGTTCAAATCTTCCAGATAATGGGTGGACATATCTTTTTTATTGTTTTATTGTTTCTCTTTGTTAATGGATTATGTAAGAAAAATATTTGCTGATCAGATGCTCTAATGGCAAATCTCCCCTGTTGAAACGTTCGGCGTCCAGTTGCAAGATACGCTCACGGATTGACGTTCCCTTATAAGTTGTGGTCAGATAAAAGTCTTGGTCTTCTTTTATAATGCATGTGTCAGACAACAATTTTGTCAAATCGGAAGTTTGACCACCATAGCAAATGGAGTAGCTGGGACGTTTGGCACCAGGGACGTCTTCCCGCAACACACCTTTTTGTACAAGGTCCTGAATGTCACGGTTGGCCGTATCCTTGGAGCATTTGTTCAAGTCAGCCCAATTCTTAGATGTGATTTTTGCTTCGTAGCCGTCAAGAAACAGGTTGAGTGTATATATCTGTCGTGCCGACATGGGAATGTGGACGGCATTCATCCAAAAGAAACTTTTGTTTAGCACCGTACTGACTATCATATTGGCTTCTTTTATAGAATTGAGAAGTGTCCGAAGATACCATACCAGCCATTCCGTGATGTCTCCGTTACCATGTTGGATACGTTCCAAAGTGTTGTAATAATGATTTTTATCGCGATTGATTTCAGAGGATACATTATAAAAACGGAATTTGCTTTTATCTCCGCGGGCCAAATAGATGTCACCTAAAATGCGGGCCAATCGTCCATTCCCGTCTTCGAAGGGATGAATGGAGACAAACCACAAGTGGGCAATGGCGGAACGGATAACGGGCGAAACCGGACAATAATCGTTGAACCAATTGATAAAATCTTCCATTTCCTTTTTAACCCGATCAGGAGACGGAGCTATATAGTGTATGCGCTCTTTACCAAGATATCCAGAAACAATATGTTCTTCGTGAGTACGATATTTCCCAACCTCAATCTGCGAACCGTCACTGTATCCCATAGGGAAAAAGGCCGCTTGCCACGCACAAAGTTTTTCTTTGTCCAATGGACGGTCAAAATGCTCCATTGCATCAATCGTTACGGCGACAATAGCATCAATGTAACGCGAAGGTGATGCCTTGGGGGCATTGTCAATTCCTAATCGACGGGCTATTGACGACCGGACTTCATCAGCATTGAGCCGTATTCCCTCAATTTCGGAAGAGTACACTACGTCGCGCGTCAGGTTTTCAGCCATTGCACTCAGCTGGCTTTCCAACCCGACTCCACTCAATCTGCCATACAATTTTCCCTGTTCGCGTGTCACCTCATCAAGGAGAATGGCAACTTTGTTTTCGTCCCAACGGAACTCCGTCCAATTGTCATATTCATGTATAAACATCTGTTTTTCTGCTTTTGCGGCGATATTCGGTCAATAACGCCGCAGATTTTGCGGCAAAAGTGCAAATAAAATGCCGCATTTCCAAGAAAAACAGTAAAAAGTTGCTCAAGACAGGACGTAAAACAATCACTCTATGCCAGAATCCTCCCGTTGCTACCCATTTCTATTTTTAAAACAGAGACTAAGAAAGTTCATCCGTAACTATTCAGTGAAAGACCTTTACTTGACTTTCGCAAGTATATTTCTTATGCTGTTTGTGTCATTCTAAGGACGTTAGGACGAAGAATCTGAATACATCAGCACAGTTGCTTTTGCTTACATTAACAGATCCTTCACTATGTTCAGGCTGACAGAGACCGTCAAAGTGCTGAATGACAGGGATGTTTACTTGCGAAACTTAAAACCTTTATTATAAAGATGCTGTAAACATTTCGCGACGCACCGTGTAAAGAATCTGAAATTTTACATTGTCCCCTCTTGCTTACCCCTGGGTTAAGGTAGGCTTAGCCTTGGGATGATGTCACTTCATCTATGGGTTGATGTCCAGTGACTTATCTCTCTTTCAAAATACTCGTCTATTTTCGTCCAAAAGGAAAGTTGCGTGCATATACGCGATTCTCGCACGGTCAGTTTTGCATAAATATGCAGCGTGATTGTATAAATATGTATTTCCTGCAATGCATGTGCAGATGTTACACATCCTCACGTTATAGCTATACCTATAGTGTGATTCACCTAAAACAGCACTTACAGCTTTTCTCTTAAGCGTTACGGAACTATCTCTTAAGCGTTATCAAAAAATCTCTTCTGCTCCAATAAATAATGCTTAAGAGAAAATTCACTAACGCTTAAGAATTATCTGGCCAGACTTAAGATTTATTTCATACGTCAAGACATTTGCCACCTTATTGCCAACTACAATTACGCACCCCATCAGCATTTTTCTGCTCTCATCAACTGTATATTTATGCATAAAACGTCCCGTTACGAACCTTTCCGCTTTGATGAAATAGAGAGGAAATAGGAATGTAGAAATTATTATCAATGGATGTAAGGATGTTTGATGGTTTCAGGTTCATGCTGTCTCTGTCATCCTGAGCGTAGTCGAAGGATCTGTAAACGTTTGCAAAACAATTATCAAGCATACGTTCTCAGATGCTTCCTTCGTCAGCATGACAGCAGCATGAGCCTTGAACGATGGCTGTTGAACTTTGAACTTTGATTTTTCACTCTTCGTTCTTCACTCCTCATTCTTCGTTCTTCCACCCTTTGAGGGGATTGAGGGGGCTTTACTTCAAGCAATCCTTGATGTAAGATTCTATTTCGCCTGTTGTTACATCATACGTGGGAGAAAGTTGCTCAAAGTGTGCATCCCGATTGAAACGAGTACCGTTTGTAAGCATGGCTAATAAGTTCTTTGATTTTAACCGATGCCCAGAATAGGTCAATGCCAAAGCTATCAACTCTTCAATTGGAATGCCTGTTTTTAGAATGGAGTAAATGTCATAGTAATCTCTAAAATTACTACGACGCAACATCACTTCCATTTTCATGGCTCCTATGGACTTGATATCTGCCAAGCGTAGGTTGTTGCAATATGGAAGGGGGGCTTTTACAGGAGAGTATTTAGGACTTGCATAAAAAGAGAGTTTGACATCGGAGACACGAAATTCCACATGGTCAATATCCAAAATGTCTCTTTGTTGGATTTCTCCAATAGAAGACAATTCCTTTTCGATGGCCGGCCAATCCACCTCCATGCGTTCATCCTTCTTTGTGCGCCACTTCATGAAATCAAGGTCTTCACTTTGGCGGGTAGCAATTTGGAGGGACAAAGCTGTTCCTCCCACCAACAAATAAGGTTTGATGCTTTCCATCTGAGCCACACGCTCAAATATCAATCCTGTATGTGGAGCCAATCCTTTCATTGCATCATTTTATTATAGTGACGGGTAGCCATGGACTTGATGTATGCGTCAGGACGTTTGGCTTTGAAATAGTACCAGGCAAAGAAACGGTTCAACGTATAAAGGTACTCTTCTTGAGGGACTAAATGCTCCAACCACACCTGCTTGATTTGCTTGAAAGGATAGAGCTTAAAGAGAAGGTCTATTTCGGGCAAGTCGAGGTGCAACAAAGTCTTTTCAATCAACATATCGTCAGAGATACAGTGGATTGAATCTTCGTTGTACGACCAAAAACAATGCTCTTGTTTCAACTGATCCAACAATACTGTCTTTATGGAATCATGCTCCGCCATCTTCACACTTACTTTGCCGCAAAGATAGTTGATATTTATGAAATGGCATGAAGAATGGATGAAAAAAACACCTTTCTATAAAATTCTTCACTCTTCATTCTTCACTCTTCACTAAAAATGCGTACCTTTGCCCACAAATAAAAATTAGTATTAACCCGAGACAGGAGAAGCGTCTCTGTCCGATACTTGAAATATGGATCTGAGCTTTTAGCTCTTGTTCTCTTTTCGATGAATACCGCCAAACATTCAACACATGAGGACAAGCAGAGAAAGGTTCACACCGTAAGGTGTGGACTATACGTACTTGTTATGTGTGAAGGTCACTTGGCGGTAACCCA
>JAFXDL010000083.1 GCA_017516265.1 Bacteroidaceae bacterium
CGCTTCGCAGCGCGACAAGCAGAAGGGAGAATCCTTTGTACACGGCTTCACACTGGCCATGACCGCACTGAACCGTTTCTACCGCGCTATCTCCGAACAGGAGTGTCAGCAGGGATATGTGGATATATTCCTCCGGCCCGAACTGGACATCTACAAGGACATGCTGCACAGCTACATCATAGAATTCAAGTATGTGAAGAGCAGTGAGCCTGATGCGCTTGTCGAAGCCAAACGTCAGGAGGCCATTGAACAGGCCAACCGCTATGCTGAGACGGAACTGGTACGTTCTTCGGTCGGACACACCACGTTGCACAAGATTGTAATGGTGTATAAAGGCATGGAAATGGTGGTGTGTGAAGAGATTGAAGCAAAATAGGGGAGGGTGCTTTGGGTACGACCTATCAAGTTGATATGTTATTTAAAACAAAAAAGGTGGGGCAATTTGCCTCACCTTTTATTATACTCAAACTTCGCAATGTTTTAGAGTGAATCACCGAAGTCTTCCTTGAACTTGCTGACAAGTTCTTCTTGCCAATGACCGATTTCTTTCAAACGGCCGAAGAAGAAGCGGAGTACGGCGGGTTCTTCTACCCAGCTGAGACCTCCGATGAGCTGGCGGTTATCCCAAAGCCACTTCACACGGTCGGCTACGTATTTGATTTGTGAAAGGGTGAACACACGACGAGGTACGGCCAAACGCATGAGCTCGAGTTCGGCAAAACGCTCTGTACCATCGGGCTCACGTTGTTCAGAGAGTGAACCACGCTCCATACCACGGATACCACCGGCAATGTAGAGAGCGGCAGCTACAGCAGCAGCAGGATACTGGTCATGAGGCATATCGGGTACGAAGCCCATACAGTCGAGGTGAGCACCAAGACCACCAGCAGGCTTAATCATGGGCACTCCGTAGTCATCGAGTTCTTTTACCAGGTAAGCGATGAACTCAGGGCCATGGCTCAGGTAATCCATGTCGAGTGACTCGTAGAGACCTTCGGCCATAGATTCGATGGACCGTACGTCGATACCACCATAGGTGAGGAAGCCTTCGTAGAGGGGGATATACTCCATCATACTCTTGATGAGTTCGGTGTTGTGGCTAATGATGGCTCCACCACGGGCAAAACCGAGCTTACGGGCAGAGAAGTAAATGATGTCCATCTTGTTGGCCAAGAGGTGGTAGATTTCTTTCGGAGTCATATACTTGCACTGAGCCTCGCGGGTCTTCATGAAGTAGATGTTGTCCTGAAGCAATGATGCATCGAGGATGCTGGGTACTCCGAAGTCGTGGCAGATGTCGGCTACGGCCAGCATGTTTTCGAGACTTACGGGCTGTCCACCGATGAGGTTAGTACCGGCTTCTACACGAACGTAAGCTACCTTTTCGGGGCCTATTTCGCGAATGGTCTTCTTCAGTTCGCGTAAATCGAAATCTCCTTTGAAGGGATCGTCGCTCTGAGGGATAAGACCTTTCTTGTGTACCAATTCAATCACATCGCCTCCGCAACGTGTCACGTGTGCTTTGGTAGTGGTGAAGTGGAAGTTCATGATAGCCGTCATACCGGGCTTTACGAAACGCTCGGCAAGGATGTTTTCGCAAGCACGTCCCTGGTGGGCAGGCAATACGTTGTCCACACCGAACACTTCCTTCATGGCTACTTTCAGGCGGTTGAAGGTTTCGCTACCTGCATAGGCATCGTCGGCCACGTGCATGGCTGCTGTCTGACGGTCAGACATGGCGTTCACACCTGAGTCGGTAAGCATATCGAGATAGATGTCTTTGTTTTGGAGAAGGAAAGTGTTGTTTCCTGCTTGTTGGATGGCGCGCAGACGTTCATCTACGGGCAAAAGATTCAATTTCTGTACCACACGTACCTTATGCATTTCCAAAGGTACCTGGTTTTCCGGTTTGTAAAATTTTACGCTCATATTTGTTAATTATGATTTGTTAATGATAAATTCTGATTTTTTCGGCTTGCAAATATAAAGCATTTTATTCGATTATCGTGCATTTTGAAAGTAATTTTATTGTTGTTTCCTTGTTTTTGCAAGCGGATGAGCCTTTTTGGCTGAAAAATCTCCGAAATATCTTTTATGTATCGATGATTTTCTGTACTTTTCCTGCACATGGTTTATACTTCAATGTACATCAGCCCTGGGGTAATGTTACCTTAACCCAAGGGTGAGGTAGCCTTAGCCTTGGGATGATTGCTATTGGAGAATCATGTCCATTTTTCCCTCAAAGATGCAAAAAAAACAGAAGGCAATGATACAACTTTCAATTGATTTGTTTACCTTTGCAAACATTAATACTCAAGAAAGACTATATACCTATTTATATATAACGACATGTCAGCATTGAAAGGACATATATCGCAAGTGATAGGCCCGGTGGTGGATGTGGCTTTTGACAAGAGCCTGACCGATGAGCCTTTGCATTTGCCACGCATACACGAGGCATTGAAGGTGGTGCGCAAGGACGGACGTACACTGGTGCTGGAGGTCCAGCAACACATCGGTGAGGACACTGTGAGAACTGTGGCTATGGACAGGACGGACGGACTCTGCCGTGGCATGGAGGTCTGTGCTACAGGGGCACCCATCATGATGCCTACGGGCAATCAGATAAAGGGACGTATGATGAACGTCACAGGTGACAGCATTGATGGTATGGCCGAACTTGACCGTGAGGGAGCATACGCTATCCATCGCGAACCTCCCAAGTTTGAGGAACTCACCACCAAGCAGGAGGTGCTCTTTACGGGCATCAAGGTCATTGACTTGCTGGAGCCTTA
>JAFXDL010000084.1 GCA_017516265.1 Bacteroidaceae bacterium
AAAATCCGAATTTTTTTTGACGTTTGTGATACCGAAGATACCGTGATACCGTGAAACCCATGATACCGATCGTTTTCCTGACGTTACGAAAATGTTGTTTTTGCAATCTCGGAGATTGCAAAAACTAGAGGTATGTTCCGACTAGAATAAAAAAATTACTCCCTCACGGTGAATTTAACGTTTTTTTTTTTTTTTTTTGCACGTGCTAACAAAATTATACCGACATTTGCCGAAAAATTTTACTGAATGGAAAAAATTTACGTTGCACCCCCCGCCCGCAAGGAATTGGTCGAGAAATTTGGAGCCAAGAACGTTTCAGTCGCCCTGAATTTCAAAAGCAATAGCCGTATGTGCCGTGAAATACGGCATGTGGCCGTAAATGACCTGGGCGGGCACGTCATGGAATATTAGTGTTAATTCATATTTTGTCAAACTATTAAAAAATTGTGTATGGAAGTACAATTGAAGATTGTTAAGCGACTCCCCGACAAATCAGGAACCAACGAAAACGGCAACTGGCTCATGGGGTGTTTCATTTGCGAGTTTACCGAAGAAACCATCAATGCCCCGGTATTGCATGCCGTTATCTTGGAGGTTTCTGACAAGAAATGGGATCTCGCCAAGATTGAAGGGATGATAGCCAAGGGTGAAACCACACCCGCGAATATCCATCTCGATGTGCGCTCCTACGATGGTAGGTATTTCCCTGAAGTAAGTGTATATCTGAAGAATCCGGTATTCCAGAAGCCGAGAGAGTACTAACCAAACATGCAAGTTAAAATGAATAGAGCACATTACAACGGCTTCTACCAGTTAGCCGCCGAAGTATTAAAGAGAATTGCACGTTGGATTGGTCAGTTTATTACTCTATTTGCCATTGCGATTTTGCTTTGTGCCATCTGGATCGGATTGATTTATTTATCTTGTAATCATTATTGAAAATGGCTGATGTTGTAAAGGAATTGGCTGGCATCGAGATGCCCGAATACTCCGAAGACGAGAAATTCAAGCTAGAGGTAGGTGTAACCTACAAAGGCTCTTTCAAGTTGAAGGAGAATGGGCAGATTACTGTCAGGCCATACAAAGAAGGTACAAAGCCCGGGCAACTCAGAAAGGTAGTAGACGGTGATCAACATGCAATTTTCGAATCCAAGAACTTGTTACGAATCGTGTTCACTATTCCCAAAACGAATATGGACCAAATCAAAAACAGGTTCAGAGAAGAATTTTTTGAATGTTACAAAGATCTCTGTGATTTACAATTATGAGCAAATTTAGATACCTGTCTAGAAAGACTGACAAGACTTCAAAGGAGTTGACTCAGGCTGTGTTTGAAAAGATCATTGATAGTGAGTCTGTCAAATCCACTTGCCTCGAAGCCCGCAAGGCTTTCGAGGCAGGCGAAAAAGACCGCTATGACATGCTGAAAGGAAACCTGCCACTAGCCATGTGGCAGGGGTACAACGAGAAGGGTGGCCGCGATAAAGCCAAGCAGACCCCTACCCAATATTTCATGATAGACATAGACCACGCCAAGTACCCTACCGAGTATATATGGCGGGAGTTTGTGAAGTTCGTGATGAAGAAGGCTGGCAAAGAGGAATGGGATGCCGAAGAAATGAAGAAAACGGGTGTCCGCATCTTCCGTCAGACCCCGAGCGGTGGTACGCGAATCATCGTGAAAGCCACCAAGAACTTTGCATCCGTACAGGAGCATCAAGAGTGGTTTATCGGGATGTGGGGTTTGTCAGAGTATGGTGACCTTGACGGTGTAGTCTACGACTTTAGCCGTACCGACTATCTGGTCTGCCGCGACTGGATAAAGTATTACGACCCCGCCATCTTCACGGAAGAGATTGACTTTTTCCCCATCACCCGTGATGGCAAAGAAGCCAAGGATGTGGCGAACGGTGGCGAAGCATCCGACAAAATCCCCGAGATTACGGATGAAATGCGCAATCTGAAATTGGGTAACAAACTGGTCAGCGAAATCGCTGAGGAGTGGGTTGCGTATCAAGGCGGTGTACCCGTAGACGGTCAGCGCCACGCGTTCTATAATGAACTGATCAAGAATTTCCGTAACCTCTGCGAGTCGGACCCCCGGTATGTGTTTGCCGTTCTGCCCCTCTGCGAGGGTGACCCCGCGAAGCGGTATAGCCAGTGCGTTTCGATATGCAAGTCGAACAACACGAGTATGATCCCCAAGGATTTCTACATGTGGCTTGTTCGGAATGGCTACAAGGAAAGCAAGAAAGCCGCCCCCCTTCGTTCTTACTTGGAGAGTGAGGATCAGGAGCGCGAACCGATGCCAAAACTCCCGCCCGTATTCAGGGAGTTCTGCGCCATCTGTCCCCCTGATTTCGTCTATCCTACCATTGTCGGCTTGCTCCCTGTGATGGGTACGCTGACAAGTTATGTCCGCGCTGACTACATAGACTATGTAGAGCAGAGCTCCACATTCTTCTCCTGTATTTGGGCCCCTCCCGGGTGCGGTAAGAGTTTTGCCAAAAGGCTCGTTGACACCCTGATGAAGAAAATCAAGGTGAGGGATGAAATCAACAACATCCGTGAGCAATTGTGGCTCATTGACACCCGTACCAAGGGTGACAACGAAAAGGGACAGGACCTGCCGCACGTTATGGTAAGAATCATGCCTGCCATCAACTCACTCCCCGAGTTCCTCGAGAAGATGCGCGACAATCAAGGCTTCCACATGTTTACCTTGGCCGAAGAGGTGGACACCTTCAAGAAAGGATCATCTTCGGGCGGTGCTGACAAGTCCGACTTGTTCCGCACGGCTTGGGATAACTCCGAGTATGGCCAGAGCTTCAAGAGCGCAAGCACCTTCAAGGGTATGGTGAAGGTCTATTATAACATCCTGCTGACGGGTACACCGGGTGCGGTTAAAAAGTACTACTCCAACGTTGAGGATGGCATGGTAACCCGCATCTCAATCTGCGAGATTGAGAATCAGCAGTTCGCCAAGTTCCAACCATGGAAGCGGTTCTCAAAGAAGCAGATGGAAGTAATCAACAACTTTATTGACAGGTGCGATGCCAACACCTATGTTTCTCCCGTAGAAATGGAGGATGGCGAATATCAAAGCTATTCGAATAGTTCCAAGAACTATGACGAAAACGTGAAGTGGAAGTTTGCCCTGAAGGCAAAGCAGCACATTAACATGGACTGGCTCTTCCCCACCATCTTGGATTGGCTCGAGGAAAAGCGAATTGAAGCATCGGTTGACTACAATCAGGCCGCAGACACATTCCGTCGGCGTACCGCCGTAAAGGGGTTCCGTTTGGGCCTTGTCTGTTACTGCTGCTGGTCGAAGGTACAGGAGCGCGAGCGCACCATCATCAAGAACTTTGTGCGTTGGTTCATGAACCGCGACTTGGATGAGTCCTTGAAGATGTTTGGTGAGAAGTACAACAACCTCCAAAACTCGGTACAGGAGAATGCTACCCATCACAACTCTCTCTTTCAGTCACTGCCCGAGCAGTTTACCCGTGTTGACCTCATTAACCAGTGCGTGAAACAAGGTGTACACTCCAAGGTAAAGGTGATTATCTATCGGTGGAAAGCCGATAAGGTTATTGAGCAATTAGACAAAGATCATTTCAAAAAGACCAAAAAATGAACGAAGATTTTAAGGAAATGCGCTACCTGTCACACCTGTTGGCAAAGCGTTCGGAAACGTACTACTTTACGATTGAAGAGATCAAATATATTCTCGGTAGGTTGCATGTTAAGATAAAGGATCTTCTATCTAATCTCGACCCCGTTGAGGAAAGTTTGAGATTGTACGATAAAATTGTAAGATTGACGGACCGTGATTACGCAGACTCTCAACATCCTGTATCCATAGAATTGACAGGTGCTGAAGCATTCACAATAATGCTCTGCTTGTTCATGGACCCCGAGTATGGCAAGATGAGGAACAAACTTTTCTATGACTTGTACTTAGGAGTACTGGGTATGGTGATTAACGATAAGGAGGAAGAGGTATGAAATCATTTGCACAAGCACTAATCGACTGCAAAGTCGCAATTGGCGTTTCCCTGTTTGAAATGGATACTATCTATTTCGCCCTTTGTCGTGAATTCTTTCAAGTCAGTGAATCAAAGCAGGACAAAAAATTGTTGAGCGATACTATCGCATTTGTACAATCCACATATGATTGTTTTTCTGACTTGGCTGATGGTCTTGAAATGACAGAGCACGACACATGGGCGCAGTCATGGGCAAATTTCTCAGACCGACTGGTCTGCGACCTGAATATCCCTCTTCTCTATGTGATTGTGATATACAGGGCAATGGAAAACGTTAGAAGAGAGCTCGAAAGCCTTTCCATTCCAACAAAATTCCATATAAGTCTTTTAGACCTGTTGTGGCGAAAGATAAGTGAATCAAATATAGAAATCATCTTAATTGGGTCTAGTTATGGGCGGGCGGAACTTAGCGGAAATGATGAAGGGTAAGCAAAGGAAAGTTACCCTCACTTATGAGGAACTCAGCCAAATCTCTGCGGCACTCTGTGCTTACATTGTGGTGTGGACAAACATGAATATTAAATGTCCCAAAACACAACTTCTCTTAGGTAAAATTACGAATGAAATCATAAAAATCAGGAAAAATGTTACAAATCAATCTTAAAAGAAAACAAGGTAATAAATCGGTCGTTTTCGGGGTGCTCAGCATCCCGAAATACGGCTTCAAGTGCGTAACCATGGAGATGGCTCCCGCCACCTCAGACATGATGTATAAACACTCATGTGGCATCCCCGAAGGCAACTATACCTTGACCCCGGGGTTTAGTCAGGGTTACCCCATGTTCCCGTTGTTCGAAAAAAAGCCTCTCGGCTTCGCCGTGAAGCCGAAGTTCAACTTGACTGACATGCATTACAACTCATTGCCCACGGGCGATATTGCCATAGGCAAAGCCGTTGACGGTGATTTTGCCCTACAGGGGAGCGGAGCTTTGAACCTGGCATTCGCTGACATCTTCAAGCACTTCTTTGCCGAGAACCCGGGCGAGATTGTGGTGATCACCATCTACAAATCCAAGAATTTCGTGTACACCGAAATGAGCTATCAAGATGTGCTCTTGGAGGATGCAAACCGTAACTTCATAGAAGACGATTTTGACGATGAAGAACAAACTGAATTGGAAGACAATAACGACGGACAATAATAGGATGCTCTACCTCACTATCATGAGGGATATAAGGACCTATTGTTCTAAGGGGTTTATGGAAGTGTCGGTGGTTTTCTTCGCGTTCGTAGAACTGCCCGCAGGGCTGATCAACCGCGAGGTGTACCAAATGAACCTATCCATATTCGAACGTCACCTGATTGTGGACTGGGGTACATACGACTCCGTTCATAAGTTCTACAGACGCTTCATTGCGTTGGTTTGCCAACTGAATCATGAGGATCTTGACTGCAAAGCATTCAACGATGCCTTCGAAGAGTTTATTCAATACCTAACTTATAATAAAAAATTATGACTCAAATTTATTCGCATTTGAGATTGAACCCGTACCTTATGGGTCCGGATGTGTTCGGGCAAGCTTATACCCGTAGTAGTGTTAGACGTAAGCGCAATATGCTTGCAAAGTGTGGTCTGTTACTGACCAAGCAGGGTAAAAAACGTATCATCAAAAGAAAGTAAGCTATGAATAGAAGAATCACCCGCGTAATAGCTGGCGATGCCGTTGATAGAATGGCCGCAGCTAAGTTTAATCAAAAGTTGGATGCCTTGCACATAGACATGGCCACCCATGCCGAGTTGTTAATAAAAAATTATGTTCCTAGTCCTGTCAGGGCAGTTGTCGATGAATATCCCAGCTATTTTGAAACAACTCGATATGTGATGTTCAGTGCTATCAATCCCAACAATCAGTATGGAATGAAACTGAATTGGCTTGCTTGTGAGCAATCCATACCGCTTCCAAAGTCTTGCAAGTATATTGTGATAAGCTATGAAGATTATCAGCAGTTCAAAACCATTGCTGACCGCTATAACAGAATGCAGGACAAAAAGAAAGAATTCTATAACGAATGCTACCAAGCACTTATAGCAATCGGGCAAGAGAAGAAATTAAAGGATCAGTTCCCTGCCGCAATCCCTTATGTGGTATTTCCCGAGGTAGTTAAATTGCCTGCGGTCAAGTACAATGAACTGAATAAGGCCGTTGAAGCTATAGATAACGAAAATCATGAATAAAAAACAATGGACATTGATGCGCATCTGGAATGTTGATGGCGCAACCACAGGCATAATGTATAGCCGCTTCTACGGTGTATTCTTCACCCTAGAAAATACGGAAAAACTCATCCCCGCTGGGTTGTATGAGGTGAAGATTACCTATTCACCCAAGTTCAGCCCAAAGAAGGTCTACAATGAGTTCAAAGGTGTCCCCGAGCTCAAAAACGTAAAGGGTCGGAGTGGCATCAGAATCCACATGGGTAACTATAAATACAATGTGACGGGGTGTATTGCTATTGGCTCCACCATAGCAACAAATTGCAATGCGATTTTTGATTCAATGAACGCCTATCGGCGATTCATGAATTACCTCTATAGCCAAGGGATAGACGTTTTCACCCTTGATATTATTGACGCTACCTGTACAACTCTAGCAGACGAAGAAGATGGGAAATAATCATCAATATACCGTACGTTCCTTTCGTGGTTATGATGTGGCAGACTCATATCAGGAAGCCTTGGAAAAGGCTGAAAAGATGATAGACGACATTATCCCACAATGGGCAGAAGAGTATTGGTGGGCGGAAATCCGCAACAACGTTTCGTTTTGCTCTCAATTGGTATATAAAAACAAAATCGGTCTGATAAAGACCATACGTTTCACCAAGTGGTTACATCTAATATGAAAGTCTATGACTCCAGTATTCAAAGCACGGAAGCGCTCAAAGAAGCGTTCGTGCAAAAACAATTTATCAAGATCGGAAATATCCTCTATGTGCCGGAATGTCACACGGTTGAAAGGTCCTGGGAATTGGATGTATGTCAGCTTTGTCGATTCTATCGCGTCAAGGGCATGTGCAAATCTCATATCGCAGATAAGGTGTGCTCAGCCTGCGGCCACGCTGACCTAGACATCAATTTCGAAGCCGATCGGTGGGCCTTGTCACCTAAAGAACCTCCGGTCACCAAGCTCCATTATCTTCAAACAATAACATAAGTATTTTGTCAATAGGTTATATTCTGTACATTATCAATTAAATGATTCCATAACGGTTGCAGCGGCAACCACCACTTTGCAGCGGCAAAGAGGTCTAAGATTCTAGTTGGATTTATATTTCTTTTTAGTGAATTAATAGATTGTGTTTTTCCCGTCCTGTCTGCGAAGATCGGACGGGTTTTCCATTTTGCGAACATGCGCAAAATGGTATCACGGGTATCACGGTATCACGGTATCACGGGTATCACGAACACCCTTTTCGCTTGTTCAGACCCCCTGCCCCCTAACTTAGGGGGTTTGAATTTTTTGCCCTAATATTTGGAGGCAAAGGAAATTTTTCTTATCTTTGTGCCCTAGAAACGAATATTCATTAATCAATAAACTATTAGCATTATGAAAAAGTATTTAGCAGAAATGGTGGGCACGTTTGTGCTGACGTTCTTGGGTTGCGGCGCTGCCGTGAGTCTGAATTGTGGTGTTGACACAGCATCTGTAGTAGGTACGGCTGTCGCTTTCGGTCTGGCTGTCGTGGCCATGGCCTATACGATTGGCGGTATCTCTGGTTGCCACATTAATCCCGCCATCACGCTGGGTGTGTTCCTCAGTGGTCGTATGAACTCGAAGGATTGTGGTATGTACATGCTGTTCCAAGTGATCGGTGCTGTGATTGCTGCTGCCCTGCTGGCTTTCCTCGTATCGACCGATCCAGGACTCGCCCGTGGTACGGCTACAGGTGCCAATGCCTGTGCATCAGACAATGTCATCAACGGTCTGGTGGCTGAGATCCTCCTCACCTTCATCTTTGTGCTGGTCGTTCTGGGCGCTACTGCCAAGACCAACGGTGCAACCAATAACTTCGCCGGTCTGGCTATCGGTCTGTCGCTGATCCTTATCCACCTGGTAGGCATTAACTATACAGGCACATCTGTCAACCCGGCCCGTAGTATCGGTCCTGCTCTCTTCGAGGGTGGCAAGGCGCTGAGTCAGCTGTGGGTATTTATCGTTGGCCCGTTCATTGGTGGTGCTATCGCCGCTGGTATTTGGAAGATGATTGACACCAGTGAGAAGTAAATCCGGATGAAAAGACTAGTTATTATTCTATTGTCTGCCCTGACGGTCTGTCAGGTGCAGGCAGAGGACCGTCGGTTGTGGTACGACAAGGGAGCCTCCCATTGGCTGGAGGCTTTGCCCATCGGTAATTCCGCTCTGGGTGCCATGGTGTATGGCGGTGCCGACACAGAACAGATCCAGCTGAATGAGGAGACGTTCTGGTCGGGTTCCCCACATAACAACAACAGTCCTGAGGCGAAGGCCCATCTGCAGGAGATACGTCAGCTTATCTTCGAAGGCAAGGAAGGCGAGGCCCATAAACTGCTGGACAAGTATTTCTTCAAGGGACCCCATGGCATGCGCTTCCTGCCGTTGGGCGATCTGTTCCTGAAGTTCTGGAACCACCGGAATGCGACCGGTTATGAGCGCGACCTGAATCTGGAGAATGCCACAGCCAATGTGAAATACCAGGTGGGCGGCGTGAACTACCGTCGTACGGCGATTGCGTCGATGGCCGACCGTGTCATCGCCGTGAGAATGGAAGCCGACAAGGGCGGTTCCCTTGATTTCTCCTTGTATTATGAGTGTGGTCTGAAGAATACCCAGCGCGTGGAGAACCATTGCTTGATTGCCACGGTCAACGGTGACGCCCAGGAAGGCATCTCTGCCGGTCTGACAGCCGAATGCCGTATCTGGGTGGATACCGACGGTCAGGTGAAGGATGAGGCTCAGGGCATGATTGTCCAGGGTGCCTCGCAGGCAACGGTGTATATCACGGCTGCCACCAACTACGTCAGCTACCGTGATATCAGTGGTAATCCTTCTGCCAAGAATGAACAGGTACAGAAGAGCCTGCAGGGACGGCAGTTCAAGGATCTGCTGGCAGCCCATATCGCCAAGTATCAGGAACAATATGGTAGGGTGTCGCTCTCTCTGCCCACCTCCAACCGTTCAACCCTTCCCACCGACCGGCGTCTTGCAGCCTTTGCCGGTGGAAGTGATATGGATCTGGCAGCCCTGATGTTCCAGTATGGCCGTTATCTGTTGATCTGTGCCTCCCAGCCTGGTGGTCAGCCGGCTAACTTGCAGGGTGTATGGAACGACAAGATGAATGCCCCCTGGGACTCGAAGTATACCATCAACAT
>JAFXDL010000085.1 GCA_017516265.1 Bacteroidaceae bacterium
CGCTTGTATGTACTGGCCATCCTGCAGCTGGCCCCACTTGTAGGTCTTTGGCATACTTGTATAGTTCGTCAGCATCATCCTCTTGCCAAGGTCTCAGCAACAATCTTTGGGTTTGTAATTCCATATCTATTAAATTCCGATTTGTCTGTTTGTTCTTAGATGTATTTTAATTACTCCTCCAGTCTCGCTTTTACTTTCTTCCACGCATGGGAATCGAAGAGAAAACACTCTTTCATGGTTCCCGTCATGCGGGTGAAGCGGCTGAATGGAATGGTAAAACTCAGTTCATTCGTCCCTATGTATGGGCGAACCGACGGGTCGAATAGTCCGATAAAGCAGCGATACCCCTGCCGGTCATTCTCTAGCACGGTCATAGAAACTACGCTGCTACAGCCTGAGCCAAACTGAGACACCACTGCATCGGTCTCGTTATTGTCGAAGAAAGCCCATCCGCAAAGTCCGGAGAGCATGTCGGGGGTGGCGTAGAACAGCACGCCTTCCGTTCCCTCGAAGGATTCAGCCTTGTCTATACGGATGAAGTTCAGATATGGTTTCTCGGCCCTTTTCATACCCAGTCCGTTTACGTAATCTGCAACCATTTCGGGAGTTTTCTTGTACTTCTCCTTCAGTGAGACAAAGCCAGGTACACGTTCCGGCATATCTGAAAACCCTGTATAGAGCTTTCCACCACCGCAGCCAATGACATCCGAGCTCAAGCTGACGGGCTGTCCGTCTCTGGCCATTTGCAACCCTTTGAAGAAGCAGCCACCAATCTTCTCTGTATCAGCAATCGGCTGGTCGCTATAGCCGAAAAGCAAAGGCAATGGAGCTTTACTGCCAAAAGCCTCTCTGTAGCTCTGAATGAATTCTTTGATGTCCATAATGCTTTTCTATGTGAATTGGTTACAAAGTTACAAAATATTCTTCAAGGAGGTTCTGATATGACAGACTTTAACACGATATAGTGCACATTTCCCTCTAAAATGAGTCAAAATGCCATGCATGAGTTCGGCTTGAATTATTAACCAACCTTGTAACACAGCTACTTATCGCCCTCGTGGTACAACGTCGGTACAAACGTTCCCATTTCACCCTCTTTTTATACGCTGCAAAGCAACGTTATGTAGGTGTAATTTTCACTCTTCACTGTCATTCCGACTTAGCAAACGGCCTAAATAGTCTCAAATCTAACCCTAAGTTCAAGATAGAAGTGCAAAATCCGTAGTGTGGCGCAAGCCTTAAAATCATGAAAAACACTGCGGAGGTTTGCCTGAGCGGTAGGAGGCGCAAAGCCTCCTGAGAGCGGACCTAGTGAAGAGAATCCGACAAGCAATGTAAAAAAAAGAAAAGAGGAGACCGAAATCTCCTCCAGATTAGTTAACTTTGCATTGCTTATGTACAAACAACTAACCTCGGAGCAAAGGTACACAATTTCCGTGTTACTGCAAAGGAAGTGTACGAAAAAAGAGATAGCGCACGCTATCGGAGTGAGTAATTCGACAATTACCCGTGAACTGAGACGCAATTCCAGCTCGCGTGGTGTTTACAAATGGGACAAGGCGCAAAGGCAGGCTGAGAAGCGCAAACGTCAGATGCCAGGCAACCGTTCCATAAAGCCGTTTGTCCGAGAAATGGCAATAGGCTTGCTCAAACAAAGGCAATGGTCGCCAGAGCAGATATCCGGTTATCTTGCAAAAATGGGATACAAGATTTCGCATGAAACCATCTATGCCATCATCAGAAAGGACAAGTACGAGGACAGGGGCAGCCTCTACAAACATTGCAGGCACCGTCTGAAACACCGTCATAGGCCTGTCGGAAAGAGAGTGATAATACCTGGCAGGGTGAGCATACACCAGCGTCCACCGGAAGCTGACGGGAAACGATTCGGTGACTTCGAGATGGACACCATCGTGGGAAACAATAACCAGGGAGCGATATTGACCATAGTGGAGCGAAGCACAAACATGCTGTTCATGAAGAAGTTGAAGCATGGAAAGGATGCCGATGAACTGGCACAAACGGCCATAATATTGCTCGCTCCATACAAAGGACTGGTAAAGACTATAACCACCGATAATGGAACTGAGTTCTGCAACCACAAGGCAATAGCAATGGCACTGGACACTACGGCCTACTTCACCGATCCATATTCCTCATGGCAGAAAGGAGCCATAGAGAACGCAAATGGCCTCATAAGGCAATATATACCCAAATCATCGCCTATAAGACATCTCAAGGACAAGGACATTGATGAAATTACGGCCAAAATCAATACAAGGCCAAGAAAGAAACTCAATTTTTCAACTCCAATTGAGGAGTTCTTCAATTACTTGTTGTAAATTTGCACTTGCTTGTTGAATTCGCACCCTATTTAATAAAGTTAAAAAAGTTAAATCTTCCCATTTTTTCGTTTTCTGTAGAATTAACGTCACCACTTTTCTACCGTTTAAGAAGTAAATCTCTGATATAAAGCGATTTGCAAATACAAAGGTTGTACCAACCTCACATCTGTGACTATTCCAAACGGTACAAAAACTATTGGAGGCCATGCATTTTCCGGTTGTAAAAGCCTCATATCAGTTACCCTCCCTGAAACTATTACCAGTATTGGAGAGTGGGCTTTCGTCAATTGCTATTGCCCTATAATCTTACAAGCGGAAACACCTCCTTCTATAGCGTCAATGACTTTTAGCGATATTTGTGTTATCGTAGTGCCTGACAAAACGGCCTATGAAAAATATTGTGCAGACGCAAAATGGAATAAACTCATTCAACAATTGACCTACGGAGAGGCTAGTTCCCAATCTGTCACATTAGTTGCAAATGAACAAGTTTCTGCTCTATATACAGCTATTGGTGAAGAAAACTTGAAACTTGTCTATGACTTGACTATCAACGGTACCATCAATGGGGCCGACATCTACATTATGCGAAACAAAATGACATCTCTCCGCATACTGGACCTTAGCAAAGCACGTATCGTGAACGGGGGAGGTAATTATTATCAAGACCATACAACCCAAAATGACACATTGGGTGCCAATGCTTTCCGCGAATTAGATCTATTACAAGTGAAATTACCAGAGAATCTAAAAAGTATTGAACACCAAGCATTTGACATGTGCTATTACTTACAACAAATTGAAATTCCAGAAGGGGTAACTAGTATTGGAGATTATACTTTCAATTATTGCACAGCATTGAAAGACGTCAAATTTCCAACAACATTAAAGAAGATTGGTAGTGGTGCTTTCAGCCGATGTGAGAATTTGACAAAAATCATTCTGCCTATAGAATTAGAGACAATTGAATCAGGTGCATTCTGCGATTGTAATCACCTGAAGGAGGTACGCTTCCCTAGTGGATTGAAGTATTTAGGTTACTCAGCGTTTATGCGTTGCTATGACATCACCGATGTCTATTCCTACACCATTGAACCTGTAGTAATGGCAGAAGGTACATTTGACGCTGAAATCGTAAAGAAAGCAATGCTGCACTATCCTTTGACAAGTAAATACAACTACTATACCAACGGAGGATGGGGAGAGTTCTTCTATATGGAAGAATTTAACGAACCATACGAATATTTCTACCTTAACAATGACTATATTTTGAACGATGATAACGGTGGAGCACACCCGATGTGGATATCAACGCAGGGGGAGGTCTGATTGTTGAAGACGATTTAAGTGGTACCACCGATGAGGATACACAACATTCGGACGATATGAATATCCACCACAATGGTGGTCATGGAGAAAATGGTGTGGGTGGCTCCATCATTGCAAACGGTAATCTGCACGCCAACAAGGTTCACTTCAACATAACCGTAGAAGGTGGCAAATGGCACTTCTTCGCCTTCCCGTTCAATATCAAGAAGGAGAATATCAAATGTCAGGACGGTGCCGATTGGGTATTCCACTACTACGATGGCGAGGTACGTGCCACAAACGGCAAGGGTGGATGGAAAAAGGTAACTTCGGAAGAGGGGCAAGGAAACTTCCTGAAAGCCGGTGTGGGATATATTTTCCAAAGCAGCAAGAACGATGTATTGGTCATCACTGTGGATGAAGATGACAACCTCGAAGAAGAGGGTATCCGCTTCAACAAAGACAACAAAAGCAACAGTTTGGAGGCTCATGCCAGCGAGAACGAACAGGATGCGAGCTGGAACTTCATGGGTAACCCACACTTGTCATACTACGACCTTGACGTGACGACCTACAATGCCCCCATCACCGTATGGGATGGCGAAAAGTACATCGCTGTACGTCCAGGCGATGACGAATATCAATTAGCGCCCTTCCAAGCCTTCTTTGTACAAAAACCCGAAGGTGTTAAAACAATAGAATTCAGTGGTGAAAACCAGTTGACTCACCAGCAGAAGGAGACCAAGGCACAGACGACAAAGGCATATGCACGCAATCGTTTCGATGCAAACCGTCTGATTGTAAACATCAATCTGACAAATGGCGTCAACACGGACAAAACCCGCGTAGTGTTCAACGACGCACAAAAGATGAATTACGAAATCAATTGTGACGCAGCCAAGTTTGCCTCTACGGGTGTTCCCCAACTCTACACCCTCGACAACCGCAAAGTAAAATATGCCATCAATGAGCGTCCGCAAGAGGGGGGAACCGTACCTATGGGATACAGCGTATCTGTCGGTGGGAACTACACCATCGATGCTACCCGCATGGATATTCCGATGATGTTGAAAGACCTTCAGACAGGTATGATTCACGATTTCGATGAGGGAAGCTACACCTTTGTCTCCGAAGCAGGAATCTTCGACAACCGCTTCGTACTGATGACTCGTGCTGCAGCGACCAGTATAGATGTTGCCACATTGGGCAGCATCAAGGTGGCCGCTACAGAAGGTGGTATCGAGGTAAGCCAACTGAACGGAATTACCCTGAATGTATTTGCCGCTGGTGGTGAAAAGGTAGCATCGACCCAAACAGACGGAGTGATTCCCGTAACAGCCGGAATATACGTAGTGGAAACAAACGGCAAGAGTGTGAAGGTTGTTGTTAAATAATAAAAAAGGCCATGAGAATCAAATGGTATTTTATCATAGTGGGATTGCTCCTTTTTGTGGGGGGCAATCCTCCACTCTTCGCACAAGAGGATTCTACATTCAATCCCGAAACGCCGGCAGAGCCTAATGTACTCTATCGAGTGAGGGTGACAGCAGAACCTCTTCAAGCGGTATCATCATTGAGTGGTGCAGGCGATTATGCTTTAGGTACTGAAATCTATGTAGAAGCCGGTAGCTATAGCCCTGCATACATCTTCTCACATTGGACAAAAAACGGTGAAGAATATGACGGAACATCTACGAGCTTCTTTTATACAGTAAGCAACGAAGATGCTGAATTCGTAGCACACTATACCTACAGCCCTTCCCTACCCGATGAACCGCAGAGCAGCAATGAGTGGCGTCTCTATCTATTGTCGGCCCCCTTGGGTGGTGGAAACTTCAGCTGTGCAAGCGGAGAGAAACATGAATGCGGCACAGCCGTAGAGGTAACGGCCTATTGTAACATGGGATATGATTTCGTAGGATGGTACAACGGGGGAACACTCGTCAGCACCAACCCAAGCATCAGCTACGAAATGCAGAACTGCCACGCGACGCTGACGGCCAAGTTTGAGTATAACCCTTCCACTCCATCAGAACCCGGTTGGACAGAAGACAACCAACAGGAGAATATCGATAAATTCATCGTTGGCGATGCGGATGGAAACGGAGAGGTGTCAGTCAACGATGTCGTTGTCATCATCAATACCATCCTTTCATCCGGATATGACAGAAAAGCCGATGTCGATGGTAACGGGGAGGTTTCTGTCAACGATGCAGTGACAGTGGTAAACATGATTTTAGGCACCATAGAATAATTGAATCCTGAAGGTAGGATTCTATAAATATCCACCTTCAGAAAATCTTGAATCATTCATAACACATAAAAATATATGGAAATTTACGAAAGACCCGAAGTAGAAGTAATTGAAGTCGCTGTTGAAGCAGGTTTTGCAGTATCCTACATCAACTATAGCACCGAAGAAGCGGATTACAATGGCGAAACGCTGTAAAGGGAAATATTTTTCCGAAAGGACAATTCAAGGATAACATGGATGATTCTTCCACCACACTCAAACAATGAGTTACGGTGGAAGAATCGTTGTTTTTTACAGGTTTGATGAACATTTCATCTATAATCTAACGTGAGTTCGATATAAGCGTGAAATAGATTATATGAAACGGCATTAGGGAACAAGTGCTTACATATGTCAGCATTGTTTTCTTTTCCTTACAAATTTACGTTAAAGAAAGCCAATAAAAAGAGGAGGTCAGTTGAAAATCAGTACATTTGCATTCAAAAAAAAAGATTTATCATGAAAAGACTCCCTTCAATATTGTATTTCGTTTTTGGAACTTGTATAGTGAGCACCATTGCAAGTTGCAGCACTGACAAAAAAGATTCAGAGAATCCACGTGGCATATATAAGATGACCACCCTTGTAGGAAAACAGGGGGAGGTGGCGGCACCGTATGAGCAATACAAGATTTGTACGGACAGCGTGACGCTGCATTGCTCTGTCTATGGGCGTCAATTTTTCATCAGCAAGAACGACGAAACGGTGTTCAACTACACAGGCGATACTCCAGAAAACCCTACAGACAGGCGTTCGCTGATATACGACAGTAATCGTGAACACTTCACGCTGAAGTGGTGGAGCCAGTATAACAACCATATCCACTTCCCCAACAACGACTGGTGCATCGAGAAGTATCGGGCAGGAGAATACTCGGCAAATGCACGCCCCTTCTTTGATGCCATCACAGGTGTTGTCCAGGCAGACGACACCAACCCTTTCATCGGCACATGGAAGATGACAAACCAGGTTGACCACCTCGATGAGGAAACCGCAACTGCCACGGGCAACGAACCTCGGCATCCGTCGTTCGTCATCTTCACGCCCAAGCATATCGTCATGACCTCGCGAGGACATGGTGCCCTGTTCGATGCCTGTACAGCGATCGGAATGCCATCATCTACAACACCACCATCCGCCAGGTGACATGGCTGACTGACGATTGCATTGCCATTGCCTATAAATCCAAGGAAGGAACTACCCACTATGAGATTCTGCAACGCAACAACGACGGGATTCCTGTTTTGAGAAAAATTGCAGGGTTGTTTATTAAATAAAATCATTCATTATGAAAAAATCATCAGCTGTCCTTATCCTATTGGCAATAATCAGTTTCACAGGATGCAAACGAAATGCGAGTGAGGCACAAAAGGCACTGACTACAAGTGATTCAACTGCTGTGATTGAGCAGGTTGAGAAAATGTACAACGAGGTGTTTGCCTACTACAACAAACGTGATTTCAAAACAATAAAGAACGGAAAGAAATTCTTTTCCAAGAGACTGAAAGCTCTTTGGGAAGAACTGCCGACGGATTATGCTGTTATTGATGCTGACCCATGGACTTGGACACAAGAGCCGGACAGTTTTGTTTTTCAGACAGTAAAGCTGAGCCGATTGACGAAAGACTCTGCCGTAGTGAAGACCACGACACAATGCTTCGGCCACTTCTCCACCAAAGCTGGAGATGTGTATGATTGCGGAATCAAACAAAGGACGTTAAGGCTAGTTCGCGAGGATAGCCGTTGGTTTGTCGATGATTTCAGAGATAAAGACGAAAAGCCTCATTCATCCCTCACGCACATGATACAGGACTTCAAGCGCGAACAAGAGGCACGCCAACGGGTAGAAGGTATTTACAGCGAACTGTTTGCCCACCAAAATAGGAAAGAGGATTTTGATATGGATTCATATATCTCCACCAACTTGAAGACCTTATGGGAAAGTTTGCCAGAGGACGAACTTGTCTATAGCGCCAACGTGTGGACGGGGCTTCAAGACTTCGACTCACTTATTCTTGAAGGAGTAGGAACTGATGGACTAAGAAACAGTTGGCGAAGGGATGAAAGACGGAAAGACACGATTGTTGTATCTGTCCGCTTCCGAGCTTTCGATGAAGGAGAAACCAATACCGCACATGTAAAAATGGTGTATGAACGGAATGGCTGGTATATAGATGATATTGTCCACACATTCAAGGGAGAAGAGTATTCGATTGTTGGAATTGCAAAGATGCAGATACCTGATTCTGTTGTCTATTATTATAAAGCTGCAACAAACGGAGAAAGCAACATCATTGAACTGAAGTACAAAGACGGGAAGATTACCGACGGCTACTTTTGGGGCACCAGCGACGAGTTTTGCGATGCACGAGAGGGGTATTATCCCGGTTTTGCCGTATGGCCAATGAAGGAGATACAGGTGAATGACAACACCCTGACCTTCCTGATTGATTCTCGTGGAGAGACATACAGCAGCGGCCCTGTCAGTGTGGAGATTCATTCGATGGCAGAAGCCTTTGAAGAAGGGTATCATCCGTGGATGCAGGAGTCACGTTTCTTTCAAGACACCGTGCGCTACACCTGTACAATACTTCCTGACAATACGCTGGTTCTCAAACGTAAGTCGAAATATCACACCGATAGCAATACCTTCGAGAATAAGACTCTGGAGGAGATAATGCAAGTTAATCGCCATTGCGAATATGAAGAGGAGAACAGACAAGAGGAAAATTCCCTTAAAAACATTAGCCCCAAAGAGATTCATTCGGTGTCTGATATCAGCAAAGCAGAGTTTGAACGATTATACAACCTGTTTGATACAGGAAAACTACCCTTAGAAGAATGGAATAAATATAAGGACGATATCATCTATCGTGACCTGTATAGTGAAGCTTGTAGTTGGTATTGCCGTGGTAATGTGTTTTCGTTGACGGCATCAAGCCAATTACAAGCCGACAAGGACTCTGCTTATGCTGCCAAGAATGCACACGACTCCAACCACGAAAGTGTGTGGATAGAAGGAGGCAACGGACAGGGCATTGGAGAATACCTGTTGTACGAATTTGCAGGCATGTGCCCACGCATCAATACGGTAAAGGTACTGAACGGACATGTGAAAAGTGACAAAGATTGGCGTAACTGGTCACGCGTGAAACTACTGAAGATGTATTACAACGAAACCGATTATGCAATCCTTGAACTGGAAGATAGTCGCACGTTGCAATGCTTCGATGTAGGTCTGCTTGGCTACAATGACAAGGATGCTGCTAATTGGACGCTGAAGTTTGAGATACTTGATGTTTATCCTGGTGAGAAATACGAAGATACCGTCATCTCCGAATTATACTTTGATGGAGTGGATGTGCATTAAACAATGATCAATTATATAAAACCGTTATTATGAAAAGAATAGTCCCATTTTTAATCCTCGTGACATTATTCTGTTTGGGATGCACCTCAGGAAGCAAAG
>JAFXDL010000086.1 GCA_017516265.1 Bacteroidaceae bacterium
CAAGTTGGGAGAATTTGCTCCGTTCCTCAATGAATGGGCCATTGAGTTTTTCGGCATGAAGGATACGGATGTCATGACACCGGAAGATGAGCATAACGATCCCTTCCCGGTGGGTGGAGTCTATTACAACTTCCATTTTCGTAATGTGTTGGCCAACAAACGTGGTGCCCGTATCTACAACTTTGGCAATCGGATACCCGGTATACTCCAGACGGCTGTCATCAAGACTGTCGGACCACATGAAGAGGCACGTCAGGCTGTTATCGGAGTGTTCAAGGAACTTTATCCCGGTGGGATGGAACTGACCGCAGAGACCACCCGCTACGTGGAAGACAGCATTGCCAACGGCCTTTCCAAAGAGCGTCGTCTGCTGCAGATAGTCGGCATTTTCACGTTGCTTTCTATCTTTGTTGCCACACTTGGACTTTTGGGCATGTCCACTTACTATGTGCGTCAACGCAGGGGCGACATTGCCATTATGCGTGTCTATGGCACATCGCGTCTGCGCATCGTGTCCAACCTGATAGGCCGTTTCCTGCTCATTGTAGTCATAGCCTTTGTGGTGGCTTTGCCCATTGCTTTCCACATTACCGAACAATGGTTGTCAGACTATGCCTATCGCATCTCCCAATCAGGGTGGTTGTACGCTTTGGTAGGGCTGTTTGTCGTTGTCATTGCCCTCCTTACGGTTCTTGGCCTCTCGGTTAGGGCAGCCAATGCCAATCCTGTTGAGGTGTTGCGCAAAGGGTAGCTGTTGGGATTAGTCGAAAATAGAGAAACACATAAAATGAGTTTTATCATAACTTTCAAAGATTCAATTTTGCCTGATTGATAGCTATGAACACAAAAATGTTTCTTCTCCAACTTTACTTTTTGCCTTTTCTTTCGCTTATATAGGTAAAAGCGTATAGGAACAGGTAGAAATGCTTGTTCTATCGGAGTTAAATTCATTATATAACCATGAGACGAGTCCTTTTCCATATCACTATGTCTGTGATCGGAACACTCTTTCCCTGCTGACAAGAATTCCTCATTTTTATTAAATATTGTTACCTACCATTTATAAAAGTTATTATCAGGCGGTTTTCGCATACTATCCTTTGACAGACAGACATATTTGTATACATTTGCTACTAAAAAGATTTAATAATATATAGAATATGATGAGAAGAAAGAAAAATATCCTGATGGTAGCACTGATGATGGCCACCTGTCTGATTTCGTGCACAGAAAATGGAGTACGCATTAAAGGCGCGATTGAGATGCAGTCTCCAAACGAGGAGACGCATATCAGCATTCTGATAAGGAATCCTTTGATAAATGACACGTGTCACTTCACCGTGTCTCCGGAAGGCACATTCGACCAGACACTACCAATAAAAGAAGAAAGAGAACTGTACTTAATGGTAAATGGAAGGTATATCGCCAAGCTCTTGGCTGAAGAGGGGGACTTCATTGAACTGACGTGGCAAAGCCATAATCCAAGCGAGACATTGGAGTTTGCAGACCCGGCCCGCAAACGTGAACAGAAATTGGAAAAACTGCTAAAAAAGAATTTCTCCGACAGACTGCACTCTTTGGCAGGCCTCTCTCCACGTCCCGACCAACCTTATGACACCACATTGATAGATGGCATCGAGAAGTATGTCAACGAATACCGCCAAGCCATAGAGGATTTTGAACAGGAACATGGAGCACTGCCCCACAAAAGGGCCTTTCTGATAAACGGATATTTCAACGCCTTGGCTATAGCCGGATATTCCCCGGAAGCCATAGAGCACCTGAAACTTCGCGGCCTGCGTAGCGGTCTTCCTGAAGATACAGTCGCTGGAAAAGCTGCATACGAGGTGATGCCTGCACGCGACCTTGCCCATATAGGCTTTCGTGAATTTCTATGGAAGTGGACACATTATACTTCCAGAAAACTGACAGGGCCTGCCGACAGCCTGAATACGATATACAAAAGATACTTTGAACGCATGGACACGACCTTCCATCTGGTGCAAAACCGCGAGATTGCAGAGTGGGTTTTAGCCTATCGGGGACAATTTGCAAAATTCGAATTGCAGCTGAACGAAGCCCTCACCTACTTGCGTCATCTGGACAAGAACCTCTCATATCCTTGGACAAAAGAATACGTCAAACTGCTGATAAGCCAACTCAATCCTTTCCTGTCGGGCATAAAAGCACCTGAATTCCGTATGACGGATGAAGAAGGGAAAGCATATACATTGGCTGACTTCCATGGAAAATATTTGTATATAGGTTTTTGGAGCAGGACTTGCAGAGTGTGTCACAAGGAGTTCAAAAACATCGCAGCCTTACGCGAAAAATACCAATCCTATGATGACCGTCTCGCATACGTCTTTGCCTATGTAGGAAAAGAAGATGACAAGAAGTGGAGCCAACATATCGACCAATACGGCTCGCGACAAGGCATAAACCTACGGACAACAGAACAAGACCAAAAAGCGTACGACATCACAGGTTTCCCAACCTACATCCTCATCGATCCCAACGGGAAAATAGTGGAATACAATACTGCCCGCCCCTCAAAACTGTTGCAAGAGGGAGAGAATGTATTGGACAAAGCCTTAGGTATCCGCTAACATATTGCCAGAAAACGAAGATAAAAACGAAATCACAAAAAGTTAAGGTTCAAAGTTCAAAAGGATGTGAATGATCCTTTGAACTTTGAACCTTAATCATTTTTATCTAGCGCTGTGTCCTTTAGAAAAAGACTCAGACAGACTTATGGCAGCTTATCGCTGGAGGTACTTCATGCCATTCTTGATGACAATACCCTTGTAGTTCTCGTTGACTACCTGTCCGGCAAGATTGTAAATCAATCCATTCTGGGGCTGCACAGGACGGATGATCTCCTCTATGCTGTGGGCCGCATTGAAAGAACCGTTTACACAAACCTTACCCTCGGTGCAATATACGCTGGCCTTGGTAGCAGCTCCGCAAGCATCGATGCAAGCGTAAGCCGGAGCACCCTGAGTGGTATATTCACCAGATTGCAAACTCATGAGATATACCTCGCCGATAGAGGCTGAGAGGATTGCCGACTCATTATCAATGGTCATGCAAGTAGCCTCAGACTCCTTGCCGCTCACGAAGGTACTGTTCACGGTGCCGTCGGCCTTCTTCACAGAAGCCATGAAGACGTCTGAAGCAAGTTCGCCCGTTGTCTTCTGGTTGTCCAAAGGAAGTTCACCGTAGAAAGTTCCGCCAATGATGAGGTTCTCGCCATCGGCGTTCATGAAGAGGTTGTAAGGAGTGTACAATTTGTCGTGAGCTACCGCATTATAGGTCTTGATAGTTGTAGATGCACCAATGGTGGCCAACACAAAGGCGTGCTCCATGCATCCATCATCAGTAGTTACAAAAGAGAATTCCTCAGTACCTGCTACTGTGGTAAGAGTCAACTTTCCAGTTCCGATGAATCCAGCATATACTGTACCGTTATCAACCATGAAGTCAAAAGCTTCGGGATAAGATTGCAAGTTTGATATTGTTTCGGTGTTTTGTACAGTAGCTATATTCTTGGTTCCTGAAAAATCTACCTTGTTCATTGCAAAAAGACCCACATTCCTGTTGTCCATGTACATGGCGTCGAATACATTGATGTAGCTTCCCTTCCATGCCAGTTCCGCAACATCGCCCGTGTAGTTTGCTGAAACATAAACCTTGTCGCCATCGACCTGAATCTTCTTGGGAGTGACATACACATCTCCTGCCATGGGAAAATACATCATACTGGCCGCTACTTCTGCATTAGCTAGAGAAGCCAACGTCTTTACCTGCTGGAACTTTCCATCTGCACTGATTCTTGCGATGAAAGCCGTGTAAGCTTCAGCACTTCCAGCCAATTCCGCTTTAGCTCCATCTGTACCGGTGTATTCCACCTTGTCCATGAAGTTACCTGCGGCATAGAGGGTTCCGTCAGCATCGGTATCCAGTGCATAAACAACGGCATTTCCTACCATGTTTACGGCCCAGAGTTCCTTGCCGTTTCCGTCATACTTCACGATGACAGCCGAAGTAAGTCCTTCGGGGTCGGCAATCTCTTTACCTGCGAAGGTGAAGGCCTGGTTGTAGGTGCTGGACACATATACCGAACCGTCAGCAGCGGCAGCAGTGTGTACACCTTTCAGTTCGATAGAATCCGAGACGGGAGTGAATGAGGCAGCCCAGTCTTCATCGAACTTGTTCTCTGCAAATGTTGTCAAAACAGCAACGAATGCAGTCAATGTAAGCAATAATCTCTTCATACTGTTTCTTTTTTTGATGTTAATACTATATGATTTCAAATTTCTCGATATGTAAGTACTTATTTAGTATCATCCCAACGCTCAATCTCAGGATTGGCCTCGACTGCTTCTGTGGGGAAGCGCATGGTGTACTTTTCTGGAGTCAACGTATAGGTAACCCCATCGTAAGTGCGCATCAATGCAGGTTGTGTAGTACGTCGCAGGTCATACCACCGATGTCCCTCAAAAGCAAGTTCGCGGGCACGTTCATCAAGGATTTCCTGAATCAGTTCTTCCTGTGTCATGCTGTTGACAAGTTCAAGGGTTGTCTGATAAGCCGACTGGTTGAGACGTTTTTCCATCAGAGGTACAAGATAGCTGACAGCATTATCCAAACTGTCCAGACGAGCCGAAGCCTCAGCAGCAATCAGATACATCTCTGAAGTACGGAAGGAGCAGGCATTATCATCACTCCCCCCCTTCTGCAATGAATATGTGGACGAAGTGACACGTTTATAGAACTTGGTACGGCGCTGGTCTCCCGTGCGATACATGCTGATGAAATCAGGCGAAGGGATATTGATAGCCGTATAGAGGTTGCTGCTGAAGCGCTCCAAAGCAACAATGTTCTCCACAGACTTGTAGCTGTTCGGCAAGGTGTAACTGTTGGTTGTCAAGTCTTCCAGTTGGTTGTGAGTTTCCAGTACAGTAGTTGCCGCCTTCAGAGCCTCTTTCCACTGCCCCATATATAAATAAGTACGCGCGCGTAAAGCCTGTGCTGACACTTTGTTAAAGCGATAATTCTTTCCCGCTTCCCAAACTTCTACATTCAAGTATTTCTCAGCCTCGTCCAAGTCACTGAGCACTTGCTGGTAAACAGCCTCCACACTACTGCTGGCAGGGATTGCATTCACGTCAGCCTTCAACTGCATGGGAACACCACGTGTCCCAGTTGGTGTACAATGCGTGTAAGGTTCAGCATACAGATTGACCAACAGGAAATGGCAATAAGCGCGCAACATGTATGATTCGCCTACCAGTTGATTGATTTCCTCCTTGGTGGCATTGGTAATTTCATGCTGGTGTCCAATGACATAGTTGGCAATGTAGATGGTGTGGTAATAAGTTCGCCATGAGAAATAACTGGTGGTAGGCGAAGGTGCCTCGTCCTTCCAACGCCAAAGATCAAGGTATGCATCCTTGTCGGTACTTGATGTCTTCACCATGTCCATCAGCATTTCATCTGTGCGTAAGGTGGTCATGTACCGGTCCTTGGCAAAATACTTGTATTCATAGGTCAGCAATGCTCGGTATTCATCGCCAGTCTTGGCTATCACCTTACCCGTGGGGGTAATGTCCAGGAAATCGTCACAGGCGGTCAGAGCAAAGGCCGCGAGGACGGAAAGTAATAGGGTCTTTATCTTCATTGTATTTTTTTAGCTGATAATAATTAGTAGATAGTAGGGAAAAATCAGAAATTCACATTCAGTCCGAGGATAAAGCTCCGTGTGACAGGCTGTGCATATGGATTTCCCATGGTCTCCGGGTCGAGATAGTTATCATAATCGCTGGCTATAACCAGAAGATTCCTGCCTTCGAGCGATACTGAGGCCGAAGTGATGCCTATCGGCTTCAACACCTCTTTAGGAATGCGGTATCCCAAACGGAGACTTTGCAAACGGCAGTAATTCTGGTCGCGTACCCACAAGTCAAGCATACTGTATGTGTTGTATTCCGAATAATGAGTGTATTCGTTAGCACGCACAGCAGAGTTCACCATCAGAGCAGGCAAACTGGTATTGGTGTTTGTAGGCGTCCAGCGGTTCAGAATGTCCCGATTGGTATTCAAGCCACGGTCGTAGTATGTGGGCGAGTATGAAGGCTGTACACGCACCTTCATGCCCAGATTGAACATGAAGTTTACATTCAATTGCCAATTCTTCCACTCAAAGGTATTGATGAATCCACCCGAACACTCCGGTTCTGTGCTTCCTGCGTAAGTGTAAAGGTTTCGTTGCTCTTCTGCCGACAAAGTACTGGCCCCAAATCGGTTGAGTCGGAAAAATTCTGCTGCAGTCTGTTTGCTTCCATCCTTAGCCAGGAAGAGAGGATAGCCTTCTTCATCGAGTCCTGCTGTCTTGTAAGCAAAAATAGCACCTACAGGATAGCCCTCACGGCCAGGATATGTAGAGTTCTCGGCCACCGTTTCGTTCAGAATCTTGTTAGTATTGAATCCCAAATTCAGACTCGTTGTCCACTTGAAGTTCTTGGTCGTGACATTGCGGGTATTCAGAGCTATTTCCCATCCGCTGTTCTCCATAGATGCCCAGTTGACTGTAGTACTGGCAAAACCTGTTTCCAATGGAAGTTGGCGCGAACTGATGAGGTCGGTACTCCGGCGATAGTAGTAATCCACATTCAGCCGAATACGATTTTGAAGCATTTCCAAATTGAGTCCGACGTTCACGTTCTTCGTCTTCTCCCATTTCAGATTCGGATTGGGAGCATTCTCTGCCGAAATGATATTTTCTATATGTCCGGGAAGTACTGATGTCTTGTCAAAAGTACCGATGAGATAAGGAGAAGTATTCTTGTCGATATTTCCTTGCAAACCGTACGACGCACGGAGCGAAAGTTCATCAATCCATTTCACATTCTTCAGGAAGTTCTCTTCTTTAGCCCGCCACATTCCACTGAAAGAATAGAGCGGCAGGAAACGGTACTTCTTGGCAACACCGAAGACATCGCTACCGTCAAAGCGTACACTTGCTCCCAATGTATAGCGATACAATAAGGTGTAAGAACCTGTAGCAAACCACGAGACATAAGCATTTTCAGTGTGGCCTTCTTCATACAAGGGATAACGTTGCGCAATGCTTTCACTAGGGAAGATGACAGGCTGGGTTGTCAAAGTACGATTATCATAGCCATAAGCAGTAGAGGTCACTACATTTGATTCAACGTGTCGAACCTCTGTTCCACCCATCAATTCAACATCGTGAATATCCTTCAATCGTTTGTCCCATTCAAGCATCGCTTTCCATGTCCATTGGTCAGTGTTTGCTTCCGTATGTTTATTCATTCCACCGTCAGGGAATATGGATTTCCGCTCACCGTCAATGAGGTATGTGGCATATTCCTTGGCTTTGCGCATGGCATAACTGTCGTGTCCAGCATAGCGTGTCAGTGTATAGTTGTCATGCTGCAGACCGAACTGTGAAGTAAGTTTCAAGTTGCTGTTGAACTTCAATGTGGCGTCGAAAAGAGCCATGATGGAACGGTCCTTACGTTCTTTAGCTGTATTGACACGTTCTTCAAAGATGTTGAAGTCGGGAACTTCGGTCTCTCGTCCTTGTACATTCTTGTCATATACATAGTTGCCATCAGCATCGTATGGTTCGAAATACGGATTGGCCATGCGTGAATAGAAGACCGGGTTGGTGAAACCTCCCGAATCGGTCATATAACTTTCCTGCTTGCGTTGGTTGGCAAAGACAGAGGCTCCAACGGTCAACATACTGTTTACCTTGAAGTCACTTTTCAGGGTGACGTTGTACCGATTGTTTTCCACCCCTTCCACCGTACCTTGTTCCGTATAATACCCTACGGATGCATAGTAATGTGCCCTTTCCGAACCACCACTGAAACTGATGTTATATTCTTGGTTGAAAACATCACGGAAGAGAATGTCGTTCCAATCCGTATTGATGGAACGCAAGCGGTTGATGCGTTGTTGGGCTTCGGGAGACAAGGCATCCCAACCTCCATTCTGGAAGGTATTAAACTCTCCCAATTCATCCAGGATATTAGCCACACCGCCTTTATGCTGACGATAGTCGTAGTCACTTGCGAGCAGGTCTAACTCCAAACCGACCTTTTCATCAGCATTCAGCAAATTCAAACGGTCTATATCCACTTTAGGATTGTAACTCATCTTGGTGGAGAAGTTCACCACGGGACGACCTTCCTTTCCTTTTTTGGTAGTGATGACGATGACACCGTTGGCAGCCCGTGCACCATAGATGGCCGTAGCGGCAGCATCCTTCAAGACAGTGATATTCTCAATGTCCGACGGATTCAATCCTGCAATGCTGGTCTGATAGATGTCATCAATATCGTTCAGATTGTCAATGGCTGGTATTTCATTTCCTTCCATAGGGATACCATCGAGCACCCACAAGGGTTCCTGAACGCCATTGATAGAAGAGGTTCCACGGATGCGAATCTTCATGGGTGCACCCGGCGCACCACTGGCAGAGACCGCAGACAGACCAGCCACTTGGCCGGCTAATGCCTGGTCGATGTTCTTCACAGCACCAACTGTCTCATCTGAAATATTGACAGTTGTCACCGCTGCAGTCAATTTACGACGATCAATCTGCTGGTAACCAGTAACCACAAACTCTGCTAAAGCCTTGTTGGCAAAGCGCATAGTAACGTTATACACTTTGACATCAGCCTGCACATTGATTGTTTGGGTCTCATACCCCATGTAACTGATTTCAAGCGTTTTGGTTGCTGATGGTATTTCGAGGGTATATTTTCCTTCGGTGTCAGTAACGGCACCTATCCCATCTTGAGGATTCCCTGCCACAACAGTAGCACCGACCAAAGGCTCTCCTTGAAACTCTCCATCCGACACAAAACCTGTGATTACGTATTTCTCCTGTGCCCAAGTGACCACAGCACACGCCATCACCAGTATGAATGCATAGATTCTTCTCATTTGAAATAAAATTGTTGGTGTATCCTATCTTAATTTATTTTTGTAGTCCTAATGCTGTCTGAATACGCAGAACCACATCATCGTAGTGCATTTGCGTACTCAAGTCGCCACTAGTCCGACGATTTTTCATCAGTCGCATGATGCGGATCAGCTCACTACGTTTCACACTCAACGCATCGCTTGTCCGGGTGATTTGGGTCATAGTCATATCTACTGTACGTGAACCGCTGCTGCTTACCTGTTTCTCTTCTGTCAGATGCTTGTTGATTTTCACGCCTTCGCTTTCTGCCGCTGCTGTGATGAGCGCATCCACAAAACTCTTTTGCAGGCTACGTTCCATGACGTTCAGTTTCTGCCCGGCAATGGTCTTACGGAAGATAGCGTTGTGGAGCATATCCAGCATATCCACAGCCGTGAAAGCCTTGTTGCCATTCATCCACTCGTTCTGGTACATTCTCACCAGTCGGTCATTGGCCAAGAGGTCCCAAAGAATATAATTCTGTTGATTCTTCAGCAGCATGGCCGGTTCCTGCTCAGTTGTTCCAAACGGAGTCTTGCGGAGCGGGAAAATCTGTGTAGAGAACGGTGATCCGAAGAGCCATTCAGGGAAGCAAAGCACCTCATCAAGCAAGAATTGGACAGCTTCGCGCTGACGTTCCTTCTCGACAAAGGTATATGCCTGCTTCTCGGGATTGTCTATCCAGTCGAGGGTCGGACGTTCCATATAGATACCACCGATATTTGCCATCACATGGTAGTGGTAGAGGTTCCATTGGTAGATGATGGCCGAATAGAGATTAGCCGCTTCGTCGTAGTTTTGTCCAGGCTTGCTGTTGCGTGTCCACTCTATCAGGTTAGGCATGATGCGTTTCAGGTTTTCAATACCCAAGCGTGCCGATTTGACAGGATCGTCACCCAAGTCCTCACTCAAGGCACGAGGGTCAACAGCAGAGCGTTGTGACTGTGCTTCGCTGTATCGGTATTCCTTTCCTTGGTGTTTGCTCAAGAAGTCAGAAAGTACCTGTTCTTCGTTTGTCCCTTCCGGATACCAGCGATATCCCCATTCGATAGCCATCAAATCGTAAGGGCCGATGTTGGGCGACATCACTTTCACATTATCACCTGGTTGGGCCACATAGTTAAAGCGGGCATAGTCCATGATACTGGCCGATGTTCCTCCCATGCGTGACGTGAACGAAGCCGAGCGGAGCGAATCGGTAGGATAAGCGGCTGAAGCCATCATGTTGTGGCGCAGACCCAAAGAGTGTCCCACCTCATGACAAGCCACAAAGCGTACGGCATCACCTATCAGTTCTATCGGGAGTTCCAAAGAGCGTGCACGTGGGTCCACAGCTCCTGTCTGTACCGTAATCCATTCACTGATGAGCGATTGGACATTGTGCCACCAGATAATGTCGGCTTCCAGAATTTCTCCTGTACGTGGGTCTATGGTCGAAGGTCCCATGGCATTGGCCTTCTCTGATGCAGCATAGGTCAAGACGGAGTAACGCATATCATCGCCATCCACGTCCAACGTGTCGTGGGGAACCAGGGCTTGTACGGCATTCTTGAATCCGGCCTTTTCAAATGCTCCGTTCCAGTCGAGGATACCTTTTATAATATAGGGACGGAGATGTTCGGGAACAGCACCACCAATATAGAAGGTGATGGGCTTTACGGGTTCCGTCAGTTCACCGCGCATATAGGCAGCCGTATCTTTAGGCTCCAATCGCCAACGTGTGATGTAGCTGGTGTGCTCCACCCGCTGCTGCTGGTCATTGTAGATAGTAGCAGGAGTTGAGAAATAGCCCACACGCCAATCTTCACGACGACGTGCCATCGGTTCCTCAGGAAGCAGGCAGATAGCAGTACTTACCACGACGGTGACATTCACCTTTGACAATCCCTCGTGTACCGTTGTTGTCAGTTCAGACTGAGCCACTACACTTTGCTCATAAGCCTTCACACTGACGATGCGCGACAATTCACCCACAGGCGATGTACCGATGTTGATGTCGTTGAACACATCGTTCAGCACATTCTTCTTGCCATTGAAGAAGTCACTCACTTTGACGATGACCGAGGTGGAGTCCGGCGCCATACCTTCCACCTTCAGAGAGGCAATGATAGGGTCGATATAATTGTCGGCCACCGAACGGGCCAGATAAGAGTTCTTCGGAACCTCCGGAGTGACACGCTGCTGGTGCATCTTCACCACCTTGGCTTTCTTATCCCATTCAAAGCGGACCATCTGGTTAGCATAGTTGATACCTTTGTTGGCACTTGCCTCATTCAGTTCGATGGGGACACGTTGCAGTTTGTTCGATACCAAGAAAGGTTTTCCCAACAGGCGTGTGGGGAGTTCCAAATAGATGGTATCGCCTTTCTGGATGACATTCATGACACCAGACATGGACAGCGAGTCGCGTCCGGTCATTCTCTTATATGCCGAAGGTGAGGAAGGCTTTTCGCTCTTGTCTTCCTTTTTTCTTTTCTTGAACAGTGGGATGGTCTTCTTGGGTCTCTCCTCCGCCAGGAAGGATGGTTCTGAATGACTGAAAATATTGTTGCCAATTGCGGCAGCTTTGTCGCTGAAGCTAAAGAGTAAGGTCGTAGCCAAACCTATAATCAGAGTTCTTTTACTCATAAAGATCACTTTTGTTTATAAATCGGGCTGCAAAATTACTACAAAAAAAGTCTTTAGGCAAAACATTTTTGTTAAACTCTTATCAGATTGCCCTTTAATTGTATATTTTTAGGAAACAAATACGCGGATTGCACCATTTCTGCAGCTGACAGAGGCTCTGAATGCAATCCGCGTAATCCATTGTCCGATATGACGGACCGGTCGTTTTTATTTCTTCTTTTTCTTATCTTTCTTGGGAGCCATCTTCACCTTGCAGTCCTTGATGTTGACGTTGCGTGTCAGGCCGGTAATGTTCTCACCAGCATGGGTCACACCGTTGAACTGGCAGTTGCTGACGTTGATGTCGTAGATATTCTCGCTATCATCCAGTCCGATGAGGAGAACACCGTATTTGCTTCCACCAGAGGTGACGTTGTTCATCCATACGTTACGTACAGTGGGGATGTATCCGCGCTCGCACTCTTCACGTGACTCATACTTCAGATTGATGCGCAATACGGCTTCACGGCAGACTCCGACCTTGATGTTACGGACAAAGATGTCTTCGATGGTACCGCCACGGCATGTACTTGTCTTGATACGGATAACACGGTCGAGATTGGGACTGTCCATATAGCAATCCTCGACATAGAGACCCTTGTATCCACCTGAGATTTCGCTACCTATTACCACACCGCCATGGCCGTTTTTCATCGTACATCCGCGGACGATAATATTCTCACTGGGGATGTTCCACTTGCGACCGTCGTTGTTGCGTCCGCTCTTGATGGCAATGCAGTCGTCACCCGTGTTGAAGATGCAGTTCTCAATAAGCACATTCTTGCACGATTCGGGGTCGCAACCGTCACCGTTAGGACCGTCATTCTCAATGGTGACACCACGCACGATAAGGCTTTCGCACATCAGCGGGTGCAGTGTCCAGAAGGGTGAGTTGAGGAAAGTGACATCCTCGATGAGCACCTGTGTGCAACGGTAGAGGTTGACGAATTGCGGGCGCATGGCCTCTTCGGGAGTGAAGATACGCTCATGCATAGGTGCTCCGCGTTCGCCTAAAGCCAACATACGCTTGCGTCCGCCATCGGCTTGAGTGGGTTTGCCGTTATCTATCTTGTAGCGTCCGGCAGCCATGTACCACCAATGGTCAGCATCGCCTTGTGCATCCATGATACCCTTGCCTGTGATGGCTATGTTTGTCTCGCCATAGGCATAGATGAGCGGACGGGCATTGTAGCAGTCGAGTCCCTCCCAACGGGTCAGTACGGGCGGGAAGTAGAGGCTCTGGTCAGTGTCAAACTTCAGCACAGCATCTTTCTCGATATGCAGGTTCACATTGCTCTTCAGTGTGATAGGGCCTGTGTAGAACGTTCCTTTAGGGATAAGCACTGTGCCACCACCGTCCTGATTGCATCGCAGGATGGCTTCGTTGATAGCATCGTGACAAGGCTCTTCCGGCGTATTGGCTTTGGCCCCGAAATCGACAATGTTATAAACTCGGGCTGGGAACGAAGTGAGCTTGATACTTTTCTCTATTTTCTTGGCTTCTTCAAATGCCTTAGTAATCTCAATGGGTTCGTTTGCCTCGGTTTTCGCCATGGCAGAGAGGCCGAACACGATTGTAGTCAATAATAGAATAGTTTTCTTCATAATAGGAACTGTATTTTAGAATTAAAATTTAAGGTTCAAGCAAAAAAAGTCCAAAGTCCAAGGATAGGGATTTTGAACCATAAACCTTGAACTTTGAACCTTCTGAAATAGTTATTGCAAGAACGAAATCAGCACACCTGCCGCTACGGCCGAACCGATGACTCCTGAAATGTTGCTGGACATACAGTAGTTCAGCACATGGTTCTTCGGGTCGTACTTGGTAGCGATGTCGTTAGCTACGCGGCTGGCCATAGGTACAGCACTGAGGCCGGTAGCACCGATGAGCGGATTGATTTTCTTTTTGCTGCAAAGATTGAATATCTTCACCATGCAGATTCCGCTGGCAATAGAGAGGGCAAAGGCGAGGAATCCGCCGATGACGATACCGATGGTGGTCCAGTTGAGGAACGCTTCGGATGTCATGGTGGCACCCACGCAGAGACCCAGGAAGATGGTGGCGGCATTCATGATGCTGTTGCTGGCAGCGTCGAACAGACGGCTAGTATCGCTACCGATTTCCTTTATCAAGTTACCGAACATCAGCATACCCACCAACGAGACGGCTGTAGGCACGAAGATGGCGACTACAGTAGTAACAGCAATGGGGAACACAATCTTCAGCACACGCAGGTTCTTGATTTCTGTCTTCGAGGGATAGAGTTTCTCCTGTTCCTTCATGTTGATCATCAGTTCCTTCTTGGTGCAGAGCAGTTTCACCACCAAGGGGATGATGACCGGCACCAATGCCATGTAGGAATAGGCCGCGATGGCAATAGGACCCAACAGGTGGGGAGCCAGCTTGATGGTGGTAAAAATAGCTGTAGGGCCGTCGGCACCACCGATGATGCCAAGAGAGGCTGCCTCTTGCGGAGTGAAGCCCATGAGGATAGCTACCAACAGAACGGTGAAGATACCCATCTGGGCAGCCGCTCCGAAGATGGAGAGGCGGAGGTTACGCAACATGGGGCCGAAGTCTGTCAAGGCACCCACACCCATGAAGATGACGGGTGGCAGGAAACCGGTCTTTATCAGCATGTAATAGAGGAAGTTCATGATTCCGAGGTCGTGAGCAATCTCGGGCAATGACATTTCCCAGATGTTCTTCATCACGCCATTCACCTCCACCATTCCGTTCGAGTCGGCCTGAATGACTCCCATCTCACCACCGGGGAAGTTGGCCAACAACACACCGAAGGCAATGGGAACAAGCAGCAGCGGCTCGTAGTGCTTGCATATACCAAGGTAAAGCAATACGAAGGCGATGGCATACATGGCAAGGAACGACGGGTCGGCAATGATGTTGCTGATGGCCGTCATTTCATAGAGTTTTATCAATATTTCTTCCATAATCATCCAATCTTCATTAACACATCATCTTCCGACACAGAATCACCGGCATTGAAGCAGATGGCAGTCACTGTACCTCCGAACTCGGCACGGATGGCGTTGTAGGTCTTCATGGCCTCTACGTAGCAGAGTACGTCGCCTTCGTTCACCTTATCACCCACCTTCAGCGGAGTCTCCTGAGCAGTCTTTGTCAGGAAGAACTTGCCTTCCAATGGAGAGGCCACATCCTTACCTTCGCCTACGGGAGCAGCAGCTGCGGGCTGTGCAGCTTCGGGCTGTACGTCTCCGTATGCCACAGTCACACGATAGGCCGTACCGTTCACATCGATGGTCAGTGTCTGGGGTTCGGTAGGAGCCGTTCCGGCCTTCTTCTCCATGCGACGCTTCTCTACGTCTTCCAAGAAGTCCTGCTTGGCCTTGCCACTCTTGTAAGCCTCGTACTGTGCGGGATGCATGGCATATTCGAAGAGTTCTTCGTCGTCCTGACCCATATCCCAACCTTTGTCCTTCATCAACAGGCGGAACTTGTCCAGGGCATCGGGATAGTTGTCCTGCGGATTGCCGGTGAAGAACTTACGTCCTTCCTTCTCAGCCTTTTCGATAATTTCGGGAGCCAGTTCACCGGGCAGCTTTCCTGCCTTGCCAAGGAGCATGTCCCAAATGTCGTCGGCAATCATACCCCAGCGCTCCTTGCCTTTCTCCATCTGCATGACGTTCATCAGGGCGAGGTTCTTCACATACTGGCTGAAGGGTGTCACCAATGGAGGATAACCCACGCGCGGCCATACGTATGCCACTTCGTTGAACAGCTTGATGAGCAGTTCGTCCTGTGTCATGAACTTCATGTTGCGCTTGGCCTTGTACTTGTTGATGCTTTCGAGGTTCGTTTCGAGGTCAGCCATCAGCGAGCCCATCATACCACCGGGCAGACCGGGACCGATGAGCAGCGAGTTCATCAGGCGGTTCTTCGGCGAGATGTAGAGGCCGAGGAAGTCATCCATGAACTCCTGTACCAGCGAGCGCACCTTCATGTAGGCCTCCATGTTGATTTCGGGAACCTGGAATCCGGCATCCTTCAGCATGGCCTGTACACTGATGACATCGGCGTGACCTGTACCCCATGAAAGAGGTTCCATACCTACGTCCACATAGTCGCAACCAGCCTCGCAAACCTCCAGGATAGAGGCCATATTGAAGCCCGGACCGGCATGTGAATGGTACTGTACGGGGATATCCTTGATGGCCTTGATGCCAGCCACAATCTTGCCCAGCGATACGGGACGACCGATACCGGCCATGTCCTTGATGCAGATTTCGTCAGCACCCAGTTCGATGAGTTGCTTGGCCATATCCACGTAATACTCAACGGTATGGATGGGCGAGTGGGTGATACTGAGGGCACACTGTGAAATCATGCCTGCCGCCTTGGCATACTCGATGGAGGGGGCAATGTTGCGGATGTCGTTCAGTCCGCAGAAGGTACGGGTGATGTCGGTACCCTGAGCCTTCTTCACTTTATAGAACAGCTTGCGTACGTCAGCAGGGACGGGACTCATGCGCAGTCCGTTCAGTGCGCGGTCCAGCATATGTGTCTGTATGCCAGCCTCGTGGAATGGTTTGGTCCACTGACGCACGGCATTGTTGGGATTTTCACCAAAGAGCAGATTCACCTGCTCAAATCCGCCACCGTTGGTTTCCACTCGGGCAAAGCAGCCCATTTCAATGATGGCCGGAGCCACCTTCATCAGTTGGTCCACACGCGGCACGTATTTGCCGGCACTCTGCCACATGTCGCGGAAGACCAAGGAGAATTTTACTTCTTTCTTCATATTCTAAATCACAGCGGACCCTCCCCCTTGTCCCTCCCAAAGAAGGGGAGTAGAATGTCCGTCTTATTATTATTTATTGTTTATTATATTCTCTCCACCTTCATCACCTTGCCCTTGCCGCCGGTCACGATGTTCACCGCACCCTTGATGGCAGCCATGGTACTGGGGTCAATCGCTGCCGGAGCAGCCGAGGCCGCAGCCGTTTTCTTCACCACCACTTCTTCGGGAGCCACCTTGTTGACGATGGCGATGAGCAGTTTGCTCAGGTAGATGACTATCAGCAAGATGGCGAACACGGTAATCATACCCACTGCCATCAGCATCAGTCCTAAATCAAGATTTTCCATACTGTCTTATATTTTCCTATTATCTTTTATTTGCAATATTGCTTTTTTGCCTTTTGGCCGAAAATTGCACAAAAATACAACTTTTTGCTTAAATGTGTACGCACACTTTACACAAAAAATATTAAATAGTCGTATAATGGAAGCTTTTTGTATATTTATGTACTTTTTTTGGGGGGAGACCCTCCCCCTACCCCTCCGCAAGGGAGGGGAGTAGAATGCGGTGCTGGCTCTACAAAGAAAAAAAAGGAAAGAGGCATCCCGGACATTGGGATACCTCTTCTTTATAGGAGTGTAGTTTTTAAGGAGTGTAGAAGGCAGGAGTGTAGGAGTGTAGACAATAGTTTCGACTATGAAACAGGAGGACACCATGCAAGCAGCACATTCGTCTACACTCCTAAGCGAAGCGTCACTCCTGCACTCCTCTACTCCTGAAAGAAAGCGAAGCGTCACTCCTACACTTCTACCTCCTAACACACACCACTGCAACTTCTCCACTTTCGAAAGTTAAAATATTTATATTTACATTGTCAACAATTATAAAATTGTCATCTTTACCTGTTCACCATTCCAAGTTCACAAGGCAGCAATAATGTCGTTCGATGCAG
>JAFXDL010000087.1 GCA_017516265.1 Bacteroidaceae bacterium
GGAGCACACAGCCAAATTTGACTCCATTATGAGCCAGAATCGCGCATTGGCCATCAGCTTCCGTGACCAGTTCATTCCCGCCATGAGTTACACATACACGTTCGACGATGCCAGTATTTCATCGCGTCGTCACCATACATGGTGGAGCAGTACGGTCACTTCGGCAGGCAATGTCACATCGACCATCTATTCTCTGTTTGGAGAATCTTTTGACAAGCGTGACAAATCATTATTGGGAAACCCCTTTGCACAATTCATGAAAGTCACAACAGAATTGCGAAACCTCTTCAAGGTAAAAGGACGTACCCACGTTGCTACCCGATTTTTTGCCGGAGTGGTTGTCCCATACGGAAATTCACAATATGTTCCTTATAGTGAACAGTTCTATATCGGTGGTGCCAACAGTATTCGTGCTTTTACGGCACGCACCATAGGTCCTGGAAGTTTCCATCCAACAGAAAGCACCTACTCTTATTTGGATGAAACAGGCGATGTGAAACTGGAAGCTAATGTGGAGCTACGCTTCCCTATCATTGGAAATCTTTATGGTGCAACCTTTTTGGATGCAGGCAATGTGTGGCTACTACGCAAGCAAGCTGACCGACCTGGCGGAGAACTCACGATGAAAAGTTTTTGGGAAGATATAGCATTAGGCACAGGCCTTGGCATACGTTACGATTTGGAGTTCTTGGTACTCCGCCTCGACTTGGGGATAGCACTCCATGTGCCCTATAACACAGGGAAGAGCGGCTATTACAACATCCCACGTTTCAAAGATGGATTAGGACTGCATCTAGCTGTCGGATACCCGTTTTAAGTGAAGAATGAAGAGTGAAGAATCTTATTGTTTGGTACATTATGATTCTTCACTCTTCATTCTTCACTCTTTATTCCTATTATATATACTTTTGTTGTTTCAGCTCCTCTACTGCAATTTCCAATTCCTTGTACCACTCCTCGCCAAACTTACGGATGAGCGGTTCACGCAAGAACTTATAGACGGGCATATCCTTGGCTTTACCTAACACTACGGCAGCCTTGCATACATCCCAACGATGATAGTTCACCGCTTTGTAAGGGCCATAATCACCTATGCGTATGGGATAAAGATGGCACGAAACGGGTTTATAGAATGTTGTTTTGCCAGCCCGGTATGCCTTTTCTATGGCACAATAGCAACTACCGTCTTCCCCATAGCAGGTGAACACACAATCCTTGCCATTGACTATAGAGGTTACCAAATCTCCTTCTTCGTCCGTATAGGCAACTCCTTGTTTGTCTATCACCGCACGCGCCTCGGGCGACAGGTCATCCCAAATAATGGGAAGCACTTCCTCTATTTCAGCGACTTCGTCCAATTCCAATGGTGCACCAGCATCACCTTCTATACAACATTCGCCTTTACAAGCTGACAGGTCGCAAAAGAATTTCTCCTTCAGCACATCAAGCGAAACAACGACATCGTCTATTTGTATCATAATTATACGAAAATGAAGAGTGAAAAGTGAAGAGTGAAGAATCCTATAGACCAATGGATTCTCCACTCCTCATTCTTCACTCTTCGTCCTTAATTCTTTACTTAATCAGACACTTTCCGCTCATCTCTGCCGGTTGGGGCAAGCCCATGATGTGCAGGATAGAGGGAGCCACATCGGCCAAAACTCCATTTTCGACCTTAGCATCCTTGTTCTCTGTCACATAGATACAGGGGACAGGATTCAATGAGTGAGCCGTATTGGGTGTATCATCGCTGTTGATAGCATTATCGGCATTTCCGTGGTCAGCAATGATGATAGCCTCATAGTCTGCAGCTTTGGCTGCTTCGATAACATCCTTTACGCATGCATCCACGGCCTTCACTGCTGTTTCGATAGCACTGTAGATACCTGTGTGTCCCACCATATCGCCATTGGCAAAGTTTACGACAATGAAATCGAACTTCTCGGTTTTGATGGCTTCCACCAGTTTGTCCTTCACCTCGAAAGCACTCATCTCAGGCTTCAGGTCATAAGTGGCCACCTTGGGTGAAGCTACCAAGATACGCTCTTCGCCTTCATACGGTGTCTCGCGTCCACCATTGAAGAAGAAGGTCACGTGAGCATACTTCTCCGTCTCTGCTATGTGCAATTGGCTCTTACCTTGATTGCTCAAGTATTCGCCCAATGTATTCTGTACATTTTCCTTATCGAAGAGAATGTGTACACCTGTGAACGAAGCATCATACGGAGTCATGCAGTAGTACTGGAGTCCGGGAATCGTGTGCATACCTGCTTCGGGCATATCCTGCTGGGTCAACACCACGGTCAACTCTTTGGCACGGTCGTTACGGTAGTTGAAGAAGATAACCACATCGCCCTCTTTGATAGTACCATCTACGGTTGCATTGTGGATAGGCTTCACAAACTCATCGGTCACGCCCTCGTCATAGCTTTCCTGCATAGCCTGCACCATGTCGGTAGCTTGCTTGCCTTCACCGTTCACCAACAGGTCGTAAGCAACCTTCACACGCTCCCAACGTTTGTCACGATCCATAGCATAGTAGCGACCAACGATGGAAGCTACATGTCCGGCACTCTGTGCACAGTGGGCTGTCAGTTCCTCAATGAATCCCTTTCCGCTCTTGGGGTCAGTGTCACGACCATCCATGAAGCAGTGGATAAATGTATTTTCAATGCCATACTCCTTAGAGATGTCACAAAGTTTGTACAGATGATCCAGCGAACTGTGCACACCACCGTTTGAAGTCAATCCCATCAGATGGATGTTCTTGCCATTCTCTTTAGCGTATGAGTAAGCGGCTACCACCTCTTTATTTTGCAGGATGCTGCCATCGGCACAGGCACGGTTAATCTTCACCAGATCCTGATACACAATACGTCCGGCACCAATGTTGAGGTGTCCTACTTCAGAGTTACCCATCTGTCCGTCGGGCAATCCCACATTCTCGCCACTGGCTTGCAACTGGGCATGAGGATAAGTCTCAGCCAAGTAGTCCATATACGGAGTTGCGGTGTTGAAAATCACATCACCTTTACCTTGATTACCGATTCCCCATCCGTCGAGAATCATCAAAAGAGCTTTCTTTGCCATAGTCTTTTTTCTTTATTATACCTTATTTATATTATCGTCATTCAAATTCGGCGCGAAGTTAGCAATTATTCGGCGAATATACACACATTCGGATTGAAATATCCTTTAGAAAGAGAAAAAAACAGTTACCATTGAAGCATATCGGCCAGAAAAACAGGAGTTATCTTATTCCCTCGTATCTGCTCCCCACATCATTTTTTCGCGCAACGTGTCAAAGAAATGATGACCGTTACGCTTTACGACACGCGTATTGAATGGGGCACGGCGGATAGTGATGCGTGTGCCTTCAGCGCAAGTCTCGCTTCGTCCGTCAATGGCGATGAGGAAATTGTGACTACGGCTGCTTACTTCAAGGGATACTTCCCAATCGTCTCTTACCACGATGGGGCGTACATTCAAGCTGTGTGGCGCTACGGGAGTGATGGCTATGGTACCAGTCCGAGGAACCATGATGGGACCTCCTACACTGAGTGAATAGGCTGTTGAACCGGTGGGAGTGGCTATGACCAAGCCATCGGCCTGATAGGTCGTCAGATAATTGCCATCAACACAGGTGCGGATGCTTATCATGGATGAGGTGTCGCGCTTAAGTACTGCTATTTCATTCAGTGCAAAGGGATATTCCTGAAGTTTGTGTCCATCGGCATTGACATGTAGCGTGGCCCGCTCCTCTACCTGATATTGTCCGGCCAGAATGGATTGGATGGCATCATCGATTTCTTCGGGACGCACATCGGTCATGAAGCCCAAACGTCCCGTATTCACCCCCAAGATAGGGATACCCCGATGGCCTATATAGCTGGCAGTGCGCAGAAAGGTGCCGTCTCCTCCGATGCTGATGGCCATGTCGGCGGTAAAATCATCATCAGGAGCCACTATACCATCAGGGTGAATGGTCATGCCCTGTTCTTCGGTGAGAAAGTGATAAAACTCTTCACCGATGTATATTTCATTCTTTTGTGCCTGAAGCAGATTGATGATACGTCCGGCATGAGCCGACTTTTTTGCTTGGAAAGTGTTTCCAAATAGTATAAATCTCATGTTTTTACACTGTCTGTTTATTAATTTTTTCTATCTTTTTGGCATAGTTGTATGCCAATTCACGAAGTTGTGTTATTTTTGCAACCGCTAATCGACCGCAAAAGTGCGATTTTTTTTTTAATTGAACAAGAAAATGACCAAGTTAAGTGTAAACATCAATAAGGTTGCCACCATTCGCAACGCTCGCGGAGGCAACAATCCCGATATTTTGAAGGTGGCTCAAGATTGTGAGTCATTCGGTGCTGATGGCATTACGGTGCATCCTCGTCCCGATGAACGGCATATCCGTTACGCTGATGTCGTAAACCTTCGCCCCTTATTGCGTACAGAGTTTAATATCGAAGGGTATCCATCCCGAGAGTTCATTGATTTGGTGTTGAAAGTGAAACCTCATCAAGTGACATTGGTACCCGATGCTCCTGACCAAATTACCTCGAATGCAGGATGGGACACTTACAAACATCAGGACTTTCTGACAGAGGTGGTGGGAGCTTTCAAAGAAGCAGACATTCGTACTTCTCTGTTTGTTGATACCACTCCCAAGTTTATCGAATATGCAGCCAAGATTGGTGCTGACCGTGTGGAGTTGTACACCGAGCCGTACGCTGCTTCCTACAGCAACAATCGCGAAGAAGCTGTGGCTCCCTTTGTGGAAGCAGCCCGTATAGCTCGTAGTTTGGGACTCGGTTTGAATGTGGGACATGACCTCAGTTTGGAGAACTTGCAATATCTGCACGACTCCATTCCTTGGATTGACGAGGCAAGCATCGGTCATGCTCTCATTTGTGATGCTCTCTACATGGGACTTGAGAAAACCATTGGGGAATACAAGAAATGCCTCTCATAAAAAAAGCAGGCGACTCCCCCTTATTCCTATTTTAATATGATAGTTTGAATTGAAATTTATATTTAATCGTAAATAACCCTATGAATCTATTGACATTGTTAATGGCTCAGGATGTAGCCATGCAAGCTGGTGAAGAACTGGCAACTGAAGTGATGACGGAGGTACCCGTCGCTGAAATGAGTTTGTTGGATATGGCCATGAAGGGCGGATGGATCATGCTCATTCTGGCCCTGTTGTCCGTAGTGTGCTTCTATATCTTCTTTGAACGCTTCTCTGCGTTGCGTAAGGCCAGCAAGGATGATCCTTTGTTTATGGAGCGCATCCGTGACTATATCCACACGGGCGACATGAAGTCAGCCGTCAATTATTGCCGCATGACCAACACGCCTGCTGCCCGCATGATTGAGAAGGGAATCAGTCGTATGGGACGTCCGGCTTCGGATGTGCAAGCTGCGATTGAGAATGCCGGCAACTTGGAGGTAGCCCAGTTGGAGCGTCATTTGCCCGTGATGGCTACCATTGCCAGTGGTGCGCCCATGATTGGATTCCTTGGTACTGTGACCGGTATGGTGCAAGCTTTTTGGGAGATGGCCAATGCCGGAAACATCATTGACATCACCCTGCTTTCCAGCGGTATCTACCAGGCTATGATTACTACCGTAGGTGGCCTCGTTGTGGGTATTGCCGCAATGTTTGCCTATAACTATTTGGTTGGTAAGGTAGATAATATCGTGAATGAAATGGAGGCAAAAACCCTCGCCTTTATGGATCTTGTGAATTAAAAACCAGTTGATTCGTCGAGAAATCAACACGCATCAACGTATCAACGCAGTATAATTATGGGACTGAAACGTAGAACAAAAATATCACCGGAGTTCAGCATGGCGTCCATGACGGACATCATTTTCCTGTTGCTGATATTCTTCATGATAACCTCTACCATGGTGTCACCCAATGCCATCAAGGTGCTCCTGCCTCAAGGAAGCCAACAGACATCGGCCAAACCCCTGGCAAGAGTTATCATAGACAAGCAACTCAATTGCTATGCAGCCTTTGGCAACGAGGATGAGATGCCAGTGACATGGGAAGAACTTCCTGCTTTCTTGCAAGAGTGTGCGGCCAAGGAGCCGGAAATGTATGTGGCACTGTATGCCGACGAAACGATTCCTTATAGCGAAGTGGTAAAAGTGCTGAATATCGCCAACGAAAACCAGTTCAAGATGGTGTTGGCTACCCGTCGGCCGGACAAGAGAAGGTGAGATTAGAGACTTACTACTAGTTACTAGTGATCAGCTACTGGTGATTGAATTTGTCACTCGTAGCTTATAACTGAAAACAGTAAAGATATGGACAACGATAATCGTAAACATTCCAAGGTTGGTTTGATAGGAACCTTATGCTTGCATGGAGGTTTACTGCTCATCTTGTGGTTGGCTTACATCCGTGCGGCCGAACCTCAGGAGGAAAGTGGTGTGCCCGTCATGCTTGGCACCGAACTGCTGGCCAAAGGCGGAGGGCAGTACAACATGACCGAGGTGGATGTGAAGCCCGTCGCGAAGCCAATTCCTACCCAACCTAAGAATAATTCTTCTCCCGTAGGGGAAAAAATCATCTCGCAGGATATGGAAGAAACGGTAGCCATCGAAACCAAGAAGGAGACGAAAAAGGAAGAGGTGACTCCCCAACAAACCGAAGAACCCTCAGAAGAGAAGCCCAAGGAGAAAACAGAAGCTGAACGAAGGGCCGAAGCCGAGAAAGCAGCAGCAGAAGCTGCCGCAAAAAGCATGGCCGGTGCTTTCGGAAAAGGCAAATCCATGAAGGACAAAGGCGAAGCCGAAACGGGCGAAGGTGTGCAAGGCTCTGTGGAAGGTACTACTGAAGCAGGAAAGACCGTAGGGACAGGAGGATATGGAGTTTTTGACCTGGGAGGCCGTTCGCTCAACGGAATACTTCCCCCACCCGATTACAAGGTGCAAGATGAAGGTCGCGTGGTAGTTACCATTACCGTCAATCCTAACGGACAGGTTGTAGCTGCTGACATTCATCGACGTACCAATACGACGAACCCCTCTCTCCGCAAAGCCGCGTTGGATGCAGCCCGAAAGGCACGCTTCAATGCCGTGGATGGAGTTGATAACCAAAGTGGTACAATCACCTATTACTTCAGATTGAAATAAAAATCAAAAGATATGAAAAAAGTCTTTTTATTCCTTGCCGATGGTTTCGAGGAGATTGAAGCCTTGGCCACCGTAGATGTTCTTCGCCGTGCAGGTGTACAAGTAACAACCGTCTCTATCAACCCTACTGAGATGGTAACCGGTGCTCATAGCATCCCCGTCATGGCCGATGTCCTGTTTGCAGATTGCACACTGGCCGAAGCTGATATGCTGATACTTCCTGGAGGAAAGCCCGGTGCTGCCAATCTGGATGCTCACGAAGGATTGCGCGCAGCCATCAGTGCCCATGCCGAAGCGGGCAAGTGGTTGGCCTCCATCTGTGCTGCTCCCATGGTATATGGCCATATGGGACTTCTCAATGGCAAGAAGGCAACTTGCTATCCTGGCTTTGAAGGTGAGTTGGCCGGTGCCACTTATACTGCCACACTCGTGGAGAAGGATGGTAACATCATCACCGGTAAAGGCCCTGCCGTGGTGCTTCCCTTCGCATACGCTTTGGCGGAAGTCTTAGTGGGTGAAGAGGTGGTTGCTCAGGTGAAAGCTGGCATGTTGTATAATTGACAATGATTCAAGAGTTAAGGAGTGCTAATCATGGAGTGTGGGTGACAAGCTACGATGCAAATGAAGCTTGTCATTGGTCACTCGTGACTGACACTTCGTTGGTGAAGAATATGAAAAAATACATCATCATCGTAGCCGGTGGAAAAGGTCTCCGCATGGGAGGCGAGATACCCAAACAATTTCTCCCCATTGAGGGAAAACCTGTATTAATGCGTACGATGGAAGCCTTCCATGCCTTTGATGCAGAGATACGGATTGTGTTGGTGCTTCCCGTGGCCCAACAAGCCTATTGGAAGGAGCTTTGCGACCAATATGCTTTCACCTTACCTTATCGTCTGGCCGATGGAGGAGAGACACGTTTCCACTCCGTCAAGAATGGATTGGACACCATCCCCACGGACGAAGAGGCCTTGGTGGGTGTACACGATGGCGTACGTCCTTTTGTTTCGGCCGAAGTCATTGCCCGTTGCTATGCCGAAGCTGCCCGCGTAGGAGCCGTAGTACCTGTGACCGATGTGGTAGAAACGGTGCGACATTTGGAAGACGGAGGAGGGAGCACCACCGTCAATCGCGACGAATACAAACTGGTGCAGACACCGCAAGTATTCTCCCTCGCTCTGTTGAAACAGGCATACGCGCAACCTTATGTCCCAGCCTTCACGGACGATGCTTCGGTGGTGGAAGCCCTTGGGCACGAAGTGACCCTCGTACAAGGCAATCGCGAGAATATCAAGATAACTACGCCCTTTGATTTGGTAGTGGGTAGGTCAATGTGCTAACATGTTAATGTGCCAATGTGCCAATATGCCAATGTGCTAATATGCCAATTACCATGCGGCACTAGTACATTAATTACATTTGCACATTATTTACATTAGCCCATTGTTACATTGTCATATTAACCACATTTGCACATTAGCACATTGCCACATTAGCACATTAGCACATTAGCATATTAACCACATTAACACATTAAAATCATGTTCGACCTTGCAACCCGTGATATCAAGTATCTTCCTGGTGTAGGCCCCCAACGGGCAGCTGTACTGGAGAAGGAGCTCGGTATCCGCTCGTTGCATGACCTGTTGTACTATTTCCCTTATAAATATATCGACCGTAGCCGGCTCTACTATGTGCACGAGATTGACGGCAACATGCCCTACATCCAGTTGCGCGGACAGATACTCAGCTATGAAGAGGCCGGCGAAGGATACCGCAAACGTCTCATCGCCCATTTCAGCGATGGCACAGGAGTGGTGGATTTGGTGTGGTTTCAAGGACAGAAGTTTGTGACGGGAAAATACAAGGTGCGCACTCCGTACATTGTCTTCGGCAAGCCCACCGTCTTTGGCGGACGGGTGAACATTGCCCACCCCGACATTGACCCGGCCGATGAACTGGTGCTCTCCAACATGGGGTTGCAGCCCTACTACAATACAACGGAAAAGATGAAGCACAATTGGCTCAACTCCCGCACGATAGAGAAGCTGATGGCCAATCTGTGCGACCTCATCAAAGAGCCGTTGCCCGAAACACTTCCTGATTACATCATCGAAAAGAATCACCTTGTCTCCCTCACCGAGGCACTGATGAACATCCATTTTCCCAAGACTCCCGAAGACTTGCGAAAGGCGCAATTCCGCTTGAAGTTTGAAGAACTCTTCTTCGTGCAACTCAATATCCTGCGCTACATGAAGGAGCGCCAGCAGCGCTATCAGGGTTTTGTCTTCGGCAAGGTGGGCGAGGTGTTCAATACCTTTTACTCCCAAAACCTTCCCTTTGAACTGACGGGTGCGCAGAAGCGTGTCATCAAGGAGATACGCAGGGATATGGGATGCGGTCGTCAGATGAACCGCCTGCTTCAGGGCGATGTGGGCAGTGGCAAGACGCTGGTGGCACTGATGTCCATGCTCATCGCCTTGGACAACGGTTATCAGGCCTGCATGATGGCACCCACCGAGATATTGGCTAGCCAGCACTACGAAACCATCACCCGTATGCTGTGTGGGATGGACGTACGGGTGGAGTTGCTCACGGGCAGCATCAAAGGAAAACGGCGCACAGAGATTCTCAACGGAGTGATTACAGGGGAGGTACATATCCTCATCGGCACTCATGCCGTGTTGGAAGATACCGTCTCCTTTGCCCGCCTCGGCATGGCCGTCATTGACGAACAACACCGTTTCGGTGTGGCCCAGCGTGCCAAGCTCTGGCAGAAGAACTCCACTCCGCCTCATGTCCTTGTGATGACCGCTACGCCTATCCCCCGCACGTTGGCCATGACTTTGTATGGCGACCTCGATGTCTCCATCATCGACGAATTGCCTCCCGGGCGCAAACCCATCCGCACAGTGCACCAGTTTGACAACCGGCGGGCCTCGCTCTATGCCGACATCCGCCGGCAGATTCAGGAGGGAAGGCAGATATACATCGTCTATCCCCTCATCAAAGAGAGCGAGAAGATGGATCTCAAGAATCTGGAAGATGGCTATCAAACCATCTGTGAAGTATTTCCCGAATACAAGGTGTGTAAAGTACATGGCCAGATGAAACCCGCAGAGAAGGAGGCCGAAATGCAACGCTTCGTCACGGGCGAGACACAGATAATGGTGGCTACCACCGTGATAGAGGTCGGAGTGAACGTGCCCAATGCCTCGGTGATGGTCATCGAGAATGCCGAACGGTTCGGCCTTTCACAACTTCATCAGTTGCGTGGCCGGGTGGGACGCGGAGCCGACCAGTCCTATTGCATTCTGGTCACTGGGTACAAGCTCTCTGAGGACACCCGCAAGCGTATTGACATCATGGTGCAGACGAATGACGGTTTCGAGATTGCTGAAGCCGACCTCAAACTTCGTGGCCCTGGCGATTTGGAAGGAACCCAACAGAGTGGCGTAGCCTTCGATTTGCGCATAGCCAACATTACCCGGGATGCCCAACTCCTCCAGCATGTACGCGAAATTGCCCGCCAAGTAGTGGAGGCCGACCCCGATGGCACAGCACCTCATCATGCCATGATGTGGGCACGTCTGCGTCAGATGCGAAAGACGAGCGTCAATTGGTCAGACATCAGCTGATTTTCCTTCTCCCCCACCCTCTTCCTGTTTGTTGGTTAACTAAGTTTAACCATTTTTTATTTCTCTGAAAGTAAACGCTTTAGACTACGTATATACACCCATAGTATAGACTTTTTCATTTGTGCAAGTCGATGTTTTTTTCTAACTTTACAGCAGAAAACAAAATGTTTAATCCTATAAAACAAAGAAAAAGTCATGTCAAAAACCTATTCTATTCAGATTGAAAAAGCCCGTACCTTGCTCGATGGACTTAGAAAAAACTACAGCAGTGTCAGCCCTTACGGGGTAACGAACGAAGCTCTGGATCAGCTTGAGCGTGAAGCGGCAGAAGCTGACCGCATGAACGACGAACTGGATGCCTTGCGTGCCCAAGTGAGCGAGAAATCCTCTGTAGCCAACCAGAAGCTGAATGACCTGCGCATCCATCTGCAAGAGCTGAAGGGAGTGGTGAAGAAAAACTTCGACCAAACCCGTTGGGAAGCATTGGGTGTGCCCGACAAGCGTTAAGCATTGAAGGTGTATCAAAATACCGACGGTCTCTGATCAGAGACCGTCTGGAAATAACAATAAAAGAGTGCATTTGTATATTTGACACGCCCTCTTCTTTTTTATTGAACACAGAGACACTGGGACACAGAGTATTATTGTTTGGAAAAGAAATACTCTGTGTCTCTGTATTCTTATAACAAACTCAACCTTCGCAAGTAGGTTCTCTTATGTCTCAGCATTTTGACGGTCTCTGTCATCCTGACGACAGGAAGGATCTGAATACGTCACAGCATAGATATTTTCTTGCTTGCTCTCCCAAATGCTTCCGACCCCAGCAAAGAAAACCTCCCAAAAATCTCATTTCTCTGCAATCGAGTGTCCAGAAATCATACAATTTTTATCTCAAAAGTGCGAATTAACGAAGTTTTAACAGTTAATTCTTGCACGTTTCAATAACTTTGTGAGGAAAAACGGGCCATGAATGAAGAGCTACGGACCACAACTGAAAAGAAAAAATGAATATGCTACGGAGAAAAATCGGTTTGACACCAGCGAAAACTTGTCTGACCGAAGCGAAAACTTTAATCACCACTGCTGATTACATAATCACCACTGATGTTTATATGATTAGCACTGCTGATTATGTGATTAAC
>JAFXDL010000088.1 GCA_017516265.1 Bacteroidaceae bacterium
GAGCGTGTGCTGGGCCAGGGTGGCTTCGGCATCACCTACCAGGCCGTACAGGTGGCACTGAACCGCAAGGTGGCCATCAAGGAGTTCTTCATGAAGGAGTACTGCGAACGTAACGAAACGACTTCGCAAGTTTCGTTAGGGACAAGTGGCAGTCGTGAGACGGTGGAACGTTTCCGGCAGAAGTTCATCAAGGAGGCACAGAATATAGCGGCTTTGAACCATCCGCACATCATCCGTATTCATGATATTTTTGAGGAGAACGGTACGGCTTACTATGTGATGGAATATTGTGACAAAGGTTCATTGGGTGATCTTGTCAAACGGCAAGGGGCATTGGACGAAGCGGAAGCCCTTCGCTACATCCGCCAGGTGGCCGATGCCTTGGGCTATATCCACGAGCGGAAGATGAACCACTTGGATGTGAAGCCCGGTAATATCCTGCTGGATGAAAACAGGAATGCCGTGCTGATAGACTTCGGCCTCTCCAAACGGTACGACGAGGAGGGCAACCAGACGAGCACCACCCCCGTTGGCATCAGCCATGGCTATGCCCCCTTGGAACAGTACAAGAAAGGTGGGGTAGGGACTTTCTCTCCCGCGACGGACATCTATTCATTGGGCGCTACGCTCTACAAACTGCTGACAGGGCAGACGCCTCCCGAAGCCAACGATGTGATGGATGACGGTCTTCCCGCCTTGCCTTCCTCTGTCTCTTCGGCTACAGCCTCTGCCATCGAGAAAGCGATGCAGCCGACCAGAAGAAACCGCCCGCAGAGTGTGAAGGAACTGTTGGGGATGCTGGCAGATAATGCCGATGAGGCAACGGTGGTAGTAGAGGAGGAGACTACGGTGAAGGAAGGGATTTCACTGCTTTCATGGTGTAAGGACGGTTCGTTGATGATTTATCACTTTGGAAAGGTTTATTTCAGTAGAGACATTGTTGCAGAATTGAATCCCCAAAGGGTGGATGAATGTGCCGAAAATTTCGACCGTTACGTACAGCTGATATATGCAGCAGAGGAGACTGTTGACAGTTACATCCGGAATAACCTTGCTCTAATCCGAAAGGCACAGATGAATATCATGACTTTCAGAAGCCTGTCGGATTTTCATGAGGCGCATAGGATTATAAAGAAGTATGGTGATGGAACCACTTTCCGTCTGTACAGTGAACTTTCGCTTTCAGTGTTGGGCTTCCGCACGGATATTGAAGCTTTCCGCAGGATAGAACACGCTGGTTGGTATAGTGAAGCGGAGATTGGTGGAGGTGTGATTGAAATACTCTGTTATGGGCGTGTTGCAGAAGAAACAGGGGACGAAAGGAGCAATCCTAATCTTATCCGAAATGTCCTTTCGGAACATGAGGCTTTCAGAAGATGGGTAATAGGTGGTGTCATGGAGTTCTTGATTCTTAATCATGATATTCGTCTGAATATAGTGCTGTTGGACGCTTATCCGGGTGATATAGAGTGCTGTCTGATAAGGAACGGGAAAAAGATGGAGAGAATTCCGCTGATTTGTAAAGATACCCCTCTTCCGGCCCGTAAAGTCATAGATGTGTCAACAAAAGAAGCTCATGAATTGTGTCTTGTCGTGTGCCAAAAGGAATTTGTGATAAACATAAAGGAACGGTTTGGGTATTTGCCTGCAGAATTGGAAGTCGTGACTGATATTGATGCAAATAATCAATGCCTGATAGTTTTAAAAGACAAATCTTTCAATAAAGAAGAGAAAATAGAATTAACAGATTTATATTAGAATGGAAAAGTTAAAAGGAAAAACTATCCTTATAGGAAAAGAGCCGGGACAGGGCCGTCTCATGGTTGCTGTGTCCGGTACAGGAAAGAGTGCGTCCTTAGGTGCTGTAGGGAGTGTACCTGGCTGTGTGAGCCGATGCAAACCCGCTGAAGGGGTGGGACATGCGGCAGTTGTGATTGATGCCAGTGGAAACATGATTCTCAAAAACGTGAAATCGCAGAATATAACCTATGTAAATGGACAGGAGATTGTATCCAAGCGGATTTCGGTCTCAGACTCTATAGAGTTGGGAAAAGACCGCTTCGGTATAAATCTGTCAACCGTATTGGAAACAGCCAAGAAACTGGTGGTCAGTGTCAGTGTTCCAAGCGGGGGAGGTGGTGGAAGTGTGACCAAAACTTTCAATATCGCTCACCTTGAAGTGGTGTGGACTGACTATCACAACGGATTGCGTAGCCTGCGGGAAAATCAAAAGCGGGTGAACCTTATCCGTTCCGGGTGTGGTATCTTTACCATGTGTGCCATGCCGTGCATTTTCTTTTTTGGACCTGTGGGCTATGTGTTGACGGCTATTGGGGTCATTGGAAATATCTACAGTTTCATCGGACTAAAGAACGATAATACAGGGGACGAACAGGAACGTCTCACCGAAAAATTCCAAGAACGGTATGTCTGTCCCAATCCGGATTGTAACAAGTTCTTGGGTAATCAGAGCTATAAGTTGCTCAAGAGGCAATATTCCATGCATTGTCCCTATTGTAAATGTGAATTTGTGGAGAAGAGATAGTTGCGGGTGATGAGCTACGAGCTAAAGCTCAAAATGGCAGCGTGGTGACTATGAAGGTCTCACATACTCGTAGCCTGTAGCTTATCACTTGTATCTAAAATCCATTTCGTGTAGAAACCCCACCCTTTCATACAGAATGCGTTCGGGAATTTGCAGTATATGACAACTGGATGTATCTTTGCATCAGAATTCAAAACAAACAATAACTTTTTAATTTAAACATTATGGAAAAGAAGAATGACAACACAGCGTTTAAGAACAATGTAGAAACCGGTGCAAGTTCCGCAATAGGTGCTGCTGCAGGTGTAATTTTAGGGACAGTGGTATCTCCGACGGAGGCACAGGCACAAGAGGTACCGACTCCTCAGCCGATACCCGAACCAGTTCCCGTTGTACCAGGACCTACGCCTGGACCCACTCCCGGACCTGGACCCACTCCCGGACCGATTGGACCCACTCCCGGACCTGGACCCACTCCCGAACCCGAAGTGGAAGTTGTGGCTTATGAACGTTTGACCGATGGACTTGGAAATCAGGCTGATCTGGCTGTAGTCAATGTCGATGGTACAGAGATTGGTATTCTTGATGTCAATCTTGACGGTGAAGCTGATTTGCTGATGGCCGACCTCAATCAGAATGGGATGATTGAAGAGGATGAGTGCAAAGAGATTCAAGGACAAGGTCTTTCGATGAAGCCTCTGCAAGATGCGGTAGGATTCAGTCCGCTGTATGCACAGAACGATCTGCCCGACTATGTGAATGATGCGGATGTGGATACGTATATGGCATAACCAATATAAACGATAAGATTATGATGAATCTGAAAACTATTATAATCGGGGCTGCTCTTCTTGCAGGAGTGGGAGGGTATGCCCACGACTTTTCAGTCACCTTGGACGGGCAACGTCTGTTCTTTGATGTCACCAATAAGGTCAAGAAGACAGCTATGGTTACCTATAAAGGAAGCATTACCGACAAACAGGAGGTTGATGTGGCCGGAGTGATTGAAATCCCGTCGAAGGTGAAGCACAACAATGTGGTGTATGAAGTGACGGCTATCGGGCAGAAAGCCTTTGCCAATGCCAAGCGTCTGAAAGGAGTGGTTATTCCTTCTGGTATCAAATCTATCGGAGATTTTGCCTTCGAAGGGTGCGATTCGTTAGGCAGCATCGTATTTCCTGGAAATGCGGTTGTTTTAGGACAGGGTGTATTCTTCAAATGCCCGGTGATTGAAACTGTGACAGTCGGCAGCGATTGGAAAAGCATTGACTTGGCGATGTTTCGTTGGAGCGACAAGCTGGCTTCTCTCAATATTCCTGCAAAAATAGAGAAGATACAAGGCTTGAAAAAACTCACTGGGTTGAAGTCGGTGACGGTGGATCCTAATAATGGGAAGTTTGCTTCATACAACAATATGCTGTACAGCAAGGATGGAAGTGTCTTGTATGCTTGTCCTCGGGCTCATAGCGGCAAGGTGGTTGTCAAAGAAGGGACTACCAATATTCATCCGGGTGCCTTGATTGATTGTGCCGGTATTACGGCTTTGGATTTTCCTGCAACTCTGAAGAGTGTATCTTTTCAGGAGACGTCGAGAATGAAAGGATTGGAATACATCCTGATGAGATCCGAAACTCCTATATATACAGCCTATAGGAATGGGACTGGCTGCTTCCTGTTTCAGGTTGCATCCAAGGATGTACAGATAGTCGTGGCATCCAAAGCTAAGGGACGTTATCTGGAAGCATTGGCTACCGAAACTGGTGAATATGCAACCAAGCAGTCAAGTGGAATCCCCTATCTGGTGACGGAAATGGAAATGCCAGGCAAGAAAAATGTGAAAGGAGTCAAGAACTTTGATAAATTTAATTGATATATCCTATGAAAAAGTATATAGTAGCACTTTTGCTGGCAAGTTTCTGTAGTGTAGTGACCAATCAGGTCTGTGCACAGAATACGGCTTCCTGGAATGATTCAATCGCTCATTCTGTCAAATTGAAAGCCCTTCATGCCAAAAGAGATTCCATCATGCAACGTATCAATGTTGAGGATGCCAAGCGCAATACCCAGATAAATGGGGTCACTCCCGAACGGCAGGAGGAACTGAACAATCGGCAGGATTCCATTTGTCTGTCACTCCGGTCGCAACTGGTGGATGTGGTTCTGGAGATTAAGGAGATTGCTCCAGATGTCGCCACTCCTCAACTCATACAACAGTACAACAACCTGTTGGGAAAGAAGCGGGAATCAAAGAAAAAGTAATTTGATACAGAAATCCTACCCTTTCATGGAATATGTAGGAAAACGTATAGTGATTTGGGTAGAAAGACTGTATATTTGCAGTGACAAATAAAATAATAACAATTAAGGTGGGTTCTATAAATTCCCACAGATTATTAACAATGGTGAGTACTTTAATCTTTTTGCCGTCAAATCAGCTTTATCCGGCTCTTTTTGCCACTCGTATCGGTCGTGTAGCCCGCTACACTTCCTCTACGACTGACAAAAATATCTCGGCTAAACCTCGATTTTCCGACAAAGCGAATTTATAGAACCCACCTTAAAAACATCAAACTATGAATAACAGTAATTATGATGATGAAGCTACCCAGCTTGTGGATAGTCCGTCAATGACACAGGAAACAACAGTTCCGGCACAGCAGGAGAACAGTCCGAAGGAAGAAAAAGTGCAGAAACATAACTGGAAGCAGGCTGCTGCAGGAGCCGCCAGTGGCCTTTTGGTCGGAAGTCTGTCCACCGTATTGATGGGTATGACCATGCCTGATGCTGATGGTGAAGGTGGCGGTAAGCCTGTGGCTGCAGGTGGAAATTCCCAGCAGGGTGAAATCTCCCAATCCGATTGGGTGGATGATGAAGTGCCAGTGGCAACAGAAGTGAGTGATGATATGTCGTTTGGTGAAGCCTTTGCCGCAGCCCGTAATGAAGTGGGAGCTGGTGGAGTGTTTGAGTGGCACGGACAAATCTATAATACCTACACAGCTGAGGAGTGGAACGGTATGACAGCCGAGGAACGGGCTGAGTTCAGCGACCATTTCAACTGGAGTCAGATAGAGCACTCGACAAGTGATGTGGCACAGTATTCTACTACGACATCTTCAGAAACAGGAACTGTGGCAGCAGGTGATGATATAGAGGTGGTTTCTGTCAACCATTATGATGGGGCTGGGCAGGAAGTAATACCTGAAACCGCAGAATATGTAGAGACTGGTGCTGATGATGTTGATGTGGAGGTACTAGGTGTTATACATGAGGATGGAATGAACTTCGGAGCAATGGATGTTAATGGAGAGGATGTTATTCTGGTCGATGTAGATGGTGATTTGGAATTTGACTATATGGCATCCGATTTTAACAACAATGAAATTGTGGATGAAAATGAACTGATGGATATTCAGGGTGAAGGTTTGACAGTGGATGATTTGGGCGGATTTGTGGATGACCCGGCTGCGGATATGTTGGCTTCTGATTTTGACTCGGGTTATACAGATGATGCTTCTGATTTTGGCCCGGACTATATAAACGATGCCGTCTATGAAGCATAAATGGTGGAAACTGGTGGTGCTGGCGTTCCTGTTGGCTGTCTGTGGCAACGGGTATGCCCGCACCTATCTGGTTGCGGTAGGTATTGCAGACTATTCCTCCTTCCCCAGCAAACTGAACAACCTTAGTCTGACGGTGAAAGATGCAGAGACGATAGCCTGGCTCTATTCGCAGAACAGTTCGGTGGATTATACTTTGCTGGTCAATGAAAAGGCGACTAAAAAGCGGATTATAAGCGCCATGAACAAACTGTTCAGTAAGGCAAAGAAGGACGATGTCGTCGTGTTCTTCTTCAGCGGACACGGTTATCCCGGCGGCTTCTGTGCCAGCGATGGCAACCTTGGGTATGGTGAAGTGCGTCGTGCCATGGCCAAAAGCAAGTGTCGGAACAAGATGATGTTTGTGGATGCCTGCCGTTCGGGCGGCATGAGGGTGAGTGATGCGGACGGAGAGGTGGCTTTCAATGCTGCCAAGGGGGCGAATGTGATGCTGTTCCTCTCATCGCGGAACAACGAGAATTCCATCGAACGCCGGGATATGCAGAATGGATATTTTACCACCTATCTGCAAAAGGGGCTTCGCGGCAATGCGGATGCCGACCGTAACCGGACAATAACAGCCAGAGAGTTGTTTGACTTTGTACACAAGGGGGTGAGTCAGATCTCCGGTGGGCAACAGCACCCGGTGATGTGGGGTAAATTCAGTGACAATATGACAGTGATGAAATGGTAAATATATAGATATATAACTAAGATGGATGAAATAATTAAGATAAAATGTCCTTTTGACGGGGCAATCCTTTCTGTGAGGAACCAACCGGGCATTGAGAAAAAACTGGTGACCTGCCCCATTTGCAAACAGAAGTATCCGTTTTCACAGTTCAAGCGGATTACACCTGCTCCGTCGTATCAGGAAGAGGGGGATACGGTATATCCTGACATGAACGGACGTGCCCGTGGCTACGGTGCCGAAGAGCATACCACTATCGGACAATCCCAGATGAATTTCACCTTGGGACGGTTGAAGGTGGTAGGGACAACGACATCTTTCCAACTGCGTGCCGGACGGAACGTCATCGGACGGAAGGGATTGAAGTCGTTGGCCGATTTTCAGATTGATACGGCTGAGAAACGGGCCATGAGCCGGGAACACATCCAGATAGAGGTGAAGAAGGTGCCGGGAAAGGGGTTGGTGCACTACGTCTCACTGTGTAAGGAGAAGGTGAACAAAACATTTGTCGGGAATGACTTGTTGATGTATGGTGATGTGTTGATTCTCAATCATGGGAACATCATCAAACTGCCTGATGCCACCTTGAAGTTCGAGATTCCTGATGAGGATATGACAGAAACTGATTTCTAAGTTGGGTACTATAAACTTTAAAAAAAAGACAATCATGAAATACAAGCTGAAAGTATATAGCATTTGGGAGTTCGGCCAGCGGAAGGATGCTGAAGGGAATCCACATCAGGAGGACAGCCTCTATCCGGCCTTTGGAAAGGAGACGGAAGCAGACCGTACGTTCATCCTGTGCGACGGCATGGGCGGACACGATGCCGGTGAAGTGGCCAGTGCCACCGTGTGTGAAGTAATGAGTGAAACCATTCGTAACAACGGGCACGATGCGGAAGGGGTGTTTACCGATGACGATTTGAAAGCCGCCATTGCTGCGGCCTTTGATGCTTTGGACCAGAAGGATAGTGGGGCAGAGAAGAAGATGGGAACAACCATGACCTTCCTCAAACTGCACAACGAGGGAGCTACCATTGCCCACATAGGAGACAGCAGAGTCTATCACATACGCCCCGGACGAACGGGGGAGGATACCCAGATTCTGCACGAGACGGAGGACCACTCACTGGTGAACGACCTCATCAAGATAGGCGAACTGACCCGCGAAGAGGCGCGCTTCTCGAAGCAGAAGAATGTGATTACCCGTGCTATGCAACCCCATCAGGAGCGCAGGCCCAAGGCTGATATCTCTCATGTGAAAGACATCCGGCCGGGAGACTACTTCTACATGTGTTCCGACGGCATGCTGGAGCAGCCCGACATGGAGGACGGTACAGTGCTGAAACGTATCTTCTCGGCACTGGTAGAGTCGGACGAGCGCAGGGTGGAAATCCTACGGGGTGCGACAGATGAGAACCGCGACAACCATACGGCATTCATAATCCGTGTGGAGGAGGTCACCGACCCGATTGTTGCGGTAGGAGCCTCCCCTGTGTCCACTAAGCATATGGCTGTGGTGGAGGACGATGATGAATACGCAGAGGCTGACGAAACAGACCGTGAAGAACGCCCTGTAGTGCGCAAAGGTGGGAATTGGCTTGATTTACTGGGGAACATCATACATTCTCCTCTTTTCCCAAAAGTTGTCGCTGGTACTGCTATCGTGGTTCTGGGACTTTGGGGAATCAGTTTTGTGAAGTCATGCAGTGCGGAGCCGGAAAAGGAGAATGTGGAAATACCTCCCCAACATCAGGGACGCAAGCCTGCAAAACCTGCCACCCCTGTCAAACCATCGAAACAGGTACAGCAGCCCGCACAGACTCCGGAGAAACAGCCTGCCAAGCCTGTCAGACAGGAGCAACAGCCTGCACAGACTCCGAATCAGATTTCTTCTCTGATACAAGGGGGACAACTCCCCAAACCGCCGGCCGATGAGGCGGCGACAGTTGCGCAGCCCCAAAGCGATGAACAAAAGCCTGAAGCCATTGGCGGTTTCCATATTCCAACCGCACTGGATGGTGATTCTCAAGAGGAGATACCAAGTAGTGACCAACAAGTGATTAGGGATAGAGTTAACAAGTAGGTTCAAAGTTCAAGGTTCAAGATTCAAGGTTCAATCCACATCCTTTTAAACCTTGAACTTTAAACCTTGAACTTTGAACCTTGAACTTTAAACCTTGAACCTTGAACAAATAAACAACCAACTATGCAATTGAAACCGAATGCCCTCCTGCAAGGAGGCAAATACCGTATAGAGCGTGTGCTGGGCCAGGGTGGCTTCGGCATCACCTACCAGGCCATCCAGATGGGACTGAACCGCAAGGTGGCCATCAAGGAGTTCTTCATGAAGGAGTACTGCAACCGCGACAGCGAGACCTCGCACGTGAGCGTCCCTTCGGAAGGGAGCAAGGAACTGGTGACAAGGTTCCGTGCCAAGTTTGTCAAAGAGGCACAGACGATAGCGGAGATGGAGAATAACCACATCATCCGTATCCACGATGTGTTCGAGGAGAACGGTACGGCCTACTACGTGATGGAATACCTGTCGGGCGGTGACCTCCACAGCCGCATACCCCAGCATGGGATGGGGGCTGACGAGGCGTTGGCCTATATCCGTCAGGTGGGAGAGGCGCTGGAGTATATCCACTCGAAGAACATCCTGCACCTGGACATCAAGCCCACGAACATCATGTTCCGCCACAGCGGTGAGGCGGTGCTGATAGACTTCGGCATCTCCAAGCACTACGACGAGGCTGGCGGAGGTCAGACCAGCTCCACCCCCGTAGGAGTCAGTGAGGGATATGCCCCCACGGAACAGTATGACCGCGAGGGAGTCTCCTCTTTTTCGGCTGCTACTGACATCTATTCCTTGGGAGCCACGCTCTACTGCCTGCTCAATGGCAGCCGTCCGCCCAAGGCCAGCATTGTGCTGAACGAGGGACTGCCCGAACTGCCGGCTACAGTGCCCGTAGCCATCCGTCAGGCCGTAGAGAAGGCCATGGCTCCCCGACGGAAAGACCGTCCGCAGAGTGTGGCAGAGTTTATGGCTCTGCTGACAGGCGAAGAGGATGAAACCATTATTCCCATAGAGCCCGATCCCGAACCTGTTCCTGATCTGCATCCCGACCCGACTCCTGCCCCTTCCCCCATATCTCCCTCTTCCTCTTGGAAGAAGTGGGCGGTACCTTTGGCCGCTGGTGTGATGGTTGCCTTGGCCGTGATTCTTTGGCCGAAGGGCGGTCAGGACGAGAAGAGGGA
>JAFXDL010000089.1 GCA_017516265.1 Bacteroidaceae bacterium
CTTTTAATTTTTAATTTTTAATTTGTCCAAGCACCGCATATCCGCCAATCACCTGCAGAGCCATGCCGGGAAGACCGATGCGGAAGTCTTGCAGGGCGGTGTGGAGGCTGTTTGTCAAGGCCCATTCGCCCAATGCGCCTGCTGTCTGATAGGCTAGTACAACACCTAATAGGGAGAGAAGGGTCACTTGCTGAGTGCGCTGTGCCATCCATCCTGCCGCAAAGGCCAGAAGGGTGGACTTTGTCAGAATGGCAGGCAGCATGGCCTGTGCGGGCATACCGAACAGCAGGGAGTTGGCGATGGGGGAGGCGAGGGCTGTCAGCAGTCCCACCTTCCAACCGTATTTGTAAGCGCCTACGAGAGTAAAGAAGTAGATGGGCAACCATGTGACTCCACCCTGCGGAACGAGGTGGCACAATTGGGGCAAAGCGATGTTGCCCACGGTGAAGAGCAGTGCCATCCAATAGGTTTTTGCTTCGCTGTATGACAGCGTATAAAGTCTGATTGTCTTTTCCATTATCTGTTTTTGTTTATAAAGTTACTTATTTCTTCATACATCTTTTCCACTGACTGAAGGTCGATGCACAGGCTTTCGACAGGGCATAGTCCGTCGCCTTTCCGGTTTGCGATGCGGTCGGTCTTTGTCCGGAACGTCACTCGGATGCCGTTTGCCTCCAGCAGGGCCAAGGCCGGGCTGCTTATCACATCGGCATGGACTTCACAGATGCCTCCGTACACCATCAATGCTGCTGCCCCTTTGCCTACCACTTTGTCTGCTATCAGTGCTCCGTTCAGAAAATTTTCGTTGTCTTGGCACAGACTCCACAAGTCGGCCACCCCCCGTTGGCGGAATGTACGTGTCTCTCCATGGTTGCGGACCACGCAGGAGTATCCGCCTTGGTGCAATGTGTCAATCAGTGTTTTCATCTTATTCGTTAATGTGTTTAGACGTTGATTCGTTGATTGGTTGATGCGTTTGGACATCTCAACGCTTCAACGTTTCAACCACTATAGTACATTCTGCTTCAACTTCTCTACAAAGTCATCGATACGGTGTAGCTGTCGGGGGATATTGATGCGTTGCGGACAGTGTTTGCTGCATTGGTTGCATCCGATGCAGTGGTTGGCCTGGCGTAGCTTGGGCACACTGCGGTCATATCCCACCAGGAAGGCGCGTCGGGCTTCGCGATAGTTCTCGTCCTGCTGGTCTTCGGGAACATTGCCCTCGTTCACACACTTGTTGTAGTGCAGCAGGATGGCCGGTATGTCGATGCCGTAGGGGCAGGGCATGCAGTACTTGCAGTCGTTGCACGGGATGGTGGGGTACTGCTTGATGAGGCGTCCTGTTTCGTAGAGGAACTCTTTTTCCTCCTCCGTCAGCGGCACCAGTGGCGAGTAGGTGCGTATGTTGTCCTGCAGGTGTTCCATGTAGGTCATACCACTGAGTACGGTCAGAATCATCCGTGGTGTGCCGGCAAAGCGGAAGGCCCACGATGCCACGCTGCTTTCGGGGCTGCGTTGCTTCAGACGGCCTACGATGTGGTCGGGCAGTTTGGAGAGACGGCCTCCCAGCAGCGGTTCCATGATGATGCCGGGTATCTGATACTGCTCCAGGGCTTCGTAGAGGGCTTTGGCATTGGAGCCGTCCCAATCCACGTAGTTCAGCTGTATCTGTATGAAGTCCCAATGATACTGCTCGTGATAGGAGAGCATTTCGTTGAATCCCTCCAATGAACCGTGGAACGAGAAACCGAGCTTGCGTATGCGTCCCGCCTTGCGCTCCTCCATGAGGAAGTCTATCATGCCGTTGTCGATGTACCGCTGCTTGAGGGTACGTCCGTTGCCGACGGAGTGGAGCAGGTAATAATCGATGTAATCGACCTGCAAATCTTCGAACGAACGGCGGTACATGGCCAAGGAATTCTCGTATGTGGGGTTGGAGAAGTTTGACAGTTTGGTGGCGATGTAGTACGATTCGCGCGGATGGCGCTTGAGGGCAATGCCTGTTGACTTTTCCGACCAACCCTGTACATACACGGGTGATGTGTCGAAATAGTTCACACCATGAGCAATGGCATAGTCCACCAGTTCGTTCACAGCATCCTGGTCGATGATGTCTCCCTTTCCTTCGGGATTGGGGATAGTTGGCCATCGCATACAGCCATAGCCAAGAATGGATACTTTGTCATTTCCCAACGAAGGGTAACTGCGGTAGGTCATCTTGTCGGTGGGTACGGGGCCCAATTCGCCACTTGCCGCTCCTGCTTCGGTCTTAGGTTTGCAGCCGTACAAGGTGGCAGCTCCTGTTGCTGTGCTGATGCCTACTATTTTAAGAAAATCTCTTCTGTCCATATCTGTTCAAAGTTTATTGGGTTACTAGCTACTAGTTACTAGCTACTAGTTATGAGTTACAAGTTATGAACTGTTAGCCATTAGTGATTGGTTGCTAATGGGTGGTTCAAGATTTAGATTTCCCGATGACGCTCGTGTCCTTCCACGTAAATGGCACTGAAGGGGCGTGCTGGGCAAAGGTGTTCGCACGCACCGCATCCGATGCATCGTTCAACATTGATGACTGGAATCTTGGGTGAACGTTTGTTCCCTTCTTCTGAGGGTATCATCTGAATGGCTCCCGTGGGGCAGTGACGGGCGCAATTGCCGCATGCATCCCCTTTGGTCAGGGGAATACAGTTTTTCTTTACCCACACGGCGTGGCCGATTTGGGTAGAAGATTTGTCTTCACGAGTTATCGGCCGGATGGCACCCGTGGGGCATACATCGGAACATTTCGTACATTCCGGGCGGCAATATCCGCGCTCGTAGGTCATTTCGGGTTGCATCAGTCGTCTCAGGTCTGTCGATGGCGTGAGTACTCCGTTGGGACATGCTGACACACACAATTGGCAGGCCGTACAATGTTGGGCAAAGTTGCGGGCGCTCAAAGCACCGGGAGGAACCAGATGGGTCTGACGTTCGGGTTTCACTTTGTCTTCGATGATGGCCAGTCCGCCATCAACCTTCTTCTCCTGTGCTTTGATGGCGGCAGTTGCAGCCACTACTGCTGTTGTAGTCAAAAATGTCCGGCGAGATGTATCTACGGATGCCGTCTCTTCAGCGGAAGTGGATTTTGAAGAGCGGTGAACATAGGATATGGCATCCTTCTTGCAATGTTCAATGCAGTCCATACAGGCTACACAACGACTGTAGTCGATGTTGTGCTCCTTACTGTTGATGCAGGCAGCCTTGCAATTGCGTGCACACAGGCCGCAACCGTTGCACTTGCTGGTGTCGATA
>JAFXDL010000090.1 GCA_017516265.1 Bacteroidaceae bacterium
CCTGAGCCAGGATCAAACTCTTCTTTGTAAAGAATATCTTTATAAGATTGCTCTTATTTTCTTATGATCTGATTTCAAGATGATCTCCAATCCTTATTCATTATAATCGACGGTTCGTATCTCTTTTACCACATCACTGACTCGTGTCAGAGATGGCTCTTGTACTACTTGTCTGTTTTATGTAAATTCCTCAAAGAACGCTTCTTTTTATGTGCTTCCCGTTCGAAAGCGGATGCAAAGGTACTGCTTATTTCTGAACCACCAAAACTTTTTCGGAATATTTTTGGGATTTTGTGAGTTTTTTGTGTGCAAGGGCGTGGAAATGAGGGAGGAAAAATATGTTTTATAACATAAAAACAGAAGATGTGCGCGCGAACGGGAGGGGAAGAGGGAGGGTGGGTACACCTTATTAGACTATACGCGCGCGCATGAAGGGATGGGGTTGGTGGGATTGATGGGGGTAATGGGGGGATTGATAGGAAAGGGACTCCGCGAGGGGAATCGCGGGGCGGGGACTTTTACTGGACGGGGGAACCACGTTTACAAGGGAGGGGAAAGGGGGTTACATGGCAGGGGAAAAGAGAGAAAAGGGAAAGGGGGAAATAAAAAAATCCCTCACTTGTTGGTAAAGTGAGGGATTTTATAAATTTATAGTTATGATTTCTGCTTAGCGCTTATATAACTTGCTTTCCAATTCTTCGATTTCGCTTCTAAAGTTCTTATCGACTTCCAACTGGGCACCTACAATCTTACATGCATGAAGCACTGTTGCGTGGTCACGCTTACCTACCAGTTTTCCGATTTTGGCAGAAGAGGCATCAGTATGTTTCTTGGCCAAGAACATGGCTATTTGACGTACTTGTACGATTTCGCGCTTACGTGCCTTGCTATACACTGACGCTGTATCGACTCCATAATGTTCGCATACTTTCTCCAAGACATCGGGCACTTCAAGGGGCTTCCGTTCTACCATGCGGACACTTTTCTTCACGACACGCTCGGCCATTTCAATATCCACATTTCTGTTATAAACTGTAGAATGAGCCATCAAGGAGATAACAATGCCTTCCAAATCGCGTACGCTTTCATCTACATTTTCAGCGATATACTCAATGACCTTTTCGGGAAATTTCAATCCATCCCGACGTACTTTGTCACGCAAAATAGACTTACGCAACTCTACGTTAGGACGTTCCATTTCTGCAATCAACCCCCATTTGAAACGTGTCAGCAAACGATCCTCCATCCCTTGAAGCATGACGGGTGAGCGATCGGATGTCAGAATCAGCTGTTTCCCCGTCTGATGCAAATGATTGAAGATATGGAAGAAGGTGTTTTGGGTTTTGGTATAAGTAGCAAACTCCTGAACATCATCAATAATCAACACATCAATGGATTGATAGAAATTGATAAAATCGTTCACCGTATTTTCGCGAACAGAATTGGTGTATTGCACATAAAAAAGATGCGCAGAAACATACAGTACGCGCTTTTCCGGATAGATTTCTTTGATACGCGTACCTATAGCATTGACCAAATGTGTCTTTCCCACTCCTGACGGACCATATACAAAGAGAGGGTTGAAAGAGGTTTTTGCCGGACTTTGTGCAACAGCCTCTCCCGCCGTTCGGGACAACTTATTGCTAAGCCCTTCGATAAAATTTTCGAAGTTATATTTAGGATTCAAACGCGGATCCAAATCCTGCACGGCAGGCATAGGCATAGCCTTAGGAGCCTTATTTCCATCTTGTATGATAGGCTTCTGCTTAACCGCCAAAGATGCACGGTCGCTCTCCCATTGCTGGGTCTTCTTATGCTCCTTATCTGTCAGCACACGATAAATCAATCGGGTGCCTGTACCGAAATTGCGATATATCACATTACGGAGCAAATCAAGATAGTGCTCTTCCAGATATTCGCACACGAAAGGACTGGGGACACCCAATGTGAGCGTACCATCCTCGAACTTTACAGGACGAATGGACTGAAAGAATGTATTGAATGTTGCCTCCTGAACATTATCTGCAATGATTTTCAGACAGCGTTCCCACAGTACAACATAGCTATTGTCCGTCATAATTTTATTTATAGCTTTACTTGATTCGTTAGATTTTCACGATGCAAAATTGCGAATCTTATTTGAATAAAAAAAATCATTTTTTCTTTGGATTTTCTTTACCTTGAATAAGGGTTTATATTCCAACAAGTTACCTAACGAATCTTCGGACTCTCATATTTAGAAAGCATGAAGCATCTACAACAATTTACAAAACAAGCGTTTAGCAAACAAAATATACTGAAAAATGAATTGTCCATAAAATAAAAGAAACTCTATGAAACCATCATAACCCTATGATGTTTCAAGAGTTTCAGCATTCTTCACGAAAAGAATTACTATTTAGAAGGATTCTAGATAGACTTTTCTTAATTATCTTTTCGTCCCCAAATGGAGAAATGGACATATCGTTGTGGATGCGCCTGCAAATCTTCCAATAATGACGCGGCATTGTCCGTCGTCCGAGTCAGATTCCGATAAAGCGAGTCATCGTTGAGCAGCAAGCCAATAGTTCCATTGGGATTTTGCAAACTTTCAGTAAACTGCTTCACTCCATCCAAAGTGGCATTTACTTTGGCGATAGTATTGACATAATCAATATCCTTCAGAGCGGTACTGATAACGGCAAAATTAGCGGTTACAGTATTCAGATTTCCTGCAATAGAGGGCAAATCATGCTGCAATAGGGCATTAAGACTTTTGGTCGTCACCTGCAAATCGGCCGTTATCTGTTCTGCATTATGCACAGTATTGGCCAATGACTGATCTGCCAACAAATTGTTGATTGAGCCTAAAATGGAATCCAACTTAGGTATCATACTTTCTATTTTGGGAACCAAATTGGCAGCAGCCCCCATCATGCCTGCATTGACAGAACCTGAGATTGTGTCACCAACCGCATGCACACCTGATGACGAAGCAGGAAGCATCAGATTCATTTTCACTGTACCCAACATTTCTGTTTCCAACTCGGCTGTTGTACCCACAGGCAACTTCATATCATCGTTCAAATCTATCTCTACAACAATTTTACCCTGATGATTATAATCATAGTGAATATCGCGTACAAGACCTACTCCAAACCCATTGGCATATACAGGGCTTGAGGTCACAAGTCCGGCAATGTTTTCAAACTCTACGTAATACCCATTACCACTCTTAAACATGTTGATTCCCTTCAAGAAATTGATGCCGAACACCAAGAGGGCAATGGCTACAATACCCGCCAATCCAATTTTTACTTCTTTTGTCAAATATTTCATTGTTATAATCTTTATTACCTTAATATATAATCAGACTTTCTTCTATTTCTTATTCTAAAGACTGGCTATCCTCCTCTACTTCTTCTTTGATTCGCGGATGGCCTCTTGCAGATTGATTTTCTGCCCTTTACGAAACGCTACGATAAAGGCATCTTTAAACTTCGTCCCCAATCGACTCTTGACACGAAGGATTTCATTATAGTCCTCCGTATCTCCAGTGGTGTACTTATACAAGCCATTTTCTGTATAGTAACCAACTTTCACCCCTTTCAGTTTACTGCTACCAGCAGGAAGTTTCGTCGAAGAGGTCAATATCTGTAGTTTGAAAACAGGACGATCTGACGTCTGCTCCGCCTTTTTCTCCTTTTTATCTTGAGAAGGTTGTTCCGGTTCTTTCACCTCATTCTTCTTTTCAGGAAGAGTGGTATCAGAAGCGATGCATTGTGTCTTCTTGTATGCCGCAAATGCGTTGTAAATGCTTTGGCTAAGCGCCGCCACGCCTTTTTTGCTACTTAAATAGGTTTCTTCGTCCGGAGTGGAGATATATCCCAGTTCTATCAGCACACTGGGCATAGAAGTAGCTCTGAGCACCAAAAAACCGGCTTGATGCACTCCTTTGTCCGCCCGACGGGCATAGGATTTGAATTGCCCCTGTATCCCTTTGGCCAAAGAAACACTCTGCTCCATATATTTGTCCTGCATGAACTCAAACATGATATAGCTCTCTGAAGAATTGGGATTAAAACCGGCATAACGTTCCTTATAATTGTCCTCGACCAGAATCACCGAGTTCTCACGCTTGGCCACTTCCAGATTCTCATCAGCACGAGCCATACCCAAAGTATAGGTTTCGGTACCTCGCGCTATACGCCCCTTGGGCAAAGCATTGGTATGAATGGAAATAAACAGGTCGGCCTTTGCATCATTAGCAATCTTGGCACGTCTGTCCAAAGAGACAAAGGTATCTGTCTTGCGGGTGTATATCACCCGTGTGTCTTCCATATTACTTTCAATCAATCGCCCCAAAGCCAAAGCTACGTTCAGATTCACATTCTTTTCTTTGGTCCTCTTGCCTACAGCACCAGGATCTTTTCCACCATGTCCGGCATCAATCACGACAACAAAATCCCTGTCTCCAGCCAAGGCACACACAGGTAATCCCAAGCACAGACACAGACATAACAGTTGTCGAATGATTACTTTTATATACATAGTTTTTTGAAAGATGATGCAAAAATACTATTTTCTTGCTAGAAACTGAAACAAAATGATGAGTTTCATCCATTACAGACAAAACAAACGCCCTTTTTGACATTCTTTGTTCCTTCCACTGTCTTTTTATTCGTAACTTTGCACCGCAAAAACAAAAAACATCTTCTTACACATAAAAAAATGATGCTACAGATTTTGAAGAATTGGACAATGCCCATAGCCATGTCGGTAGGCGCTTTTGTCTATTTCATATTTGCCAAGATTCAGCTATTGGAGCCATTGAAGCCATTTGTCAATGAGTCAGTAAGCCTGCTCACCCCCACCCTCATCTTCGTCATGCTCTTTCTCACCTTCTGTAAGGTGTCCCCCCGTGAGCTCCGTCCATGCCGTTGGCATATATGGCTCATCATCTTTCAGGTGGTCACCTGTCTCGCTCTGGCATTTTTCCTGCTATTCGGCCCTTCATCGGTCAACAAAGTGGCATTCGAAGCCGCTATGGTCTGTCTGATATGCCCCACGGCTACGGCAGCAGCTGTCATCACATCCAAACTGGGAGGCAATGCTTCCAGCCTGACGACCTATACCATCCTGTCCAACATCGTCACGGCCATCATCGTGCCCATCATCTTTCCCATGGTAGAGCCTCACGAAGGTATGGCCTTCTGGTCATCCTTCTGGCTGATATTGGGGAAGGTATTCCCTTTGCTCATCGCACCGTTCATTGCCGCTATGCTAGTACGCAGATTTCTACCCAAACTTAAAGAACGCATTACGGCTTGCCATGATTTGGCCTTTTACCTGTGGAGTATAGCCTTGGCCATCGTGGTGGGACAGACCATACGCTCCATCGTACATAGCCAAGCCTCCATCCCCACCCTGCTTTGTATCGGAGGAGCCAGTCTTGCCACATGCATCATGCAATTCGGTTTCGGGAAATATATAGGGGGGCGCTACAACGACCGGATAAGCGGAGGGCAAGCACTGGGACAGAAGAACACCGTCTTTGCCATCTGGATGGCCTACACCTACTTGACACCCCTATCCTCCCTCGGCCCCGGCTCATACGTGCTTTGGCAAAACCTCTTCAACAGCTGGCAATTGTGGAGAAAACGGGTGAAGGAAGAAAAAGCAAACAAATAAGAAAAAAGAGTGGATGCATTCAAAAAGAACGCACCCACTCTCTTTTTTGCTCAATATTTATTTTAATAAAAGTTGAATTAGTTGTTCTCCGGACGGAGCTGGCGAACGGTAACAGCGGTTTGCCACATTTCGCTTTCGCGCAGGGCTTTCAGCTCTTCTTCCAACTTCTCGCGATAGTCGGGTTTTGAGTTGCTGTCGATAGAAATCTGGGCTTCGTTACCACACTTCACGCTGGCATAGAGTTTCTCAACCACGGGCTTGATGGCATCGTGGAAGGGTCCCATCCAATCGAGTGCACCACGCTGAGCTGTAGTTGAACAGTTGGCATACATCCAATCCATACCGTTCTTGGCGAAGAGGGGCATCAGTGACTGAGTCAACTCCTCAACAGTCTCGTTGAAGGCTTCAGAGGGAGTGTGTCCGTTTTCACGAAGCACTTCGTATTGTGCCAAAAGCAAACCCTGGATAGCACCCATCAGTGAACCACGCTCACCGGTGAGGTCACTGGTAGCCTCGCGGATGAAGGTTGTCTCGAACAGGTAACCTGAACCTACACCGATACCGAGAGCCAATGTGCGCTCAAGAGCACGGCCGGTATAATCCTGATAAACGGCGTATGAAGAGTTCAAACCACGACCTTCGAGGAACATGGTGCGGAGTGAAGTACCCGAACCCTTGGGAGCTACCATAATAACATCGATATCTGTGGGAGGAACTACACCTGTACGGTCATTCCATGTGATGGCAAATCCGTGAGAGAAGTAGAGAGCCTTGCCTGCGGTCAGATAGGGCTTGATGGTAGGCCATACGCTCATTACCGCTGCATCAGAGAGCAAGCACATGATGATTGTACCCTTCTCGCAAGCCTCTTCGATAGAGAAGAGAGTCTCACCCGGTACCCATCCGTCAGATACAGCTTTGTCGTAAGTCTTTCCTTGACGCTGGCCAACGATTACATTGAAACCGTTATCGCGCAAGTTCAATGACTGGCCAGGACCTTGTACACCATAACCAATAACGGCGATGGTTTCGTTCTTCAAAACTTCACGTGCCTTTTCCAAGGGGAATTCTTCGCGGGTCATCACATTCTCAATAACACCGCCAAAATTTAATTGTGCCATAAAATAAAATTTTAAGTTACTAGTTACTAGCTACTAGCTACTAGTTTCAGCAGCCATAGCAGAGAACCAGTTTCGATTAATGATTATTATTATTTATATTCAATTTTCTTATCAATCCTACAAGCATTTTCATAACTTCGTTTAGCAGTTCCAAAACCACTTCTTTATTTTCCTCTTCTAAATAACCTAACTTCTCTGATATTACCAAGAATGTTTCAAGTTCAGATGCAGAGCCTAAAGCAATGTGCAAGAAATGAGTTAACTCACCCACATTCCTTCGTCCAGATCCTTCAGCTATATTAGCAGGTATAGAAGATGCACATCTACGCATCTGATTAGTCAACGCATAAATTTCTTCTTTAGGATAAGATTGGGTTATCTGATATACTAATACAACCAAATCTATTCCCTTCTGCCAAACTTTTAAATCTTTATGAGAAACGATCTTTTCCATACTAAATTGACTCACAATCTACTAGTAACTAGTAGCTAGTAGCTAGTAACTAACACCACTTTGCTGCGCACCACCACTTCCGTGCCATTCTTGCGCACTTCGATGTCGTATTCGTTCTCGGCCACCTCTTCGCGATAGAAACTGAGGGTGTCACCATAGTAACTTTCGGCCACGTAGGCCATCTCGAAACGACGGATACTCTTTTCTTTGAACGTATCCATGGGGAAGAGGTCGAGGATGTGCTCGATGTACTTGATGCTGTTCACATGTCCGTTGATGTCGATGTCGCTATAGCGTGTCTCATACACCTCTACGGGCATATCGGTGCCCACCTTGATGCGACTGGGCTTTTCGATGGGGCACTCCTTGTCGCACACATAGTCGGTGATGCTTCCCCCATGCAGGGTCAGCAGGTCAGCCGGACGACGCGTCTCCATACTTATCATGGCCCACACCGAGCGTGCATAGCCGATGGCCTTGCCCTCCTTATCAAGAATAGCAAAGTTACGGTCGGTAAAGAGGCGATAGACATTCTCCACCCACGTTTCGATGCTGAACGGCTCGTATTGGCGGGGCATATCCTCCAGCTCGATGGCCAGGCGCGAAAGCACCCACGTGTAGTGGTTCTCGTTCAGCTCGGCTATGCCGAATCCGCGGTCGGCGGCATGGAAACCTGCACAATTGAGCAGATGGTTTCCCAGTACACCCATGGTCAACCGTCCCGTGAAATCCACGTGGAAAGGCTCGGCCACGAAATTATATGCTCCTACTTTATTTTCCATATTCATCATTTGAAATCCGAGACCCTCCCCCTCCCTCCCGCGAGGGAGGGGGGTAAGAAATGCTGAGCAATTTCAGTTCCCTCCCTTACAGGGAGGGTTAGGGTGGGTCTATTCCTTCTCCTTTTTATATTTTTCCTCTCTCATGGCCAGGTACTCGTTCAATCGCTCGAAGCAACTGGTGGAGATGGCCACACGCCCTGAGCGTACAAACTGGAGGACGATACCGAATTGCTGGAGTTCTTCGTAGAGGGAGGTTATCTCTTCGCTCATGCCATTCTTCTCCACGATGCAGAAGGTAGGGTTCACCTCCACCACACGTGCCGCATGACGACGGATGATTTTCGAAGCTACGGGATTGGCTTGGAAACCGGGTGTAGCCAGTTTATAGAGGGCAATCTCGTGCTGATAGATTTCATCGTCAGTGAAATAGTTGGCCTGAAGGACATCAATCTTGCGCTCAATCTGCTTCACCACCTTTTCCACCTCGCTCTGGGTAGCCCATGCCGTGATGGTATATTTGTGGATACCCTTGATGGAAGAAGCCGACACGTTCAGACTCTCGATATTTATCTGTCGGCGCGTGAATACGGCCGTCACCTGATTCAGCAATCCGGCAATATTCTCCGAATGAACAATAATTGTATATAAAGTCTTCATAGACCCACCTGAATCATCCCTGTGAGGGAAGACTTGCTTGGCAGGTTCTGTTTTCTTATTTTCTTTAATCATATCAATTTCTATTATTAAGTCCTCCCCCACAGGGAGGTTTTAGGTGGGTCTGCACTCAACACTCCAACAACATCTTGTCAACCGTTCCTCCGGGAGGAGTCATGGGCATCACGTTGCCCTCTTCAATGACGCAGGCTTCGAGGATAAAGGGGCCATCGGTGGCGAGCATTTCGCGGATGGCCTCGCGCAAATCCTTGCGCTCCGTCACACGGCGGGCAGGGATGTTGTAGGCGGCAGCTATCTGCATGTAGTCGGGGTTCATCATCGGTGTGAAGGCATAGCGACGTCCGAAGAACATGGCCTGCCATTGGCGAACGTTTCCGAGGTAGTTGTTGTTCATCAGAATCATCTTCACCGGTGCCTGTTGTTCCATGATGGTACCCAGTTCCTGGATGTTCATCTGGAAACCTCCGTCGCCCATAAAGACACACACCTTGCGGTCGGGACGTCCGAAGGTGGCACCGATGGCGGCAGGCATACCGAATCCCATGGTACCAAGTCCGCCCGAAGTGACGATGCTACGTTCCTGGGTATATTTGAAGTAGCGGGCGGCCATCATCTGATTCTGTCCCACATCGGTCACCAGTATGGCCTCGTGATTACTCTCTTCGCTGACGGCACGCACCACTTCGCCCATGTTCAGAGGGCCTTCCGTGGGGTGTATCTCGGGTTCGATGACATGCTTGTTCTCAATCTCCGCCTGTTCGGCAAAGCTCTCAATCCACTCGGTGTGCTTGGCTTCGGCCACCAGGTCGGTCAGTGCCTTCAGTGTCCGTTTGCAGTTTCCCAACACGGCCACGTCCACTTTCACGTTCTTGTTGAACTCCGAGGGGTCAATGTCCATGTGGATAATCTTGGCCTGTTTGGCATAGGTGGCCAGATTGCCCGTCACACGGTCATCAAAGCGCATTCCCACGGCAATGAGCACGTCGCACTCGTTGGTCTTCACGTTAGGAGCAAGATTGCCATGCATGCCCAGCATACCCTTGTTCAGCGGGTGGTCAGAAGAAAGCGCCGAAAGTCCCAACAGGGTGCATCCGCACGGCAAGTCAGCCTTCTCCACCAAGGCACGAAGTTCAGCCTGAGCACCGCCCAGCTCTACGCCCTGCCCTACGAGCACCAACGGACGCTTGGCCTCATTGATGAGTGCAGCAGCCTCTTCGATGCAACCTTCCTTCGGTATGGGATTGGGGTCATAGCTACGGATAAAATCGACCGTGGCCGGTTCGTAATCCACCATCTCCACCTGTGCATTCTTGGTGAAGTCGAGCACCACAGGGCCCGGTCGTCCGTTCTTGGCCAAGAAGAAGGCACGAGCCACCGCCCAAGCCACATCCTTGGCCGAGCGAATCTGGTAGCTCCACTTGGTGATAGGTTGTGTGATACTC
>JAFXDL010000091.1 GCA_017516265.1 Bacteroidaceae bacterium
CCTTCATATTCACCTATCCTCTACCCCTAAAAATGACAACGCTCCGCGCGCGTAGGGTATGCAGCCGAATATCCCATTATCAGATTATCTTGGGTATTCTCTCCCATGTTTTTTAGTCAAAGTTCAAAGTCGAAGTCAAAGTTGGACATAGCAATTCCACTCTTCAACTTGGACTCAAAACTTGGGAATCTGTGGGGACAGGCCCTTCACAACTCATCGACCTTCATAGAAACCGGCATCCGACACCGCCCCTAAACACCAGCTTCAACCGGTTTTGTAGATGTAACGGTTCCATCTGGCAGTTGCCACACAATCGTGCCGTTTATGACATACACATTCGGGATACCACAACGCCTATTCTCTTCCTGGGCATCGTGAACCGCCTTATTAATGATTCTTGCCATTTTAGCAGCCCACTCACTCATAGCCCCTCCTTGAACTTTTGTAGCAAATCTTCTGAAAGCACAACATAAGATTCTCCAATTCGCCCCTCTGCTACAATATCTATGTGCGATGTGCCATTGTAACAGAGAACCCAATAATCAGCCTCTTCAGAATACTTTTGCCAAAAGTTCTTCTTGCTTCTATAGTACCGCCTTCTAACATCTTGAGGCGGAACGAAGTGTCCACCCTTTTTGACTCGACCTTCGATTCGAGCTATACATACCTCCGGCGAATCAACAAATGTGTAGCAAATGAATACATCATATCCCAATGCCTTCGCATGCTTTATGACCGACAAATATCCAAGCCCTGACAATGTACTTTCTATCGCAAAGGAGTCTCCTCGATTCAAAAGCGCATCGATTCGCTTCAACGTTTCTTTGCCAGCCTGAATCTGTGCGGCAACGGGATTTTCCGGATTAAACTCCCTGGCGATATCGTCGGGATTGATATACACTATCCCCTCTGCCGGCAACAGCACCTTGGAGATTGTGCTTTTCCCGCTTCCGTTGGCTCCCGCCAAAATATAAAGCTTCGGCTTCATGGTCTCTGACTACAACTCCAACTCACAACTCCAACTAAAATTCCACCACCATCTCATCTACTGACAAAAAGAGCCTCGTACCGTGCTTGTATGTATCTTTTATAGAATTCCCTCTGAAGCTCCGTCAAAAGCGACACCTGATCAATAAAATTGAAAATTACCTGCAAGTCAATCCGAGGAACAATCTTCGCTATCGACCGCTCCAACACTCCTAATCTGTTCGTCTGCACAAAATCAACATACGAAATCTTCCTGCCATCCTTCTTCAACGCCGACATTGGAAATAAATGGATCCGGGCATCCATCTCTGCCTTGTCATCCAATATCCGCCGCATAATCTTTTCATCCGCCTGCGGCAAAAGACAACTGCCGAAATCGAAAAGCGGTGCAACTTCCACCTGACGAGTATTGGCATCTACCAAAAATCCCCAATTCCCGTTGTGTCGATCAAAATTGCCAAGCAATGCATCTACAACAAACATATCCCAGAAAAAATCCCTCAAAGCTACAGGTTCAACAAATGTCTGCTTGTCAATAGTGTCCAAAACATCATCAAGATCAGTACCCGTACCATTCGTATCCGAGTCAATGACGGTATTTTTCACCGAACAGAAATCATAGAAGACCTTTCCTCCATCTGTAAAATCACGGCATGCGCAAACGACTCGCGTTTTTTCTCCAACCACAAAAACACCCAAGCATGTGTCTTGCGCCTTAACACCAATGATATTGGATATCGTACTGGCGATATGTTCACTCAAACAACTGTTAGAATACGACAACTCATTGGGTCTCTCCGCTGCCGATGGCGGAAACTTCAGCATCCAGACAGAGTGATCATAGCAAACAGCGATTTTCTTGCCATTCGCTCCATTGTAGGCACGACCTGGAACTCGCGGGCATTTCGAAAAATCAATGGCTACATTCATGTCTGCAATCCCCAAAGGTACTTATTTCTCAAAAATTCCGCCTGCTCATGCGTAATAGCACCGTCATTTATCTCTGCACAGTTAATTGATCCATACAACTCACCCCACAGACAATCCAGCAAAGAAGACCCCTCTTCTCGACCTCTCCAATACGCGGAAATGTCAGCCTTAAGATATTCTGGTAAATCACACTCATAAACATCGCTTGTTTGTCTCTGACAACGCTCCGCGCGCGGGCCCTTGTGGGCGACTTCGTCGTCGCATTCTGCGACCTTCCCTACGAAGCAAAGCTTCTCCGGCGCATCGTTCCTAAGCTCGCGCCCCGTGGGGTATGCAGCCGAATATCCCATTAATGAATTTTCTTGGGTTTTCTCTCCCATGTTTTTAGGTGAAGGTCTAAGGTGAAGGTGAGCAGTTGTGAGGTTATTTTTCTTGAATTGTTCCGTACTTCTTGAGCATTGCCCCCAACATACGCCCCACTTCTGTAGCTACACTTTCAACCCCCTCGATATTTGATACATAACCAAGCTTTTTGGCAATCTCAAGCTGTGTCAATGTTTCATACAATGACCCTCGTGCAATTGATAAAAAATGTGCGTAATCTTTATTCGTCGAGCGGCCATTACCCTCTGCTATATTTGAC
>JAFXDL010000008.1 GCA_017516265.1 Bacteroidaceae bacterium
ATTTCTGTCTAATAAATCGAAATAATTGGGCTGTAATGCTGCAACTTTTCTAATATTTCCTTACTTTTGCATCAATTTTCAGACTTAAAGTACAGGCAATATGATTACATTCACTTTGGCACTATTGCTTTTGATAGGCGGCTATTTCATCTACGGCCGCTATGTAGAGAGAATTTTTGCACCCGATGCGACCCGTCAGACACCAGCCATCACCCAGGCTGACGGAGTTGACTTCATCCGCCTCCCTAACTGGAAGATTTTCATGATCCAATTCCTCAACATTGCAGGATTAGGTCCTATCTTCGGAGCCATCATGGGAGCCCAGTTCGGCACAGCCTCTTATTTGTGGATTGTGCTCGGCACCATCTTTGCCGGTGCTGTACACGACTATTTCTCTGGCATGTTGTCCATCCGCCACGGTGGTGAGAGTCTGCCCGAAATCATCGGTCGTTTCCTGGGCAAGCGCACCAAGACCGTCTTCTGCATTTTTGCCATGGTACTGATGGTGCTTGTAGGAGCAGTATTCGTATCAGGTCCAGCCGAATTGTTGGCAGGTATGACTCCTGCTTCCCTCGACTTCCTTTTTTGGATTGGTATCATTTTCCTTTACTACATTCTAGCCACCCTCATGCCGGTGGACAAGATTATCGGCCGCATCTATCCCCTCTTTGCCGCCGCCCTTCTGTTCATGGCGCTTGGCATTGTTGTGATGCTCTATATCAAGTCACCTGAACTTCCCGAGATATGGGATGGATTCGGCACTAAGTACGACCCCAACCCCATCTTCCCCATGATGTTCATCTCCATTGCCTGTGGAGCCATCAGCGGTTTCCATGCCACCCAGTCGCCCCTGATGGCACGTTGCATGGAGAACGAGAAGCACGGCCGCCCCATTTTTTACGGAGCAATGGTAGCCGAGGGCATCGTGGCACTCATCTGGGCAGCAGCGGCCACATGGTTCTTCCAGGAAAATGGCATCGTTGACCAAGTGACAGGCAAAGCCTATTCAGGAGCAGCTGTAGCCACTCTGATTTCCAAGGACTGGCTAGGCACATTCGGAGGTATACTGGCCATCCTCGGCATCGTGGCTGCCCCCATCACCAGTGGCGACACGGCACTCCGTTCGGCACGTCTCATCATGGCCGACTTCCTTCACTTTGACCAGAAAAAGATTCGCAACCGATTGATTATCTGCATTCCCATGTTTGCCATCACCATAGCAATCCTGATTTACAGTCTGACCGATGCAGACGGATTCAAAATCATCTGGCGCTACTTCGCCTGGTGCAATCAGACTATGGCCGTCTTCACTCTGTGGGCCATCACCGTCTATCTGACGCTGAAGCAGAAGAACTATTTCATCACACTACTTCCCGCCCTGTTGATGACATGTGTCTGCTCCACCTACATCAGCATGGCTCCCGAAGGCTTTGCCCTGCCCACCACTTGGGGATATGTCATAGGAGGAATCTGCACCCTGATTGGCCTGGTATGGTTCATCCTATGGAAAAGAAAAGCATTAAAATAAGGAACACTCAACAATGAAAAGATTCCGCAAATCCGTCATCATGCCCCTGGCTTTATTCATCTATGCCACGGTCATGGCTATCTACTTCATTCCACGCAACAATGCGATGAGCGACACCGAGAAGTGGATTACCGTCAGCGCCTCCTACATCATCATTGCCCTCCTCTGGTGGGTGCTCCGCAAGAAAGAGCAGATGGCCGCCAAGCACGAAGAGGAAATGAACAACAAAATGAACAACAATAAGTAAATAACATTTTTAAGGTATAAAAAAGAAGACAATTAAGATTATGAAAAAGTTACTTGTATGTCTCGTGATGCTGGCTGCAACCACATTGGCACACGCGCAGTTCGAGCAGAACAAATGGTATTTCAATGCCGCCGTATCCAACTTGGGCCTCTCCTATAGCGGCTCCGAGGATTTGCGTCTAGGCGCACAGATTACGGCCGGTACTTTCCTGTTTGACAACCTCTCCCTACTGCTCAATGCCGAGGGCGTATATAACGAAAAGGATGAGCGCAGTGCCACCTTTGGTGTAGGCGGACGCTATTACTTCAGTCAAAACGGCATTTACTTGGGCACAGGAGTCAAGTTCCGCCATTTTGAATACAAGTCCGAGAACAACGACTTCAACGATGCACTCTGGTCTTTTGAGGCAGGCTATGCATTCTTCCTCAGCCGAACGGTAACCATCGAACCTGCCGTCTATTACGACCTCAGTTTCAAGGACAAGGACTATAGTAAAGTAGGATTCAAACTCGGCTTTGGCCTTTATTTCTAACTTCTCCTATGAAGAAATACGCATTATCCCTTTTGGCAACCGTACTTCTGTGTATCGGTTGCAGCACAGTGCCCATCACCGGGCGTCGGCAAGTTCTGTTAGTAAGTGACCAAGAGGTGCTCTCTGCCAGTCTCACCCAGTATAGCAGCTACATGAGCAGCGCTTCACGCTCTACCAATAGCAACCGCTCTGCCATGGTCACCCGTGTAGGGCAGCGCATCGCCGCAGCCACCGAACTCTACCTCCGCGAAAATGGCATGGAGAGTGAACTGGCCAACTTTGCTTGGGAGTTCAACCTGGTGAACGACAATCAGGTGAACGCCTTCTGTATGCCAGGAGGAAAGATTGTGGTGTACGAAGGACTCATGAACCTTGTTGCTTCTGAAGATGAATTGGCTGTGGTCGTAGGTCATGAAGTAGCTCATGCCGTAGCCAAACACAGCAACGAACGCATGAGCCAACAAATGCTCACCGAGTATGGTGCACAAATACTCAGTGCTGCTGTCTCTGAAAAGAGTGCAGCTATACAGAGCATGGCCGCGCAGGTCTATGGTTTGGGCGCCCAGTATGGACTCACCCTACCCTTCTCACGCAAGCATGAACTGGAGGCCGACTACATGGGCCTTATCCTAATGACCATTGCCGGATACAATCCCGATGTTGCCATCGGCTTTTGGCAAAAGATGTCAGCCGATGGCCAACAGGTACCCGAATTTATGAGCACCCACCCCAGCGATGCCAAGCGTATCAGAGAGATAGAGAAAGAGCTACCCAAGATAAAAGAGCTACTTCAAGTTATGCCAGCCACAACCACACCTGTCACAAACACAAAGAGCTCCACCTCTTCCAAGCCCTCATTCCGTATTGGTAATTGAGCGAAGAACAAAATACTAGGACTCTAATAGTTCGTTTCTTTTCAAAAAATAGAAAAAGAAATGCTGAATAACAGTTTTATTTGTCTGAAATCTTAAATTTACATAACAGGGAGACAATTGTCTCCCTGTTTTTTATTTCTTTTCATAGATAATGCTTACTTTTGTAAAAAATTAACCAATAAAATAAAACATCATGAACAAACTTGTATTGGGAGGCGTAATGGCCTTGGTAATGTGTACCGCATTGTCATCGTGCAACGATGATGAGGAAGGTGTAGCAATGAGTAATGTAGAAGTCCGTTTCTCAAGTCAGATACAGACACGTGTTGTGGACAACCAATGGGAAGAGGGAGACGAGATTGGTATCTTTATGCACTATTCCAATGGAGCTCTTTCGGATGCAACAGTGGTTGACAATGTTTCCAATTTCAAGTATTTAGCTTCAACAACAGGTAACATTACACCCGCTACGGACTTGGACAAGATGTATTATCCCGTGAGCAGTGCCGTGAGTTTTGTTGCTTATTATCCCTTTGACAATGTGGAAGATTATAAGGTCAGATTGGACGTAAGCAACCAAAAGAGAAAATCAGAAATAGACTTTCTGTACAGTAATAATCAGAAGAACGTGCAATCGACCACTTCTGCACTCGCATTGAACTTTGAGCATAAGATGAGTAAGGTAATCTTTACCATCAAGGCAGGATATGGAATTTCATCGGCAGATTTGACAGGATTGTCTTTGACATTGCGCAAGGCGGTTACCGAGGCTACATTCTCATTGACCGATGCCGCTTTTACCTTAGGCACAGAAGCTTTGGACGTGAAAGCCCTCACGACAGAAACGACAGATGGAGTGAAAGCTGAATCCATAATGATACCGCAGGAGTGTAACAATGTGGCCATTATAGTATCCTTGGCTTCGGGCAAGAATTTCATGTACACATTGTCGAGCGACCAGAAGTGGCTTTCAGGGAAATCCTATAACTATGAAATCAACTTGACTGACAAGACCGTGAATGCATCGTTAAGCGCATCCATTACAGATTGGACAGAAGGAGAAGTTGGCAATGTGGAAAGTGTGACAAGCCAGGCATGGAGTGGAGCAAACAATACCAGTTGGTATGCACCTGACCTTTCTGCCATGACGCTTTTCCAACCAGAGGATTTGGCAGGATTGGCAAAGTTGGTCAACGAGGGAAATACCTTCGAAGGTAAAACCATCTACCTCTCTGCCGATATCGATTTGAACAATATTGAATGGACACCTGTGGGCAATAAAGAGGAGACCCCATTCAAAGGAACTTTTGTGGGAGGCGGACATCAGATTAAGAATTTGAATGCGACGTTGAAAGGAAGTTATAATATGGCAGGTCTTTTTGGCTATTCTGAGGGTTCTATCCAAAATATTCTAGTCAGTGGCTCATGTAAAGCAGAAACAGATAAAGTGGGACTGATTTATACCGGTAGTATTTGTTCTATAAATTATGGAAAAATTGAAGGATGTCGAAATTATGTGAATATTACAGGACGTATGGCGTTTGTTTCGGACGATCAGACGAATATCTATGTTGGTGGCATTACAGGTTTGAATTATGGTACAATTTCTGCCAGTCAAAATTATGGAAGTATATCTGTAGAAAATATCAATACAAATGAGAAGGCTTATATTCATATGGGAGGCATTTCAGGTGGAAATTCCAATTTGATTACAGGATGTGAAAACACGCGTAATTTGATTGCTCGTAACAGCCAAGTACGTGCAGGAGGTATTGCTGGTTTGACCTCAGCCAACACTAAATTAAATCCTCCTGTAGTTGGAGCCATTGTCAATAGCACAAATATTGGCGATATCATTGTTGAAACATCGCACAATGTGGCATCAGCGGGAGGAATCGTCGGACGTCATTCAAGTGGCGCAACTATAGAGTCGGTTACAAATAAAGGAAATATCAATATCTCTTTAACCGCAGGAGAGATGGTATATGGAGGTGGACTTGTTGGACAACTTGATAGTGCATTTGTTTATTCTGGTAATAATCAAGGCAATATAACAGTGGTTGGTATTTCAGGAGATGAAACACATGCCACAGCTGGAGGTATAGTAGGTTACAATATCAACAAAGGAGAAGTACATCAAGCCATCAATAGTGGTATAGCAGAGGCCAGTGTAGCAACCAATTGTTATAGTGGCGGCATTGCCGGTTTCAATAAAACAGACGATGGTGCCATTGTCTATAGTTGTTGCACCAACGACGGAATACCCGCCCGATGGATTGGCAATGCTACCGCGGATGACGACTTGGTGGATGACACTGAGCATTCCGATGAATGAGATTTTTTCTCTAGCATGAATTTATAACAAATAAGGGTGTGTCACTTCTTTTCCTGACACACCCTTTTATTTTTGCAACCACCGTGTGGGATTCTTACCAAAACTTATTATTTTCCTCACTATATTCGAAACCTACATTGGCAAGAGTGACCAAAAGCTCATCCTTGTCAATGCCCATGTCTTCACACAATTCGTCAAGCGAAGGGTATTGGTCGCGTAGTTTCATGTTGATGAAACTGAATAGCATCATCGGGTCAGTAGGTATCATTTCTGTTTTATCTACGTTTTAGAATCGGAGAAGGCGCGTCCCATCTTCCTGCTCTTCGATGCTGACGCGTACGGCATCCTCAGGAAGCACATCTTCTATCAGTTCGGGCCATTCGATGAAACAGAGTGCACCGCTATAGAAGTAATCCTCATATCCCATGTCATAAACTTCTTCAATGCGTTTGATGCGATAAAAATCAAAGTGATAGATAAGCTCGCCCGTTTCGTCTGCCCGATACTCATTGACGATGGCAAACGTAGGTGAGTTGATAGTATCCGTCACACCCAATTCTTCGCACAGGGCTTTTACGAAAGTAGTTTTCCCAGCCCCCATCTTGCCATAGAAGGCAAAGACCGTATTTTCATCCATAGCCGCTATGAATTGGCGGGCCGCTTCGTGGATGGACTCTAATGAATTGATTTTAATTTCCATATTGTAAAGGTTTTAAATTTCGCAAGCTCAATATCCCCTTTTCCATCATATATCCGATATGCAAAGCAGGGAGTCGTTCAGGAATTACCTTTTCTTTGGTTGCAGGGTTATCAGTGGGATGAGCATTTCTTCCATTGAGATACCACCGTGTTGGAAGGTCTCCTTGTAGTAAGACACGTAGTGGTTGTAGTTGTTGGGATAGGCAAAGAAGTCACTCCCCGTAGCAAAGATGTATGCCGTACTGATATTGGGCGAAGGCAATTGGGCCTTAGAAGGGTCCTTTATTTCAAACACATCCTTGGGATTGTAGCTAAGATTCTTTCCCAACTTGTAGCGCAGGTTGGTGTTCACATTACGGTCGCCCACTACTTTGAGGGCTTTATCTACGCGGATGCTTCCATGATCGGTAGTAATGAACACAGTATATTCACTCTCGGCCAACAATTTCAAGAGTTCGCGTACGGGTGAATGTCTGAACCACGAAAGGGTAATGCTCCGATAGGCTGCTTCATCATTGGCCAGTTCGCGCACAGTTCTGCTTTCCGTACGGGCATGGCTGAGCATGTCTATAAAGTTAAATACCACCACATTCAAGTCATAGTGGCCAAATTGCTTGAATTGGTTGATAAGTTTCTCGGCACCTGAAGAGTCATTTATCTTGTGGTATGAGAACGTGTCCTTTCGCCGGAAACGGTCAATTTGCGTCTGTATGAGTGGCGCTTCGTTGAGGTTCTTGCCTTCCTCTTCGTCTTCGTCCACCCACAAGTCTGGGAACATTTGTGCTATCTTATTGGGCATCAACCCGCTAAAGATCGCATTGCGTGCATATTGGGTAGCTGTTGGCAGGATACTCATATACAGCTCTTCTTCAATAGAGAATCCCTGGGCCAGTTCGGTGGCCAATTGACGCCATTGGTCATATCTGAAGTTGTCGAGGACAATCAGGAAGACCTTCTCACCACGGTCGATACTGGGGAAGATTTTGCGTTTGAAGATATCAGGGCTCATCAGCGGACGTTCTTCGGCTGAGGATATCCAGTTCAGATAGTTCTTTTTGATGAATTTGGCAAATCCGTTGTTCCCTTCGGTCTTTTGCATACGTAGCATCTCGGTCATGTTACTGTCAGCCTCGGACAATTGCAGTTCCCATGAGACCAATTGCCTGTACACCTCCATCCATTCTTCACACGTACGTGCATCATTGATTTGCATGCCCAGTCTTCCAAAGTTCTGCTGATAGCTGGTATCGGTCTTTTCAGTCAGGATATCGCGTTGGTGGATGTTCTTCTTCAGTGTCATCAATATCTGATGAGGGTTCACGGGCTTTATCAGGTAGTCAGCTATTTTTGAGCCGATAGCCTGATCCATGATGTTTTCCTCTTCGCTTTTGGTCACCATCACCACGGGGATGGCCGGATACATCTCCTTGATTCGTCCCAATGTTTCCAATCCGCTGAGGCCAGGCATATTCTCGTCCAGCATGATGAGGTCGAACGTGTGTTCGCGACACAAGTCCAATGCATCTTGTCCATTGGTGGCCGTCATCACTTCGTATCCCTTATTTTCGAGAAACATGACGTGTGGACGGAGCAATTCCATCTCATCATCG
>JAFXDL010000092.1 GCA_017516265.1 Bacteroidaceae bacterium
ACTCCTTCTTGCCCAACAACCAGCTGAAGTAGCTGCGGCTGGTGCTGTACTGGTCGAAGCGGGGCATAATCCAACCCAGCATTTCGTGGACATCGTCACCCTCGGGAATAACGGTCAGCTCCGTAGCATGAGCGCCCACAAAACCTTCGAGCGAGCTCTTATCGCCGGTCAGTACGTTACCGTTGATGATGCGCAGGTTCTTGCCTTCGGCCAAACGACCGTCCAACACGCTCGCAATCTGAGCACCCACCTTCACACGGGCATATGCCGGAGTCTTCACTTCCGAACCGGCCACGGCAATGATGCGAGTCAAATCTACCTGTCCCTTGTTGAACAGACGACCGATGAAGATAACTTCCTCAGCACCCAATGTCCACACCACTTCACCCTTGTTCACGGGAGCTGTGTGGTTAATCTGTACACCTACGTTTCCTGCGGGATGAGGACCATCGAACACTGTCACAGTCACTCCCTTGGCCTCTTTCAACGCAGCCGAAGTCTGCTTGGCACTCACACCCAGATAAGTGGGAGCCATCTTGGCCAATGCGTCAAGACCTGTCTGGAAGTCTGCCTCCTGGCCGTTCAGCACATACTCGAACTCGGGAGCCAAAGGCTGAGAATCAAAGGCCGACACGAAGATGGCACGGGGAGCCACCTCGGGAGAGGGAACCACGTCGTACGGACGCTGCTTGAAGAATGCGAAAAGACCAGCCTCCAGCAAAGCCTCCTTCACCTGCTCGCCGGTGAGCGATGCCACACTCTTCTTGCCAAAATCTACCACTTCGCTTCCCTCCGCAGCTACACGCACGCTGAGCACCTTGCGACGAGCACCGCGCTCAACCAACGTCACCTTACCGCTGACAGGCGAAACGAACTTTACTTCAGGGTGATTCTTGTCAATGAACAAGGGTTCACCCGCTTTGACCATCTGCTCCTCCTTGACAACGACTTTGGGAGTCACACCCGTGAAGTCATCCGGACAGAGCGCATACCCTGCCGCAGGCTTCACATCCAGCATCTCCCGCGCCGGTTTGCCCTTCAGATTGATGTCCAAACCTTTACGTAATTTTACTATGTTTGCCATATAATTAATAAAATAGTGAATTTATCAAAAGATGGTGCAAATTTACGTAAAAAAGACGGTAAGTACCCCCTTTGTACAAGGAAAAAGGAATCAGAAACAGAGAAAATTTTCCGTAATTCTCACACACTTCTAATTTTGCTTCTTCCGAATGGAAGTATTGCCATATCGGGATTGCAAATAATGAAAAAGGAAATTGAGGCAGAATCTATAAGATTAACAAAAGAAAAAGAGCCTACAAAATCATTATCGATGACCTCAAAAATGACCTTATAGGCTCCACTATCAAAATAAAAAAACGTGAGTCCGATACAAGAGTGAAACTTTATCCGGTATCCCACCAAAATCTATCAGCTGATCGGGTTCTAGATATCAGCTGAAAGAATTTCTTCGGACACCTGATAGAATTTTCTCGGACACCTGATAAAAATTGGAAGCTCTCAGACGTATCCCAAAGCCTCAAACAGACTTTCTTATACCGACTCACGTTAAATATCCACACTTTCAGACAAAGGAACAATGCCTCAGACAGAGTCCTTGCACTCACGCATATCTTCAACCAAGATACCACTGATACATGCGATGGACACCTTCCTCAATCTCAATCTGATGATGCCATCCCAAGGCATGGAGTTTGCTGACATCTGTCAGTTTGCGCATAGTACCATCGGGCTTGGTGGAGTCAAATGTAAGAGCACCTTTGAATCCGACCTCCTTGACAATCAATTGAGCGAGGTCGGCTATGGTGATTTCCTTGCCTGTACCAATATTGATATGACAATTGCGCACCTCACGGGCTCCCTCTTGATAGGTATCCTTAAAGTCAACATGCTCAAGGATATACACACTAGCATCCGCCATTTCTTCACTCCACAAGAATTCGCGCAGAGGCTTACCTGTACCCCACAATTTCACTTCATCAGGAGTAATACCATACTTGGCTAGAATAGCCAGAATTTCATCGTCTGTATTGGAACCACTTACCCCTTCAACGGGACGAAGATCCATATCACGACGCACCGCTTCCCAATTGCCTTCATTCAAGCATTTTGCAAGATGAATCTTGCGCACCATAGCAGGCAGCACATGACTCTTTTCAAGGTGGAAATTATCATTAGGACCATACAGATTTGTAGGCATCACGGCTATATAATTGGTGCCATACTGGAGGTTGAAACTCTCACACATCTTGAGTCCGGCAATCTTTGCAATGGCATAAGGCTCATTGGTGTACTCAAGCGTGGAAGTCAGCAAGGCATCCTCCTTCATGGGTTGTTCGATGTCACGAGGATAAATACATGTGCTACCCAAAAAAAGAAGCTTCTTCACACCATGGCGGAAACTTTCACCGATAACATTCTGCTGAATCTGCAGGTTTTCATAAATAAAATCGGCCCTATACGTATTGTTAGCCATAATTCCTCCCACATGGGCAGCGGCAAGGATGACATACTCGGGCTGTTCCTCATCGAAGAATCGCTTCACGGCAACCCCATCGAGCAAATCGAGTTCTTTATGAGTGCGTCCAACAAGGTTCGTGTACCCCTTAGCTTGAAGATTTTTCCAAATGGCCGAGCCAACAAGCCCACGATGGCCGGCAACGTATATTTTTGCAGATTTGTCCATAAGCATATAATGCCCCCTCCCTCTTGTCCCTCTACAAAGGAAAGGAGTAAATAGTCTGTGATACTATCTACTCCTTCCCCTTGAGGAAGGCCGGGATGAGGTCTTCCCTTTCTTTATTTCACAATACCTTTCTCCAGATATTCGGCCAGATTCATCTTGATGTGTTCGCTGGCACGCTCAACAGCCACCTGCTTCATGTCATGGTCAACCATGATGCGCACAAGTTCCTCAAGAGAGGTTTTACCCGGATTCCATCCGAGTTTCTGCTTGGCCTTGGTAGGATCTCCCCAGAGGTTAACCACATCGGTAGGACGATAGAAATCTTTGCTGACTTCAACCAACACACGGCCAGTAGCCTTATCTATACCCACTTCATTTTCTTCCTCTCCCTGGAATTCGAGTTCAATGCCTGCATGCTTGAAGGCCAAATAACAGAACTCACGCACAGAGTGCTGTTTGCCCGTAGCAATCACAAAGTCTTCGGGCTTTTCCTGCTGAAGGATGAGCCACATACACTCGACATAGTCCTTGGCATAGCCCCAGTCACGCAACGAAGAGAGGTTACCCAAATAAAGTTTGTCCTGCTTGCCTTGTGCTATACGGGCAGCAGCCAGAGTAATCTTACGGGTCACGAAAGTCTCTCCACGACGTTCGCTCTCATGATTGAAGAGGATACCAGAACAACAATACATGTTGTATGCTTCGCGATACTCTTTCACAATCCAATACCCATAGAGCTTGGCTACGGCATAAGGACTATACGGGTGGAAAGGAGTATTCTCATTCTGAGGAACCTCCTCAACCTTACCATAAAGTTCTGAAGTAGAAGCCTGATAGATGCGGCAGGTATCAGCCAATCCGCACTGGCGTACGGCCTCAAGAACACGAAGTACACCCGTAGCATCAACATCTGCAGTGAACTCGGGAGAATCAAACGAAACCTGCACATGGCTTTGTGCTGCCAAGTTATAGATTTCTGTAGGACGCACCTTAGCCACAACCTGAACAAGACTCATCGAGTCGCTAAGGTCGGCATAATGAAGATGAAAATTGGGAGTACCTTCGAGATGAGCAATGCGCTCACGAAAGTCAACAGACGAACGACGGATAGTACCATGTACGTCGTACCCCTTTTCAAGCAAAAACTCAGCCAAGAATGAACCATCCTGACCTGTAACTCCAGTAATTAAAGCAACTTTTTTCATTTTTATATATAAATTGGATGTTTATATTTCCATCATAATCCATCACGCATCAGAGATACCGCCTCATCCTGTATCATAGGGAGGGATGCATCCCTGCATTTCACCTCCCCTCACGACATGTTATTCAGAGAACTGCTTGATGCGCTGCTCCTCACTCATCTGACAGATGAGCAAGGTATTATCCTTTTCGGCAATAATATATCCATCGAGCCCCTGTACTACGACACGACGCTCTTGAGTGGTATGTATGAGGCAATTCTTTGTCTCAAAAAGGCGGATATCAGAACCGATGCAGACATTGTTGTTATTATCGTGCTTGCTCTGTCCATGAAGGCTTCCCCATGTACCCAAGTCACTCCAACCAAAAGATGCAGGGAAAACAAAAATCTCCTCAGCCTTCTCCAGGATAGCATAGTCAACAGAGATGTTCTCACATTTGGGGAACTCCTGATTTATCTTCTCCTGCTGAAGGGGAGTTCCATAATAAGGAAGAAGATTCTCAAAAATATCAGAAATAGCGGGCTGATACACTCGCAAAGCATTGACAATCGTGCTGACATTCCACACAAAGATACCGGCATTCCACAAGTAATTGCTCTTCTTCACATACTTTTCTGCCGTAGCCAAATCGGGTTTTTCCTTAAAAGAATCGACACGGAAAATTTCCTTATTACGTGCTGAAGCAGCAGAAAGGTCTGCCTCGATGTAACCATACCCCGTTTCCGGACGAGTAGGCTTCATACCGAGAGTAAGAATCGCATCAGACTTGGCAGTAAAATCCAATGCAGACTTTATGACACGCTGGAACTCAGGAACATCCATCACAACATGGTCACTAGGAGTCACCACCATATTAGCTTTAGGGTCCTGCGCCTTGATACACCAACTGACATACGCAATGCAGGGAGCTGTATTACGACGGCATGGCTCACGCAATATATTCTTTTCAGGAATATCCGGAAGCTGCTCTTTTACAATTTCAGCATAACTCTCGCTTGTAACTACCCAAATGTTCTCAGGAGGACAAATGCCCTTGAAACGGTCTGCTGTCAATTGAATAAGTGTACGTCCACATCCCAAGACATCAATGAATTGTTTGGGTTTTTCAGGGGTACTCATGGGCCAAAAACGGCTACCGATACCACCTGCCATAATTACAAGATGATTGTTGTTTGCCATAATGATTTTAAACTTTATACAACTTTTATGATGATTAAAGGTGCAAATGTAGTGATTTTATTTCTATTTTCAAGATATTTTCAGAAAAAAAAACAAAGATACAACTATTCTGCAACCATATTTCAGCTCTGGAAGATGTGGTTTTCCCCATTCATAAAAAGGGATAACTGTATGACATTCAACCCGTGGATGTTTGTCATTCATCCCATGGATGTTCCATAAACATGCACCGACTTTATATCGTTCATCCCATGGATGTATTCCGGAATTATTTCTGCCGATTGTAAAAAGAAGAGGGGACACACCTTTCATCCGAAAAGCGCATCCCCTCTATCATCTATCAAAACTTAGAAACTTGCTCTGACTTATGCGTACATGTTAACAATAGCCTCATACAATTCCTGCTTGCCGCTTACCTGCTTGGGCTCGCCTACAGTCTTGGCATATGCAACGAGGTCTTCAAGGCTGAGCTTGCCTTCCTCGAACTCCTTACCCTTGCCACTATCGAATGAAGCATAACGATCTGCCAACATCTTCTTGTAAGGACTCTCTTCGAGCAAAGCAGCTGCGCTTTCAAGGGCACGAGCCATAGCATCCATACCTGCGATGTGAGCGATGAAGATATCCTCCAAATCGGTAGAGTTACGACGTGTCTTGGCATCGAAGTTTGTACCACCATTGCCAAATCCGCCATTACGGATAACGTGAATCATAGCCTGGATGAGTTCATAATTGTCGATGGGGAACTGGTCTGTATCCCAGCCATTCTGATAGTCACCACGGTTAGCGTCGATTGAACCCAACATGTTGTTGTCAACAGCAACTGCCAATTCATGTTCGAAAGTATGTCCGGCCAAAGTAGCGTGGTTCACCTCGATGTTTACCTTGAAGTCGTTCTCCAAGCCGTGAGCCTTGAGGAAGCCGATAACAGTCTCAGTATCCACATCATACTGATGCTTAGAAGGCTCCATGGGCTTCGGTTCGATAAGGAAAGTACCAGTGAATCCCTTTGCACGGGCATAGTCGCGGGCAAGGGTCAACATCTGTGCCAAATGCTCCTTCTCACGCTTCTGGTCGGTATTGAGCAAGCTCATATAGCCTTCACGTCCCCCCCAGAACACATAGTTAGTTCCACCCAACTCAATTGTTGCGTCAATGGCGTTCTTAACCTGAACAGCAGCACGAGCCACAACATCAAACTCGGGATTGGTAGCAGCACCATTCATGTAACGTGCATGACCGAATACATTGGCAGTACCCCACAGAAGTTTGATACCAGTCTCAGCCTGCTTCTCCTTCAAGTAAGCAACCACTTCTTTCAGGTTAGCTTCGTACTCTTCGATTGTGTCAGCTTCAGTGCAGAGGTCAACATCGTGGAAGCAATAGTACTCGATACCCATCTTCTGCATGAACTCAAAACCTGCATCTACCTTATCCTTAGCAGCCTGCACCTTGTCACATGCTACATTCCAAGGGAATTTCTTGGTACCACCACCGAACTGGTCACCGCCTTCTGCGCAAAGAGTATGCCACCAAGCCATGGCGAACTTCAACCAATCCTTCATTTTCTTACCCATGATTACCTTCTCTGCATCATAGTAGCGGAAAGCCATGGGGTTCTTACTTTCTTTTCCTTCGAACTTAATCTTTTCAATACCAGGAAAATAAATTTTCTTGTCCATAATCTTTTTGTTTTTTTAATGAGTTAATATTGTTTATTTTAATCAATAAGTCTTACTTCTTTACTTAATGTAGCTTTCCAACGTTCATAAGCCTCGGCATACGCAGCACGGTCAGCCTCTACAGGTTCAATGACTTGCAATTTCTCCAAAGTTGCAAAAGCTTCATTATTATCCTTATAGATACCGGCTCCCATACCAGCACCCTTAGCAGCTCCCACAGAACCGTCTGTATCATAGAGTTCGATGGTGGCACCTGTCACTCCTGCCAATGTATTGCGGAAAATAGGACTAAGGAACATATTGGCATGACCGGCATGAATCTTGCTGATATTCATTCCCATACCCTGCATAATCTCTATACCATATTTGAATGAGAAGACAATACCCTCTTGAGCGGCACGAAGCAAATGGCGCTTGCCATGAATATTGAAGTTTACACCATGGATAGAGCAACCGACTTCCTGATTCTGCAACATACGCTCGGCTCCGTTACCAAAGGGCATAATGCTTACACCAGCACTTCCAATGGGGGCTTGTGCGGCCAAGTCGTTCATTTCAGCATAAGAGATATTTTCAGGAGCAACGTTACGCTTCATCCATGAATTCAAGATACCGGTACCATTGATACAAAGGAGTACGCCTGTGCGAGGATCAGTTCCCGTATGGTTCACATGCGCAAAAGTATTCACACGTGACAGCGGATCGTAGTCAGTCACTCCGTTCACACCATATACCACACCTGATGTTCCTGCAGTAGAGGCAATCTCTCCAGGATTAAACACATTCAGAGAAAGTGCATTATTCGGCTGGTCACCTGCACGATAGGTAATAGGAGTCCCTTCCTTCAAACCCAATTCAGCAGCTGCCTGAGCAGTCATGCGGCCCTGCTCACTGAACGTCGGACGTATTGTAGGAATAACAGAACGGTCAAAGCCATAATAATCCAACAAGAAATCTGCCACATCATTCTTCTGGAAATCCCAAAGCATTCCCTCTGAAAGACCCGAAACCGTAGTGCAAGCCTCTCCCGTGAGACGCATGGCGATATAATCACCCGGAAGCATAATCTTGTCAATGCGCTCAAACAGTTCGGGCTCATTCTTCTTCACCCATGCCAGTTTGGATGCGGTAAAATTACCCGGCGAATTCAGCAAATGTTTCAGGCACATCTCTTCACCAATCTCTTTGAATGCTTTCTCTCCAAAAGGTACTGCACGAGAATCACACCAAATGATAGAAGGACGGAGCACTTGCTGGTTCTTGTCCACACAAACCAATCCGTGCATCTGATAAGAAATACCGATAGCAGCCACATCTTCTGCTTTAGCACCCGAAGCGGCCATCACATCGGCCAAAGCCAATTTCAGGTTCGTCCACCACATTTCAGGGTCTTGCTCTGCCCAACCGGGCTGCACTGCAGTAATAGGAGCTTCACTTTTGGGATAAAATGCAGAAGCTACGCATTTTCCATTCTCAGCATTCACCAAACTTGTCTTCACGGATGAACTGCCAATATCAAATCCTAACAAATACATGATAATCTATAGTTTTTTATTAGTTCTTTATTTAATTGCTTACATAATCTATATATCTATCTGACCTACCTTACCCTTGGGCTAAGCATGGTTCATCCCAAAGGTATGGTAGGATGAAGCATCACTTCACTTTACTCTTGTCAAACTTATAATAGCGAGCCGCGCGATGAGGCACTCCCCTCTCCTTCTCATCAAGCGCCACCACATAGGGCATTTGGGCTATACGCTTGTGGAAATTACGTACATCAAAACTCTTGTCATACACAAGCTCAAACAACTTACGCATCTGAGCAGCCGTAAACTTTTTCGGCAACAGAGCAAAAAGGAATGTAGGATTCAACTCGGCCCTATTACGTATATACAACAGGGCTTCATCAATAATCATCTTGTGGTCAAAGGCCAATTCTCCGACCTCCTTTACAGGCTTCCAACAAGGTTCATACTTATATGAAGGGAACATCATCTTACGGTCCACTTTCTGCAAAGACAGATAAGCCACTGACACAATCCTGTCAACAGGGCTCTTCAAACTGTGCAAGCGCTCCAGCCAAAGTGTATCTTTAGGATTTTTCGTACGGTCCTTAGCACCGAAAGCCTTGAACTGGTCAAGCTTTACATTTTTCAACCCTGTCAACTCCGTCAACACTCTTTCGGCCGCCTCATCCAAATCTTCATCCACATAGATCAAACTTCCAGGAAGCTTGGTGTCACAGAAGTCCTTGTCAACGACTCCCTGACGCTTTACCAAAAGAACACTGAGCTGCTCTCCGTCAAAACCTATCAATACACAATCCACTGAAACATGAGGATTCACCGTGCGATAACAATTCAATATGTCTTGTCTCATTGCCCTATTTTATTTTTATCGCCACAAATATAGACGATATTTTTGACTTATCGTCATTTGTACACTATATTTTTACATATTATAACATATTGAGGTTCAAAACATGAAATTATCGTATTCAAAACGATATGCTCTACAGCTTCATGTACATCAAAAGATAAGAAAAACGATTTCTTGAACATCAAAAAAAGCTCGCATCAGATTCAAAGCATAAACAACTATCTCACAGACACATGCAACATATTATACCCATTTTTCCAATAGATTGAAACCAAAAAACTTTCAAAAAAGCCTTTTTATTATAAAAAAAACACGTACCTTTGTCTGCAAATAACAATCATAGAACCTTTTAATCACTAATAGTAAAGCATAAAATGAAAAAAAGAATTTTAATTTTGGATGACAAAGAGACTATAGCTAAAATACTTCATATCTATCTGATGGGCGATTATGACTGCATCTGGTTGTCAGACGGACTTCAAGGAATGAAGTGGTTGCAAGATGGAAACACTCCCGACTTGATTATATCCGACATCCGCATGCCTGAAATGCGTGGAGATGATTTCCTTGAATGGCTGAAACAGAACGAATTGTTCAAGCACATCCCTGTCATTATGCTCAGCAGCGAAGACTCTACCAGCGAACGTATCCGCCTGTTGGAAATCGGAGCTGCAGACTACATCGTCAAGCCCTTCAACCCACTTGAACTGAAAGTGCGAGTAAAGAAGATTATTTGATAAAGATAAATAGGAAGTCATACATTATATATATATTATAAGGTAAATGATTAACGTCATTTTTTTAGGTACCAATCCTGCATTGATAGACAGATTAAAGTTGGTTACCAGTAGCCAAGTACAGTTTGCGACAAAATATAAAGATGTCATCCGTGTAAGCAAACTGGCAGCCTCAGCTACGGGAAACAATGACTGTGTGATTCTGTATGAGAAGCACAGCATCAATGAAGATATTACCGCCATCACCTATCTGCGTCAACGCCTGCCTCAAGGGTATCTTATTCTTTTGGCTGACACCATAGATGACAGCGAACGGACTTCTTATCTTTCTTCAGGTATCAACGATACGATGATGGCGAATGCTTCCATCTCTGAGATTTCCCAAAAACTGGAATTTATCCAACGGAAAAAGAACTTGTTGTTTGCCAATCGTACAAGCAAGCAGCAAATCCTAAGTTTCCAGATTCCAGCATGGAAACGCGCTTTCGACATCGTCTTTTCATCCATCGCTTTGGTTGTTCTGTCTCCAGTATTCCTGTTGACAGCTATTGCCATCAAACTTGAAAGTCGTGGTCCCATTTGGTACAAGAGTAAAAGAGTGGGGTCAAATTACACCATCTTTGATTTCCTCAAATTCCGCAGCATGTATATCGATGCAGACAAACGCTTGAAGGAATTCGAAAAGCTCAATCAATATAGCAACGAGGAAGAAGATGCACAAGGAATTCTCCGTTCATCAGCCACCATGGATAGTGAAGAGGACGTCATGCTGATTTCCGATGACTTCATCATTTCTGAGAAAGAGCTCAGCACCCAACGGGCTATCCAGCAGAAGAACGCATTCATCAAACTCGAAAACGACCCACGTATCACCCGTGTCGGCCGATTTATCCGCAAATACAGCATTGATGAACTCCCCCAATTGATTAACATCTTGAAGGGAGACATGTCTGTCGTTGGCAATCGCCCGTTGCCTCTGTATGAAGCAGAACTGCTGACCGATGACGAAAGCATAGATCGTTTCATAGCTCCTGCCGGTCTGACCGGACTTTGGCAAGTAGAAAAAAGAGGTGATTCAGGCAAACTGTCAGCCGATGAACGCAAGCAGTTGGACATCAGCTACGGCCGTACCTACTCGTTCGCATTGGATATGAAAATCATCCTGCGTACTCTGACTGCCTTTGTCCAAAAGGAGAATGTATAATCATGCACTATGTCTATATTCAAAAATAATAAAGAAGAAACCAAATGAGTAAAAAGTGTATTCCGGCCGCAATCCTTTGCCTGATGGCAACTTATGTATGCGCCCAACAGCCCAATGACACCTTGACGACAAAAGCCGACAATCAGATTCAAGCCGGCTTCTTCGACTCCAATTCATTGGATGGCATCGACTATTCCGAATTCAAGCTCCCCCCCTTAGGTATGCTGTTCGAAAATGCCAAATCCACCCCTTCCATCGAACTGTTGGAAAAAGAGCGCCAAATGGCAGAAAAACTTCTGTCTAAGGAGAAACGGGCTTTCCTTAGCTTCTTCCGTGTACACGCTAATTATTCGTATGGTAATACCAGTTCAACCAGTACTTCCACCGACCTCAACACCCCGCTTTTCACCTTTGCCAACGGCTATGAAAGCAGCTATTGGAATGTGGGTGCTAGCGTCAATGTCGGTCTGGAGTCTTTATTTGATTTAGGAGGACGTATCAACCGCCAACGCTTGGCCGTCGAAAAAGCTGCCATCGAAAAAGAGATAGCTTTCGACCAGCTGAAACAACAGATTGCCACCATCTACGTCCGTATCACCAACAACCTCATCGCCTTGAAGACTGCCGCCGAAAATGCAGCAGCCTACCGGGGTGCCGGTCTAATGACCGAGCAACGTTTCCGCAACAATCAGGCGACCATTACAGAATTAGCAGAAATTAGAAGATGGGAAAATAATGCAGTGCAATCCTACCAAACAATCCAATCCCAAATCAGTACAGACATCATCCTGTTGGAAATCCTCACCCATACACCCATTATTACCAATACGATTTCTGAAACACAATTGTACAACAATCAAAAGAACTAATTTATGGAATACTTCAGATACATCGTCCGTTTTCTCTACCGCATCCGCTGGTACTTGGTTATCATCCCTCTGATAGCCCTCGTCATTGCCTGGTTTCTAACCCGTCATTTGGAGAAAGACTATACCGTCAAGACCACCATCTACACCGGTATTATCTCGGGTTATAACATCGAGACTGGTAGTAGTGTTTCTGCTGCCAACTCAGCCGTTAATATGGCCAATCTGATTCATATCATCAGTACCGAGCGTACCCTCAAAGAGGTTTCTCTCCGTCTTTTTGCCCGCGTCATGACTTATGGTGACGAAAATCAGAACAACAACTACATCATGGCCGAGCACTTCAAGGAACTCAATGCTTCCGTGCCCCAAGAGGTTAAAGCCTTGATAGACAAGCGTAGCGAAAGCAAAACTGTTGAAAACTTAATGGCATACGAACGCCCTTCCGCAGGTAACTTCGTGTATGGTCTCCTCAACTACGGACATCCCTATTTCAGCATCCGCGCCCTTTCCGAGAAGATTAAGGTTGCCCGCATGGACAATAGTGACATGATTGAAATTGGCTATTCTGCCAACGATCCGGGTATTGCCTACAATACCTTGGATATCCTCAACGAAGAGTTCATTGCCCAATATCAGCACATCCGTTTCGGAGAGACCGATAATGTTATCCGCTTCTTCGAAGGCGAAGTAGCCCGTTTGTACAAGTTGCTGACCAACGCTGAAGATTCCTTGATTTCCTACAATGTGGCCAAACGTATCATCAACTACGGTGAACAAACCAAGATGGTGGCCGTAATGGATGCCGAACATAAAGGTAAAGAACAGGAAATCTTGTTGAACAATACCACATCGGAAACTCTAGCCAAATTCTTCGAAGACAAATTAGGCAGTCAGGCACAGGTCATTCGAGGCAACAATGATTTTATCTCCGAACTGAACAATATCTCCCGGCTGAAATCCCGTATATCCAACTTGGAATTAATGAACGAAGGAGGCAATACAGAAATCAACGAATCTTTGGATGCTGCACGCAAGGAGTTGGCTGCAGCCGAACAAAACATCAAAGATATTACCAACAACATTGTTGAAGAAACCAGCAGTACCAACAATGTAGAAATCAAGAGTCTGATTAGTCAATGGTTGGAACAAGTAGTACTTCTAAAAAAGACAGAAGCAGAAAAAGAGGCCATGGGAATCCAACGCCAAAATTTGGATAAGGACTTTCTCTACTTCTCTCCTATTGGCGCCACTATCAACCGTAAAGAGCGCCACATCAGCTTTATCGAAGGTAACTACATGGAGATGTTGGAAGCCTTGAATGCAGCCCGTCTTCGTCGCCGCAATTTACAGATGACTACGGCCACCCTTCAAGTCCTCAATCCCCCCTTGTTCCCCTTGTCGGCTATGCCTACCAATCGGTTGTTGATTCTGTTGGCCACCTATGCCTTGACCTTCTTCTTCATTGCCGGTTATTTCTTCTTGATAGAATTGTTGGATCACACTTTGCGCGACCGTCGCCGTACCGAAAGCATCACGGGTGGCAAAGTCTTGGGTGCTTACCCCAAAGAGAGTACCTTGCGCTACCGCCGTTTCAACAAACTTATCAACGACATGGCCATGCGTCATCTCAGCAAGATGCTGCTTCCCTATTTCAAGGCAGGACAGCAGAATATTGTCAATTTGCTGAGTTCAGAAGAG
>JAFXDL010000093.1 GCA_017516265.1 Bacteroidaceae bacterium
GAAGAATGAAGAATGAAGAATGAAGAATTAAAATCAATAAATAAACTATAGATGAACAACTTATCAGACCGTCTGCAACGCCTCTCTCCATCAGAGACGCTTGCCATGTCACAAAAGAGCAATGAGCTGAAGGCTCAAGGAATTGATGTAATCAACCTGAGTGTGGGTGAACCCGACTTCAACACACCCGACCACATCAAAGAAGCAGCCAAACAGGCTGTTGATGAAAACTTCTCGCGCTACTCACCCGTGCCGGGCTACCCTGCCCTGCGCAACGCCATCGTAGCCAAACTGAAGAACGAAAACAATCTGGACTATACGGCAGCACAAATCCTGTGCTCAAACGGTGCCAAACAATCGGTATGCAATGTCATCATGGCATTGGTGGGTGAAGGAGATGAGGTGATTGTACCTGCCCCTTACTGGGTAAGCTATCCGGAAATGGTGAAACTGGCCGACGGAACTCCGGTCATTGTCAGCGCAGGTATCGAACAGGACTTCAAGATAACACCAGCCCAACTGGAAGCGGCCATCACGCCCAAAACGAAGGCGCTCATCCTGTGCTCACCTTCAAATCCTACCGGCTCGGTATATAGCAAGGAAGAACTGGCCGGACTGGCTGCTGTGCTGGCCAAACATCCGCAAGTTTACGTGATTGCTGATGAAATCTACGAGCATATCAACTATGTGGGTGCCCACGAAAGCATTGCCCAATTCCCCGAAATGAAGGAAAATACCATCATCGTGAACGGTGTATCGAAGGCTTATGCCATGACAGGATGGCGCATAGGATTCATTGCCGGTCCCGAATGGATTGTAAAGGCCTGCAACAAATTGCAAGGACAATACACTTCAGGCCCCTGCTCTGTATCACAAAAGGCCGCAGAAGCAGCCTACACCGGAAGCCAGGCTCCTGTAGAGGAGATGCGCAAGGCTTTTGAACGCCGCCGCAACCTCATCGTGGAACTGGCCAAAGAGATTCCGGGATTTGAGGTGAATGTACCACAAGGTGCTTTCTACCTGTTCCCCAAATGTGACTCATACTTTGGCAAGAGCTATGAAGGACGTACCATCCAGAATGCCGCCGACTTGGCCATGTTCCTATTGGAAGTAGGCCACGTAGCTTGTGTAGGCGGTGGCGCCTTCGGTAGCCCCGAATGCATCCGCATGAGCTATGCCACATCGGACGAGAACATTGTGGAAGCCATGAAGCGCATCAAGGATACATTGGCTCTACTGAAATAAGAAGGAGATTGGTCTGATAGGAGCCCTCAAGAAATCCTATCAGACCAATTAGTCTAATGAGGCCAATAAGGCTAATTAGTCCCATTAGGCTAATTAGTCCTATTAGACCCATTAGACTTATTAGTCCTATTAGCCCCATTAGGAAAAACCCAATAAACACTATCTGGCTCAAACACTACACCCATGAAAAAAAAGAACCAGCCCACTACCCCAACAACCCATAAAAACCCTCGCAAAACTGGCATCCAATGGAAACCCTGGATGGAAGTCCTGTTGTTTGTCGTGTTTGCCGGATGGATTTTAGTGGGGATGAACAGTGATTATCTGTTCACGGTACAGGAAAACTCACTCTTTCTGGCCAGCGATGTATTCTGGAAAGAGATGATGGCCACCCCACACGGTTTCATCTGCTGGATTGGAAGTTATCTGACACAGTTCTTCTATTACCCGGCAATGGGAAGCTGTATGCTCATACTCATCTGGTTGGGCATCTACGCGGTAACGCGCAAGGTCTTCAATCTGAAAAAAGAGTGGAGCTACTTGGCACTGATACCCCCTACGGCAATGCTTTGTTCTATCATCGGAGTGGGATATTGGATATACTACCTCAAAATTCCCGGATACTGGTTCGGAGAAAGTGTGGCCCTACTGCTGACTTTACTCGGCACATGGGGAGCACAAACGACCAAAGGATGGTGGAAAAGCATCTACATCGGAGTGTGGACAGCACTGGGGTATCCCATTTTAGGATGGTATGCACTGCTAGGTGCCGCACTGATGGGAATCAACCACCTACAAAAAGAGAACAAAGGCGGCTCGCGATACATTCCACTAGCAACAGCTGCTATTCTGATTGCAGTATGTCCACTCCTGTGGTATTACCACTACCATCAAATCCGCCTAGAGGATGCATGGATATACGGATTCCCCCTCTTTGCAACCAAAGACTCCATATCGTGGATAATGGAGACACCCTTCTTGCTGATGACGCTGACTTGCCTGGCACTGGCAGCAAGCAGCAAAAGATTGCAAACAGCCACAAACAGCCAGTCCCGTTACCTCCATGCAGGATGCCGGACCATCGTGCTTGCCGGATGTGCCCTGCTCATCTGGACAACAAACTTCGACGACTATAACTACCATGCGGAAATGCGCATGTACCGACATACAGAGAGTTGCAACTGGAAAGGTGTGCTGGAAGAGGCCAAGCAATGTCCGAACGCCCCCACCCGACAAATGGTGCTCATGAAGAACATTGCCCTGATGAACACAGGGCAGTTAGGCAACCGGATGTACCACTACGACAATGGAGGTATGCTGCCACACAAACGCGACAACCTGGTGATACATCTGGTAAACACTGCAGGGCCACTCCTCTACTACCACTATGGCAAGTTGAACTTTGCCACCCGATGGGCTATTGAGAATGGTGTGGAACATGGATTTGACATCAGTATCCTGAAAATATTGGCACGAAGTGCATTGTTGAGTGGTGAAATTGAATCGGCGAAGAAGTACGTAGAGCTGCTCAGCCTCACAACATTCCATAAGGACGAAGCTGAAGAACTGAGACTTCTGTGCCAGAACCCCAAATTGATCAAAGATAAAGAGGAGTTCAAAACCATCCGCGAACTGCACGCACACATCACAGACGACCTTGACAGTGACAATGGCCTCTGCGAGATGTATCTGCTACACAACTTCTCGAACACCATGAACATAGACAGCCATCTGCTGCAAGAGGTGACGCTAAACTATGCCATGGTGAGCAAGAACATCCAACTCTTCTGGCCACGATTCTTCCAATATGCAACCCTGCATCAGGGAGAGGCCATGCCGCTGCACTACCAAGAGGCAGCCTACCTGTACGGGAATCTAGAGAGGCCACCGTTCGACATCAGCAAAATGCCGTTTGACAAGCAACAGATAAAAAACAGATACATACAGTTCAACAGTATCATACAGCACAACCTCAAAAAAGGGCTGAAGGAACAAGAGATCGCTGAAATCCTGAAACCAACCTTCGGCGATACGTTCTGGTGGTTCTACTTCTTCTGTAACAATGTGAGCAGTTATTGATGAACAAATGAATTATACATTATGAATTACAAGCTTATACCTTATTATATATATATAGGTGTGATGATGGTGTTGGCATCATGCAACAGTCATCCAACTTTGCCCGAGAGATACAGCGACACGAAGGATATGCCGGCAATCTATCCGGACTATACCAATGTGACCATTCCATGCAACATCGCTCCACTAAACTTCATGGTCAAAGATGCAGAAGAATGTGTGGCACAATTCAAATGGGGAAGCAATACCCAAACATACGGCAAAGGAAAGAATGTGCAAATACCCCAAAAAGAATGGAAAGAGATACTGCAAGCAACAAAAGGGGGAAGCATCGGAGTGGAAGTCTATACCCGAAACGGGAACGAATGGAAACGGCACAAGAGTTTTGCCATAAACGTAGCCAAAGAAGAGATAGACCCATACATCTCATACCGTGTCATTTGCCCCTCCTACATAGCCTACGAAATGCTGAGCATCAACCAACGATGCTTGAGCAACTTTGAAGAACATGTCATCTACAACAACATGATGGTAAGTAATGAAGAGGTGGGCCAATGCATCAACTGCCACTCTTATCAAAACTACCGCACGGACAATATGCAGTTCCACATGAGACAAGGTTTCGGTGGAACAATGATTGTCTCTGACGGCACACCACGCAAAGTGGACTTGAAGACAGCAGAGACTATCAGTGCAGGGGTATATCCGTCGTGGCATCCGACACTGAAACTGATCGCTTACTCCACCAACCTGACCGGACAGTCGTTTCACACCAAACTGGCAAACAAGATAGAGGTGTTCGACAGTAGAAGTGATCTGATTCTCTACGATGTAGAACGCAACCAAGTGAGTACCATAAGCGCAGAGGAGAACGAAATGGAGGTATTCCCCTGGTGGGCTCCTGACGGACGCACCCTGTACTATGCCTCAGCACACTTCGTACACAATGACAGTGTGGCGGAAGATGCCGACATCGTGACCCGATACGATGAAATAAAATACAATATCTATCGCCGCACATTTCATGTGGAAGATTATACATTCTCGGAACCAGAACTGGTGTATGATGCAAGCGCAATGGGAAAAAGTGCCACCCTACCCCGTATCAGCCCATGCGGCCGCTACCTGTTGTTCACACAAGGGACATACGGATGTTTCCACATCTGGCATCCAGAAGCGGACTTATACCTCATGGACCTGACAACAGGGAATACGCGTCCACTGAGAAGAGCCAACAGCACGAAAGCTGAAAGTTATCACTCTTGGTCAAGCAACGGACGATGGATTCTGTTCAGCAGCAGACGACATGACAGCAACTACACACGCCTATATATCGCTTATATGGATGAACAAGGCAAAGACCACAAGGCTTTTGCCGTACCTCAGGAAGACCCGATGTTCTACCAACACTATATGCGCAGCTACAATGTACCTGAGTTCATGGTAGAACCAGTCAAAATAACTCCTCAAGAGTTTGCGGCAGCAGCCAAAAAGGACGCTTTCAAGGCAAGCTATATCAAGAGATAAGAACATTAAGGACTTTAAGGACCCTAAAGACTTTAAAGACCTTAACCGCTTCCCGCTTCAAAGACAACCTCATTATAGCGACAAGGGGATGTGCCAATGACACATCCCCTTGCTTTTTGTCTGTTAAAGACTTAACTAATCCGTTCTATCGAATATTATCCCAAGCTGATAGCTTCAGAAGGACAAACATCGGCACATGCACCACATTCGATGCACTTGTCGGGATCAATAGAATACTTTTCGCCCTCGCTGATAGCTTCAGAAGGACATTCGCTGATACAAGTACCGCAAGCGATACAATCGTCATTAATTACGTAAGCCATTTTCTTATTAATTTTAACATTAGTACTAATTAGTCAGTGCAAATGTACTAGTTTTGATTTATTCTACCATGCATTTATGGGATATTTTATCACAATTTGTATTTTGTCTAAATTGCATTTTCATATTTTTTCTTCTCAACCTATGGATATTCGAGAAAATCTGTGTACCTTAGCAGCGAAAAACGAGAATTAACCTAACACAACTTATAAAAAACAAGAAAATGAAAGTAAAAATGACTCTGCTGATGCTGATGGCAGCCACTTGGTGCCATGCACAGCAATTCAGTTTTGACCTTACAGGAAACAAAAAAGTGGCAGAAGGAAGTATTGCCATCACAGAAACCAGTGTGTACAACGATGAACTGGGCTACGGATATGACCTACAGCCTGCTCCTACAAAAAAAAGTACCGCCCCGTACTTCTTCTCCGTGAAAGTTCCAGATGGGAACTACCACGTAACCGTAACCTTGGGAAGCAAGAAACGGACTGCAAACACCTGTGTGAGAGGAGAATCAAGACGATTGTTCGTTGAAAATGTATCTACAAAGAAAGGAGAAATGAAGGAATACTCCTTCACTATAAACAAACGCAACCCAGTCATCAATGAAAAGGAACGGGTAAAAATCAAACCACGCGAAAAGAGCAAACTGAACTGGGACGACAAACTTACACTGGAGTTTAACGGTGATGCTCCAGCTTGTGCAAAAATCGAAATCAAACGAATAGAAGACGTGCCCACCATCTTCTTGTGCGGAAACTCCACTGTAGTGGATCAAGACAACGAGCCATGGGCCAGTTGGGGACAGATGATCCCAAGATTTTTCACGGATAAAGTATGCTTTGCCAACTATGCCGAGAGTGGTGAATCCAGCAACACCTTCATCAGTGGCAACCGACTGAAAAAAGCATTGTCACAAATGAAAGCAGGGGATTACATCTTCATGGAGTTCGGACATAACGATGAAAAACAAAAAAGACCCGGATGTGGCGCTTGGGGACATTTCATCTACAACCTGAAAATCTATATCGACGAAGCACGTGCCCGCGGAGCACATCCGATATTGGTGACACCGACCCAACGCCGTAACTTCAAAAATGGCAAACTCGTAGATACTCACGGAGAGTTTCCTGAGGCAGTCAAGTTCTTGGCAGAGAAAACAGGAACCCCCGTCATCGACCTGCAACAAATGACCACCATTCTATATGAAACATTAGGAGTGGAAGGCTCAAAAAATGCACTTGTGCACTACCCGGCAGGAACCTGGCCCGGACAGACCAAAGACTTTGCCGACAATACACACTTCAACCCCTACGGTGCTTATCAAATAGCCAAATGTGTAATTGAAGGACTGAAGAAACTGGAACACCCACTCATCAATTACTTGCGTGAGGACTATCCGGGATATGACCCTGCCAAGCCGGACGCCTTTGAGACCTTCAAATGGAACAACAGTCCCTTTACAGAAATAGAAAAGCCTGACGGGAATTAAGAAATAAAGAGGGGGGGGACTTCGTTTTTAGAGGAGATTCTCCCTCTTTTTATGGGTTTATAGTCGCTATAGTTTTTTTATAGTGACTATAGTTTTTATAGTTCCTATAAGGAGGAGGACTTTACCGTTTTTATTACAACTTGCCTGCATTTACAATAAATAACACTGAATCCTTGGCTAATCCAAAAGAATGGTGTACCTTAGCGGAGTAATTAAATATAAGATATGAAAAACAATATTTATTGCGTAATCATGGCAGGTGGCATCGGTAGCCGATTTTGGCCACTGAGTAGAAAAAAACTCCCCAAACAATTTCTCGATTTTTATGGCACAAGAAGTTCCTTGCTGCAACAGACATACGAACGCTATAAGAAAATCGTAGATAAGGAGAACATCTATATTGTCACCAACATTGAATACACTGATTTAGTAAAAAAACAACTGGCAGACATTCAGCCTAAACAGATATTATCGGAGCCCACCCGCCGAAATACGGCTCCATGTATGGCCTGGGCAACTTTCCATATCCATGCCAAGAATCCTGAAGCAAGTATCATCTTTACGCCTGCGGATCACTTGATAGTCAAAGAGGATGAGTTTGTATCGGACATCAACAAAGGTCTCCAATTTGTAGATACTTACGAACGGTTGCTTTGCATCGGAATACGCCCACACCGACCTGAAACACGATACGGATACATCCAAGTGGGAGATTGTGACAAGGAAAACTTTTACCATGTAAAAACTTTCACGGAGAAACCGGAACCTGAACTGGCCGAGATATTCGTGGAAAGTGGCGAATTCTATTGGAATGCAGGCATATTCCTAGGAAAAGCACACACCATCATTGATACGTTCCACAAACATGCACCTGAATTGGCCAACAGTTTTGAAGCTTTAAACAATAATGGCTCATACGATGCCGACAAAGAAGCAGCACTCATAAACAACTATTTCCCTGCTTGCCCGAATGAATCCATCGAATATGGTCTTCTCGAAAAAACAGAGAATGCCTACATCATGACTTGTGATTTCGGATGGAGCGACTTAGGTACATGGAGCACTTATTATGATTCGCTCCCCAAAGATGAAAACGGAAATGCACGCCAAAAGACAAAGGTCATGTTATACGACTGCAAAAACTGTTTTGCAGGCACACGACAGGAGGGGAAAATAATTGTGATGCAGGGATTGGAGAATTATTTGGTGGCCGACACCGAGAAGGTTTTGCTCATCTGTCCTAAAGATGACACCAACATGCTACGCAAAATCATCAACGACACACAAGTGAAAATGGGAGACGATTTTATATAACCCAACTTTCGCAAGTAGAGAAGTTGCAGAAGAAGAAAAACGAAGAGACGTACCGATATACACCATTCTCTTTTTATAGGCACGGATTACACGGATTTATATTGCAGTTTTATCAATAATCCGTATAATCCGTGCCTAATCTATTTCAAACAATGCACCACATGAAAAAGCCAATGAAATACCCCCTAAAAGAATCATTTGTTTTTTCTTCCATCTGCATATTTCTAGGGTTAATCCCCCACTTCAACAAGCAATTTTCACAGACTTAAAATCAATATTTTGGGGTTATCAACAGGGCGTTCAAAATCTTTTTTAAACTTTTTAGAGAAAAAGTGTGGGGAATTGTGGGGAATTGTGTAATTTTACAGCCGAATTCTATATCCGAGCTAAAATGAGCACAGTTCAATTCATAGGAAGCAGCGATGCCAAGGCCGATTCAAAGGGTCGTGTGTTCCTTCCAGCCAACTTTCGCAAAGTCATGCAAGATGCTGGAGAGGAAGGATTAGTCATGCGCAAAGACATCTTCCAAGAATGTTTGGTAATCTATCCGGAATCTGTCTGGAAAACGCAACTGAACACACTGCGCTCAAAACTCAGCCGATGGAACAGACAAGAGCAACAAATCTTCCGCCAATTTGCCGCTGACGCAGAAATACTGACAACAGACGCCAACGGACGCATCTTGTTGTCACGACGATACCGAGAAATGGCAGGAATCAACCAAGACGTCCGTTTCATAGGAATGGACGACACGATTGAAGTCTGGGCCAAAGAAAAAGTTGAAACTCCATTCGTGCAACCCGAAGAATTCGGAAATGAATTGGAACGATTGATGGAAACAGGTAATGAAGTTACTCTATAAGAAAAAGACCGTTCGCTATGACAAAGGAGAAAAAACATATCACGACAGCCAATGCGTATCACATACCAGTGATGCTGCACGAAACGGTTAATGGCATGAATATCCAATCAGGAGGCATTTATGTTGACCTGACATTGGGAGGAGCAGGACATTCCCGCCAAATTCTTGCAGAGATGGACCCAACAGCACACCTTTACGGTTTTGACCAGGATGAGGATGCCGAACAAAACATCCCCAATGACGAACGTTTTACTTTTGTCCGCAGCAACTTCAGATACTTAACCAATTTCATGCGTTACCACGGGGTAAATGGAAAGGTTGATGCCATCCTTGCTGATTTGGGAGTATCTTCACACCATTTTGACGACTCTGAACGTGGATTCTCCTTCCGCTTTGACGGCAAACTGGACATGCGCATGAACAAACGAGCCGGACAAACGGCTGCAGAACTTCTGAATACACTGTCCGAAGAGAAATTGGCAGATATCTTCTATCTGTATGGAGAACTCAAGAACAGCCGCAAGTTGGCTTCTGCCATCATCAAAGCACGTGCGACAAGAAAAATAGAAACCATCAGTGATTTCCTTGAAATCATCAAACCATTTTTTGGACGAGAACGTGAGAAGAAAGAACTGGCCAAGGTTTTCCAAGCTCTACGCATAGAGGTCAATCAAGAAATGGAAGCCCTACGCGAAATGCTGACTTCTGCTATCGAGGTATTAAAACCTGGTGGCCGACTAGTAATCATAACCTACCACTCATTGGAGGACCGCATGGTCAAGAATATCATGCGCACCGGCAATATAGAAGGACGAGCCGAACAAGATTTCTTTGGCCGTACACAATCGCCCCTACGTCCAATCAGCAACAAGGTCATAATCCCTAGCGACGAAGAATTGCAAAGCAACCCACGATCGCGAAGTGCCAAACTGAGAATCGCAGAAAAACAATAAAGAAAGAATATGGAAGCTACAGAAAAGAACATAACAGCAGCAACAGAAAATGCCACAGAAAAAAACAGTGCGCAAACAGGGAAAAAACTCTCTATAAAAAGTATCTTCCTTGGTGATTTCTTAATCAATGACTTCTTGCGCAGACAAGCAGGACTGTTAGCTTTGATAATCTTCTTTACGGTCATCTATATCAGTAACAGATATTCGTACCAACAAGAGATGATAGAAATAGACCGACTGCGCAAAGAACTGACAGACATCAAATATGATGCGCTGACACGTTCCAGCGAACTGACCGAACGCACCCGACAATCACGCATTGAGGAGTATGTGTCTGTGGAAAACAGTGCCTTGCAGACATCAACAGCTCCACCTTATATTATAGAATAAATTGATGATTATAATTTATACATATGGATTTTAGAAAAAGCACATCTACCCGATATCTTGCCATTGTCGCCATTATGATGATAGTGGCCATTTCCATTATTATACGTGCCGGCTTCCTGATGTTTGCCGAACGAGGATATTGGGAAGAAGTGGCTGCACGCTTTGTCAAAGAAGATGTCATTGTGAATCCAACGCGCGGAAACATTCTGTCTGCCGACGGACAATTGATGGCTAGCAGCTTGCCTGAATACCGTATCTATATGGACTTTATGACATCGGAATCGAAAAACTTCCCTGAACGCAGAGAAAAAGACCAATACCGTCGTGACACTCTGCTCAAGAACAATATCGACTCCATTTGTAGGGGACTACACCGTATATTCCCTGACAAAACTGCAGCTGAATTCAAATCACATCTTCTAAAAGGAAGAGAAAAGAAAAGCAGGAATTGGCTCATCTACCCCAAACGAATCTCATACATCCAATACAAAGAGGTCAAGAAACTACCTGTATTCCGCCTCAACCAATATCGCGGAGGATTCATTGGCCAAAGTTTCAACCGAAGGAAGAAACCCTTCGGCTCTTTGGCTATGCGTACCCTTGGAGATACATTTATCGGATATCCAGACTCTGCAAAGAATGGATTGGAACTGGCCTACGACTCTGTGCTGAAAGGCAAAACTGGTCTTACGCACAGACAAAAGGTAATGAACAAGTACCTGAACATCATTGATGTACCGGCTGTAGATGGATGCGACATCGTAAGTACCATCAACGTAAACATGCAAGATATTGCCGAGAAAGCCCTACTGGACAAAATGAAAGAATTGAATGCAGATATGGGAGTAGTAATCCTGATGGAAGTAAATACAGGTGAAGTGCGGGCTATTGTAAACATGAGTAAAGCTGGCGACGGAAAATATTACGAAATGAACAATCATGCCATTTCTACTCGAATGGAACCTGGTTCAACTTTCAAAACTGCATCTATTCTGGTAGCTTTAGATGATGAAGTGGTGGACACAAATGCTGTGGTGGATACCGGCAATGGAGTGCTTAAAATGTACGGTAGTGCAATGAAAGACCACAACTGGTACAGAGGCGGATATCAGAAAATCACTTTACCACAAATCATGGGATATTCTTCGAACATAGGTGTTTCACGCATCATTGATGAGAAATATGCACAGAATCCTACCAAATTCGTCGAAGGACTATACCGTATAGGCATTGGAGAAGACCTCAAACTGGAAATACCAGGATACCAACCTCCCAAGATACGATACCCCAATAAGAATGACTGGTGGAAAACAACATTGCCTTGGATGTCTATCGGATATGAGACACAAATTGCCCCCATCAACACTCTTGCATTCTATAATGCAATAGCCAACAATGGAGTGATGGTAAAACCACGCTTTGTAAAAGCTATCATGCGTGACGGTAAAGTCACAGAAGAGATGCCTGTAGAGGTCTTGAAAGAATCCATCTGCTCGGCCAATGCACTAAAGAAGATGCAAGATCTCCTTGCCGGAGTGGTCAGCAAAGGCCTGGGAAAACAAGCAGGTTCAAAACAATTCCATGTATCGGGAAAAACAGGAACAGCCCTCGTCTCACAAGGAAAAAGCGGCTATAAAGGTGGAAGCACACAATACTTGGTGAGTTTTTGTGGATATTTTCCCTCAGAAGCCCCCAAATACAGTTGTATCGTAGCCATACGCAAACCTGGGTACCCCGCTTCTGGAGGAGGTATGGCCGGACCTGTATTCAGCAGAATCGCCGAACGGGTAATGGCAGGAAGTCTGAAACGAAGCATAGACGAGGCTATAGACAGTAATACTGTAGTCATCCCCCATGTGAAGAATGGAGACCTAAACGAAGCACGGTACATCCTTCAAGAATTGGACATAGACAATGAATGGGAAGGAAAATATGACAAAGAAAATGCATATGGAAAAACAGCAATGAACACAAACGGAGTAACATTGACCCGTATGGAGTGGACGGAAGGAATTGTTCCTGACGTGAAAGGTATGGGCGCCAAAGATGCTGTATTCCTTATGGAGAAGAAGGGGCTGAAAGTTATGCTGAGCGGAGTAGGAAAGGTTCATCGCCAAAGTATTGCGGCAGGTAATAAAGCAATAAAAGGACAGACGGTAAGACTGGAGCTCCGATAATTGAAGATGGTGGAACTGATAATAAAAAAAGATTTAACAGGCAATAGAGAATTATGAAACTGCAAAATATTATCCAAGGAATAGAGATTATAGAAATCAACGGATCGGTAACAACTGATATAACCAGTGTACACATCGACTCACGAAAAGTGACAGAAGGAGGGTTGTTCATTGCAACCAGAGGAACACAGTCTGACGGACATACGTTCATCCAAGGAGCAATCAAAGCAGGAGCAACTGCCATCTTATGTGAAGAGATGCCCAAAGAGATGAATGAAAAGCAAGTCACATTCATCCGGGTCTCCAATACGGAAAAAATAGCAGGAAAGGTGGCTACACAGTTTTATGGGAATCCGACAAGCCAACTAAAACTCATCGGAGTCACAGGAACAAATGGCAAGACAACAATAGCCACCCTACTGTATCAGATGTTCCGACAGATGGGATACAAGGTGGGACTGTTGTCAACCGTTTGTAACTATATAAACGAAAAAGCCGTACCGGCCACACATACAACACCAGATCCTATAACATTAAATTCCTTATTGGCACAAATGGTGAACGAAGGGTGTGAATATGCATTCATGGAAGTGAGTTCGCATGCCATAGCACAAAATAGAATAGCAGGCCTCACCTTTACGGGAGGAATATTCACTAACCTGACACGAGACCACCTTGATTACCACGGAACCGTAGAGAACTACCTGAAGGCCAAAAAACTATTCTTTGACAATCTACCAAAGGATGCGTTTGCGGTGACAAATATGGATGACAAGAACGGACTTGTGATGACTCAAAATACAGCAGCAAAAGTGGCAACATACTCACAACGAAATATTTGCGATTTCAAGGGACGTATTTTGGAGCATCATCTTGAAGGAATGATTATAGACTTCAATGATAAAGAAACTGCCGTTCAATTTGTCGGAAAGTTCAATGCAAGCAATCTGTTGGCTGTATTTGCTACAGCTGTCATGCTGGGACAAGAAACTGATGAAGTCCTGCGTGTCATGAGTATGCTGAAACCTGTCTCCGGACGTTTCGAAGCCATACGTTCACCCAAAGGCTATACTGCCATTGTAGATTATGCCCACACTCCAGACGCAATTGCCAACGTACTAGGAGCTATACATGAGATTCTGAATGGAAATGGAGAAATCATAACTGTTGTTGGAGCAGGAGGAAATCGCGATAAAGGGAAACGCCCCTTGATGGCTAAAGAGGCTGTTAAAGGCTCGGCAAAAGTTATCATAACTTCGGACAACCCACGATTTGAAGAGCCTGCAGATATCATACAAGATATGCTACAAGGATTATCAGACGAAGAGCAGGAAAAAGTACTGACCATCAGCGATCGGCGCGAAGCAATACGCACTGCATGCATGATTGCCAAGTCTGGCGATGTCATACTGGTGGCAGGAAAAGGCCATGAAGACTATCAAGACATCAAAGGGGTAAAACACCACTTCGATGATAGAGAAGAAGTAAAAAAAGCTATGGGAATTAAATAAAAAAGACTATGCTATACGAATTGTTTAAATATCTGGAACAGATTGACATGCCTGGAGCTGGCATCATGGGCTATGTTTCATTCCGCTCATTGATGGCAGTGATATTAGCTCTACTCATTTCTGCTGTCTTCGGAGAATATTTCATCAAGTATCTGAAGAAGAAACAGATTACCGAAACACAACGGGATGCAGATATTGACCCATTCGGTGTAGAAAAGAAAGGGGTACCTTCAATGGGTGGAGTCATCATCATTGTCGCAATAATGGTGCCCTGCCTGTTATTGGGCAAACTGAACAACATCTACATGCAATTGATGCTGATTACAACCATATGGTTAGGGGCATTGGGATTTGCGGATGACTATATCAAGATATTCCACCACAACAAAGAAGGACTGCACGGACGATTCAAGATTATCGGCCAAGTGGGACTAGGACTCATTGTGGGGCTAACTCTATACCTAAGCCCCGATGTAGTCATACACGAAAATGTAGAAGTGGCCAAACAAGGCGAACGGACAGAGGTAATACACAAAAGCGATCCACAAAAATCGACTAAAACGACCATCCCATTCTTTAAGAACAACAACTTGGACTATGCAGATTTGGTTGCCTTTATGGGTGAACATGCACAAACAGCCGGATGGATATTGTTTGTCATTATAACTATTTTCGTGGTGACAGCCGTATCAAACGGAGCCAATCTGAACGATGGCATGGATGGCATGGCTGCAGGAAACAGCGCCATCATAGGAGTCACGTTAGGTATCCTGGCCTACGTTTCCAGCCACATGGGATATGCCGGATATCTGAACATCATGTACATCCCAGGCAGTGAAGAACTGGTTATTTTCAGTTGTGCATTCATCGGAGCACTCATCGGATTCTTATGGTACAACGCATACCCTGCACAGATTTTCATGGGAGATACAGGAAGCCTGACTATCGGAGGTATTATTGCCGTTTTAGCCATCATTATACACAAGGAGTTGTTGATTCCTATTCTCTGTGGAGTTTTCTTGGTAGAGAACCTGAGTGTGATACTGCAAGTGAGGTATTTCAAGAAATGGAAACAAAGAGGAGAAAAAAGACGTATCTTCAAGCGGACCCCCATACACGACCACTTCCGTACGTTACCATCCATGATGGATCCGGAATGCCGATACATGATAACCATGCCCAAAGCGGTATTCCATGAGGCAAAAATAACCGTGAGATTCTGGATTGTCACCATCGTACTGGCAGCTATAACGATAATAACACTGAAGATAAGATAATGGAATAACTCGTAAGAGATTAAACCGATAAAGACCAAACGTATAAAAGAATAGAACCACATATGAAAAAACGTATCGCAATATTGGGAGCCGGAGAAAGTGGAACAGGTGCAGCCGTATTGGCAAAAATGAAAGGAATGGAAACTTTCGTGAGCGACATGTCTGCCATCAAACCACAATATAAAGACCTGCTAAACAAGTATGATATTCCTTGGGAAGAGGGGAAACATACCGAAGAACAGATATTGAACGCTGATGAAGTGGTAAAAAGCCCAGGAATACCCGATGAAGCCCCAATGGTGAAAAAAATAAAAGAACGGGGCATACCTGTCATCTCTGAAATAGAACTGGCGGGAAGGTACACCGATGCCAAGATGATATGCATTACGGGAAGCAACGGTAAGACAACTACGACATCGCTCATCTACCACATCTTCCGCCAAGCAGGACTGAATGTGGGATTGGCAGGGAATATCGGACGTAGCCTGGCCTTACAAGTGGCTTTGGAAAAACATGACTATTATATCATAGAATTAAGCAGTTTCCAACTGGACAACATGTATAACTTCAGAGCCCATATTGCGGTTCTGATGAATATCACACCAGATCATCTGGACCGATACGGAGGAGAAATGCAAAATTACGTAGATGCCAAATTCCGTATCTTACAGAACCAAACGGAAGAAGATGCTTTTGTCTTTTGGAATGACGACCCCATCATTCGCCGCGAATTAGAGCGATATGGCATCACAGCACACTTATGTCCGTTTGCAGAAGCAAAAGAACAGGGATTGGTCGCCTACACAGAAGAGGATAAAGTATGCTTCACTCATCCGATTAGTTTCAATATGGAACAGGAGGAGTTGGCCTTGACAGGAGTACATAATCTGTACAATTCCATGGCTGCAGGCATTTCAGCAGGCATAGCAGGCATACGCAAGGAAGATATCCGCCGGGCATTGGGCACTTTCCAAGGAGTGGAACACAGACTGGAAAAGGTGTGCCGGGTAAAGGGGGTAGAATATATCAATGATTCGAAAGCCACGAATGTGAATTCATGCTGGTATGCCTTGCAGAGCATGAAAATGCCGACAGTACTGATACTAGGCGGTAAGGATAAGGGAAATGACTATAACGAAATCAAAGAGTTGGTCAGACAGAAATGTAAAGCACTCATATACATGGGGCTGCATAATGAGAAATTGCACCAAGCCTTTGATGACATGGGTCTTCCCGTCTGCGACGTACAAAGCATGGCAGATGCCGTGGAGGCCGCTTACCGAATGAGTAGTCCAGGAGACACAGTCCTGCTGAGCCCTTGCTGCGCAAGCTTTGACTTATTCACCAGTTATGAAGATCGCGGCAGACAATTCAAAGAATGCGTAAGAAAGTTATGACGGTGGCAAGTTGAGACACCAATTCCCTAAGCATGGGATGTGTAAACAACATATGTGACAAACAGCACATTACAAAATGGTAAATTGTAGTAGAATATATGGATTTACTGAAAAGTCTTTTTAAAGGTGACAAAGTCATTTGGGTAGTATTCCTGATGCTGTGTCTGATTTCGGCGATTGAGGTATTCAGTGCAGCCAGTACACTGACCTACAAAAGCGGGAATTACCTGGCTCCTATTTCACAACATTGCACATACATGATGTTAGGAGCAGGAGTGGTATTGCTCGTGCATAAAGTACCATGCAAACTATTCCGACTAATTCCCGTGTTGACATTACCCACATCTGTCGTAATGCTGATATTCACCATGTTCTTTGGTGAGCGAGTGAACGGAGCCGGACGATGGTTGAGCCTGGGAGGTATAAATTTCCAACCTTCAGAAATAGGGAAACTGGCTGTCATCACATCTACAGCACTCATACTGGCCATGATGCAAGAGGAGAAAGGAGCCAACCCAAGAGCATTCAAATACATCATAGGAATATCAGCAGGAATATGCCTATTGATTGCCCCCGAGAACTTCTCAACGGCAGGTATGCTCTTTGGGGTTACTGTGCTGATGATGTTCATCGGAAGAGTGCCGCTCAAACAATTGGGCAAGATGGTGGGATGTATCGCTCTAGCGGCCAGTTTGGCTGTCGGAGCCCTATTTGCCACCCCCAATGAGGTACTGGATGAAATACCCGGATTGCATCGGGCTGTCACTTGGAAAGGACGATTAACCGGATTCTTCACCCCAAAGACAGAAGTAGCTCCTGAAGACTACGACATTGACAAAGATGCACAAGTGGCACATGCCAGTATAGCTATCGCTACCAGCAACATTATAGGGAAAATGCCTGGGAATTCCGTAGAAAGAGACTTCCTGTCACAAGCATTCAGTGATTTCATTTATGCCATAATCATTGAAGAGATGGGATTGGTTGGAGGGGCTTTCGTAGCACTACTCTACATCATTCTGCTACTAAGAACAGGACGCATTGCGGGACGATGTGACAAGAAATACTTGTCACTCATGATAATGGGATTAGCACTACTGATGGCCGTACAAGCCATGGTGAACATGATGGTCGCTGTAGGACTATTCCCCGTTACAGGCCAACCATTGCCTCTCATCAGCAAGGGAGGAACATCCACACTCATCAATTGTGCCTACATCGGCATCATCCTCGGTGTAAGCCGATATGTCGAGAATAAAGCCACACAAACTGAGGCACAACAAGAAGAATTAATTACCCAACCAATAGGACAGCCGGCAAACCAACCAATGGAAGAACCGACAGTAGAGATTTCCACTATATCATGAAGCAAGAAGAACAGAAAGACATCAGAATCATCATCAGCGGAGGAGGCACAGGAGGACATATCTTCCCCGCAGTGTCCATCGCTGGAGCCTTGAAGAAGAAATATCCAGGGACGGAAATCTTATTCGTAGGAGCTGAAGGACGCATGGAAATGCAACGTGTCCCTGCCGAAGGATATTCCATCGTGGGGTTACCCATCTGTGGACTTGACCGCAAGAATCCTTTGAAGAACATTACCGTTCTGCTGAAATTCATCAAAAGCCTGTGGAAAGCACGGAAAATAATCAAGGATTTTAAGCCTCATGCAGCTGTAGGTGTAGGTGGATATGCAAGTGGGCCCACACTGAAAACAGCCGCACTCATGGGAATCCCCACACTGATACAAGAACAAAACTCTTATGCCGGAGTCACAAACAAGATGCTAGCCAAAGGAGCTGAACGCATCTGTGTAGCTTATGAAGGAATGGAACGTTTCTTTCCCAAAGAAAAAATCATTCTCACCGGTAATCCTATCCGCCAAGGATTGGCAGATAACCAAACAACACGTGAAGAGGGCATCCGGGCTTTTGGACTTGACCCGGACAAACGGACCATACTCATCATTGGAGGCAGCTTAGGAGCACGCACGATGAATGAAAGTGTATTACGGAAACTGGATATGATAAAACAAATAGACGACGTACAATTCATCTGGCAGACAGGAAAATTCTACCACCAAGAGATTCAAGAACAATTGAAGAACCACGGAGAACTGCCCATGTTATACGTTACCGACTTCATTTCACGGATGGATGAAGCCTATGCTGCAGCTGATTTGGTCATATCGCGCGCTGGTGCAGGCTCCATCTCTGAATTCTGCGTACTGAAGAAGCCTGTCATCCTGGTTCCTTCACCCAATGTGGCCGAAGACCATCAGACACAGAATGCGCTAGCTCTGGTGAAAAAAGAAGCAGCCCTATATATAAAAGATGTAGAAGCTCCTGAAACACTAATACCTCAAGCTATTGCTACTGTAACGGATGAAGCTCTGTTGGAAAAACTAAGTCTGAACATAGTCCAATTGGCCTATACAAACTCTGCCGAAATCATAGCAGACGAAGTATATAAACTAGCCAAAGAATTTCAGGCGAAGAATTGAAAGAGATAAGAAGCATTGTTTGTAATTTGAAAATTGTAATGCAATCATGAATATACAGGAAATCAAATCTGTCTATTTTATAGGTGCTGGCGGAATAGGAATGAGCGCTATTGCCCGTTATTTCTTATCACAAGGAAAAGTTGTGGCAGGATACGACCGTACTCCTAGCGAACTGACCAACCGGCTTGTCCAAGAAGGAGCAATCATACATTACGAAGAGGACGTAAACCTGATTCCCCAAGCCTGTAAAGTGAAAGACGAAACACTCGTCATCTACACCCCTGCCATTCCCTCCAATCATCAGGAACTGGTATGGTTCAGAGAAAACGGTTTCGAAATACAGAAACGGGCTCAAGTATTAGGTACAATCACACGTGCCGCTAAAGCTCTGTGTGTAGCCGGCACACATGGGAAAACCACCACCAGTACCATGCTGGCTCACCTGATGAACGGAACTCCCGAAGGATGCAACGCTTTCCTTGGAGGTATAGCCAAGAACTATGGTACCAATTACATACTCTCAGAAAACAGTCCGTGGGTTGTCATCGAAGCCGACGAATATGACCGCTCGTTCCATCATCTGACTCCCTACATTACGGCCATCACCAGTTCCGATCCTGACCATCTGGATATCTATGGCACCAAAGAGGCATATCTGGAGAGTTTCAGCCATTACACCTCACTCATCTGTCCTGGTGGGGCACTCGTCATCCATGAAGGGTTAGAGATGGTTCCCCGCTTGAAAGATGAAGTCAGATGCTACACTTACGGACGACATACAGGTGATTTCCATGCCCAGAACATCCGGATTGGTGGAGGAGAAATCAGCTTTGACCTCATTTCACCTATCAAGAATATCCCCGACATTACACTGGGGGTGCCGGTGAGCATCAATATAGAAAATGGTATAGCAGCCATGGCCATCGCACAATTGGCAGGAGCAGACAATGAAGAAATCAAACAACGCATGGCTTCATTCCGAGGAGTGGACCGCCGTTTCGATTTCCATTTGAAAACTCCCCAGAAAGCCGTCATCAGCGACTATGCACACCATCCGGCAGAAATCAGACAAAGCGCTCTCTCTATCCGCGAACTGTATGCTGAGCGACGTATTACGGCTGTGTTCCAACCCCATCTTTACACACGTACACGAGACTTCTATCATGACTTTGCCGATAGTCTTTCACTGTTTGACGATGTGATACTCACCGACATATACCCTGCTCGCGAACAACCCATCCCAGGAGTGACCAGCCAGTTAATTGCCGATAATCTGAAGAGTGGAATCTCCTGCACAAGGTGTCGCAAAGAGGATGTTTGCAGCATCATCCAACAACGTTCTGACATAGAGGTTCTGGTGCTGCTCGGTGCAGGAGACCTCGAGAACTATGCAGAAGAGATAACACGATTGATGCGCATTGACAAATAGAGAGATTCACAATTTCCCATCCATAATCCATTATTCACTATAAATAATCAATCTGATGAAACGCATCCTTACAATAATCCTCATGCTAGCTGTCACAGTTTATCTGGCGGCTTCCTTTACATGGATAAACAGGACACCTGACGGACGTATCTGCCAACATGTCAACATTATGATAGAAGACAGCACAGGCACTTGCTTTATCACTCCTACCGAGGCAACCGCTTTGCTCAAGCGCAAACACCTCTACCCCATCGGAGTTGTTACCGATAGTATCCACCTGCCAGCCATCGAAGAGGCATTGGGGACAAACACCTTCATTGAAAGCGCTGAATGCTACAAGACACCATCGGGAGACCTCTGCATCAGCATCCGCCAACGCATGCCTATCCTGCGCATCATGCCTAATTCTGGAGCCAGCTACTACCTTGACAGCAAAGGGCACTCCATGCCTGGAAGCGGACATGCGGCTCATCTGCCCGTGGCTACAGGGCATATTGACCAACGAATGGCAGAAGGACCACTTTACGAATTGGCCCTCTTATTGAACAGGGATTCTTTCTGGGGACGACAGGTAGAACAAATCCATGTAACATCAGATGGAGAACTGGAACTTGTCCCCCGTGTCGGTGACCACATCCTGTTCTTAGGAAAACCCATTCACATGGAAGAAAAGCTCCAACGCATCCACACCTTCTATTCCAAAGGATTGAGCCGGGTGGGATGGAACAAATATTCACGCATCAGTGTCGAATTTGACAATCAAGTAATCTGCAAGAGACGATGACGGGGTTTCAAGGCGTCAACAAACCAAAGTGTTGATACTCCAAAGCAACAAACACCCATAACTCAAAACTCAGAACCCATAACTCAAAACTCATCTATAATATATGGCAACAACTGATTTCATGGTAGCCATCGAACTGGGCTCCACCCAAATAACAGGCGTAGCAGGACGCAAAGATCAGGACGGCGGACTCACCATTCTGGCTTATGCTGCCGAAGATGCCTCGACATGCATCCGCAAGGGAACAGTATTCAACATCGACAAGACAGCATGCGCCATCACCTCTATCATTAACAAGCTGGAAGCATCATTGGACGCCACGATAGCCAAAGCCTACGTTGGCATCAGCGGACAATCCGTGCGCACAGTAAAGAACTCTGTCACCCGACAATTCGATGGTGAAACCCGCATCACAACTGACATCATCAATGAACTGGCCTCCATCAGTCGTACCACACAGACAGACGGATACGAGATTTTGGAGGTTGTACCACAAGAATACAAAGTAGATACTGGCCGGTTGCAGGTTGACCCCGTAGGAGTAAACACCACACACATCGAAGGCCGCTTCCTCCACATTATCAGTCGCCAAGGACTCAAACATAAGATAGAGGAAAGCTTTGCCTTGGCCCAAACCCGTATTGCCGGCTTCTTCATCAGTCCCATAGCCATGGCATCCGTCACTGCTACTGATGCTGAATTGCGTACAGGTTGCGCCCTTATCGATTTCGGAGCTGAAACAACCACGGTACAAGTATATAAAGACCATCTGTTGCGCCATTTGGCCATCATCCCCTTGGGTATGAGCAGCATCACCAAAGACATCTGCACACAAGGCATTGAGGAAACTGATGCCGAGGAGTTCAAAGTCAAATACGCATCAGCCTATACCGAACCTGCCGGAGTGGATGCCGCCATCCCTGCAACCTTTACCGTTGGTGAAGGCCGTGCCAGCATTTCCGAACACATCTTGAACGAAATCACCGAAGCACGTATGGAGGAAATCATTACCAACGTATGGCATCAGATTACCCTATCAGGATATGATGACAAACTCATGTCTGGCATCATCGTTACAGGCGGTGGTTCACATTTGGCCAACCTGCAGATTGCCATACAAAAAAAGACTGGTATTGACAAATTCCGCCACGCCACCTACATCATCCCTTCTGTAGAGAGCGTCACTCCAGAGCTCTTGGCCCGCAATAGCCGCCAATGCACCTTATTGGGGCTACTCAGCAGTGCCCGAGAATATTGCCACGAACAGGAAGTACCCCGTGACCTCTTCGACATTACCGAACCTACGGAAGATGAAGATGCAATCCGACAGGCACAGGCCGAAGAGCTCGAGCGCCAAAAGGCCGAAGCGGCGCGTCTGGCCAAAGAGGCAGAAGAAGAGCGTGCCGCCGAAGCTGCTCGCCTGGCTCAAGAGAAAGCACAACAAGAAGCTGCTATCCGAAAAGCAGAAGAAGAACGCCTCGAAGCCGAGCGACAGGCTCGTGCTGAGGAGGAACGTCGCTTACGCAAAGAAAAGAGCCTCTTCGGACGCCTGCAAAAGTTGGGACAGAGATTAGCCAGAGAAATCATTGACGGAGAAGAATAACCCCAAGGGCATCATCCTCAGCATTTGCAATGTACAATGCCATATATATAATATGTACGCGCGCATACGAACGGACAAACATATAAACAGTACATTGCAAACAATAAATTGGCAAATGCACATTATAACCAGTAAATTGAAAATGTAATTATGGAAGAAACAAACAATATACTCCCTATCAATCTGCCGACGGCAGACCCTCACATCATCAAGGTGATTGGTGTGGGCGGTGGTGGAAGCAACGCGGTCAAGAACATGTATCGTGAAGGCATCCACGATGTCACTTTCGTTCTCTGCAATACCGACCGACAAGCTTTGGCCTCATCCGACATCCCCATCAAGATACAGCTTGGTCGTGAGACCACCAAAGGACTTGGTGCCGGAAACGACCCTGAAGTGGCTCGTCTGGCCGCTGAAGAAAGCATTGAGGACATCCGTGCCCTTTTCCAAGATGACACGCAGATGGTCTTCATCACCGCAGGTATGGGTGGAGGCACCGGCACTGGAGCCGCTCCCGTCGTAGCACGTGTAGCCAAGGAGATGGACATCCTTACCGTAGGTATCGTCACCATCCCCTTCAAGTTCGAACGCCAGCGCAAAATTGTGCAAGCGCTCAAGGGAGTCGAAGCCATTGCTCGCCACGTTGATGCCCTGCTTGTCATCAACAACGAACGCCTGCTCGAAACCTATCCCAACCTGCCCGTCAAAGAAGGTTTCCGCATGGTGGACGAAACTCTGACCACGGCCACACGGAGCATAGCCGAAATCATCACCGTCGAAGGTATCATGAATCTCGACTTCCGCGATGTCAGCAAAATCCTCAAAGATGGTGGTGTGGCCATCATGGCTGACGGTATCGGACGGGGCGAGAAACGACTGGATGCAGCCATCCGCGATGCCCTCAACTCACCTTTGCTGAACGACAACGATATTTACAACTCACGGAAAATTCTCTTCAACATCTACCAGTCGGCCAAGAAACCACTCATCGTTGAAGAGTTTGAGGAACTGAACCGCTTCATGGAGCAGTTCGAAACCAGCGATATTGAGGTCATTTGGGGTGTGGCAGACTCGCCCGACCTGGACGAAGAGGTCAAAATCACCATTCTGGCTTCAGGTTTCGGCATGGGCAACATACCCGGTATGGACGAAGCCATCCGCCAACGCCGCAAAGAGCAGGAGACTATCAGCGAACGCCAACGCCTTGAGCGCGAAGAGCAGGAACGCCTGATGATGGAGAAGTTCTACGGCCGTTCGAAACTGGCTCAGAAGCGTGTCGTACGTGCCTTCATCCTGCAAGATGACCAATTGGACAACGATTCGCTCATCGCATCCATTGAGGCCTCGCCCACGTGGAGACGTACATCGGCAGAACTCACCGAACTTGAAGCCTCAGCCACATCTGCCGAGGCTTCCAACGACTCCACCACCGACAATAGCAACGGACAAGGCATCATTACGTTTTGAAAGTGAAAAGTGAAGAATCCAATACTAAGTGAAGAACGAAGAACGAAGAGTGAAGAATCATAATGTTCTGACTATTGGATTCTTCGTTCTTCACTCTTCGTTCTTCACTTTTACCATCTACTCCCTTCTCTACGCTTCCCATCCCAGCGCACTGGCTCCCAGTACGGCTGCATCAGCATCCTTCAGTTCCGAAAGGATGATTTTAGCTTTTCCCTTGAAGATAGGCATCACATTGGCCTCAACCGCCTCACGGATGGGGCGCATGATGTATTCGCCCGACTTCGTCAGTCCGCCAAAGAGAACAATAGCCTCGGGACTGCTGAATGCGATGAAGTCAACGATGGCACGTCCCAATATCTCACCCGTACGTTGGAAGATTTCCAAGGCCAGCTTGTCGCCCTTCACGGCTGCATCATACACATCCTTTGAAGTAATCTGCTCGGCAGGAACCTCGCGCAACAAACTGGGTTCGGCATTGGCCACCAACACCTCACGAGCCGTGCGGGCCACACCCGTAGCCGAACAATAGGCCTCTAGGCATCCGCGTCGGCCGCATCCACACAGGCGTGCTTCGGGCGAACGATCTACACACACATGGCCCAGCTCACCGGCAAATCCATCGTGGCCATACACCATCTGTCCGTTTATCACAATGCCGCTTCCTACACCCGTACCCAAGGTTATCATGATGAAATCCTTCATCCCACGGGCTGCTCCGTAGGTCATCTCGCCCAAGGCTGCCGCATTGGCATCGTTGGTCATTGCCACAGGGACACCCGTCTTCTGCTTGAACATTTCGGCCAGGGGCACAATGCCTTTCCACGGCAAGTTCGATGCCTGTTCAATGGTGCCACGATAATAATTGGCATTCGGTGCACCGATACCGATACCTCGGAAGTTCTCCGCACCGCCATGCTTCTCTATCAGAGGAATCAGCTTGGCACACACGGCCTCCACATAATCCTCCACCTGTTCGTATTGTCCCGTCTTCACCGTATCGGTAGCAAGGATGTTTCCCCGCTGATCCACGATACCCATCACGGTGTTTGTCCCACCTATATCCATGCCCACCACATAGGGCTTCACTGCTGATGTTTCCATACTTTTTGTTTTTCTTTTGTTTCTACTGAATTCGGTTAATGTTTCACTTGAGAAGTTCCAAAGGACCTCTTAAAACTTCTGATACGCAAAGAAAGGAAAGATTTCAGAGTCTGACAAATCTTTCCTTTCTTTTCTTAATCAGCTTTATTTAAATTAACAATACACCTGTTTTTGAATAAGACACAAAACAGTATTTCTGCATTTGGGGAGAATTTTCCATAAAACAACAGTTCTTCTTGGCTTCTCTCTATGTATTTGGGGAGAAGAAGAACTGTTTCCTGCAAATTCCTTCCGTTTTAAGGGCTAATGTTTGTATTGGATTTCAATATATTGCAGTTCCCATCAAGAAAAACGGGACTTTCAGCCAAGGGAAAACAGATTGGAACCGAAAAGTGAAGAACACTAAGCTCCCACCAGCTTCGCATTCTTCACTCTTCACTCAGTCTTTTCCTACTTGCACTGCTTCAAAATCCACTTCAGGTGGCCATACTCGGTGTCTTCGGTTGTCCAGTGCTCGTTGATGGGGGTGATGAGCGGCTCTTTGGGGCAGGTCATC
>JAFXDL010000094.1 GCA_017516265.1 Bacteroidaceae bacterium
AACCGTGCTTATCTGAACATGGGACCATGCAATGCCCAGGTAAGGTGCACGATTAAGGATCCGTCAGGGCTTGTCCTTGTCAAGAAGAACCTGAACAGTTATTGTTATTACAATTACTAAAAAGAAGAGATAGACTTATGCGAAAGAGTAAGAATATAGTATTCCTGTTAATAATGGGATTGTTGGGCGCTTCGGCAGCGTCGCACAGGCAGATGCCCGCTGACAGTTTCCAACCGGTGGCTGTTGACTCCATTGACGTGGAGGATTTGGATGTGTACGATGTTGAAGACACGGTGTCTGCGATGCAGGCAGACACAACCCGTGAGTATCTGCCTCGTGAAGTGCGCGATACAGCTGCCCTTATGGGACCGCGAAGCAGCACCCCGCGCAACTACGAGAGCCGCATTCATCTGCTTGCCCGTACCTATGGCGACAGCATTGTGCTCCGTTGGGCGGCCGAGGACTATGTCAGTTGGCAGTATCTCAACACCGTGGGCGTGAATATCATCCGCATGCCGATTTTTGACAAACCGCCCAAGAAGGTCGAGGAGATGATGCGCTTGGACACATTGGCCTACCGCCTGAAGCCTGCGACATTGGAACAGTGGCGCAGCAAATATCCCGAGAGCGACTCGGTGGCTGCCGTTGCCATGGGTACGCTCTATAGCGAGGGTGGTTTCACCCAAGAGCAGTCGCGCCACGGAGTGGGCGAGATGGGTGCCTTGCTGGATGTGCATAGCGACCAGCAGTTCCGCTTCGGTATGGCTGTGTTGGCCAGCGAGTGGCGCAAGGATGTGGCAGAAGACCTGGCCATGCGCTTTGTTGACAAGAACGTAAAGAAAGGCGAGAAGTACCAGTACATCGTACGCCCGGCAGAGTTTGACTCTACAGGCCACCTGCAGTTCCGCGTGGGCTATATCGAAGAGATAGAAAACAAGAAGTATGTGGCCGAACCTTACGAGGCTGTAATGGGCGACTCGGTGGTGGGCATCAACCAGCTGCGCGTCTGGTGGGAACAGACCGACCGATTCTCTTCATTCGACATACACCGCAGGGCCATGGGCGAGAGTGAGTGGACGAAACTGAACGACAACCCCTTCGTCATGATGCGCGACCTCAACGATGAGGGATTGGACAACTTCATCAACGACAATGTGACGGCAGGCACATACGAATACCGCATTTCGGGTTATGATGCCTTTGGCGACCTGGTGGAAGCCACAAACTACCACGTGGCTACCATGCCGGATCTGGAGGCTCCGCGTCCTCCGAAACTGAAATACATCGTCATCGACCGCCGCAATCCGGACGACCTCTCCAAGGATGTCTATGCCGACTTCCATTTCTTCAAGGATACGATGGAGGTTGACTTCGTGGGTTACAAGATTCTCTATTACCAACGCTCGCGCGACGACCGTCAGGCTGAATGGAAGGAACTGACTCCCGAACTGATTCCGGTGAACGACACGGTATGGACGGTGAATGTATCTGACCTGACCAGCAGTCAGGTGACCGTGGCGGCTTATGACTCGGCACAAAACGTCAGCTACTCGATGACCCACATCATGCGTGTGACGGACTTGGCGGCTCCCGATGCTCCAGAGAACTTCCGCTATGAGATTGTCGATAACCAGGCGGGTACGGTGAGACTCTCGTGGACGGCCCCTTCGCTGGATGTCGATTACTACGAACTGGCCTTTGCCAACGATACCACGCACGAGTTCATGCTGCGCCAGATACCGGGCGACTCGCTGTTGCGCGATACCACCTTTGTGGATACGCTGGCCGTGGATGTCAACCAGAAGTATATATATTATAAGGTACGCGCTGTCGATTATGCGACGAATGAGGGAGCCTACACCGCTCCGCTGCAGGTGATACGTCCGAGTATGATTCAGCCGGCCGTGCCGCACATCGACTCCGTGTGGGTGGATCAGGTGAAAGGCATCCGCATGCGTTGGGCTTGCAGCAACGAGCAGCAGATTTCGCACCACGTGTTGATGCGCCGTTTGGCCGGAGCGAAGAAGTGGACGGTGATAGGTGTCTATAATGGCGATTCACTGCGCGAGGCTGGTAGTCTGGTGGATGTGATGGATGTGCCGGAGTATGTGCGCCGCAACCGCTATGAGTATGCCATGGAATCTTTCTCATACGCAGGCATCAGCAGCGGACTGAGTTTGATCTATTCGACCCGCTTCGAAGGGGAACGACGTTTTGAATGGCCCATCAAGCTGATAGGCGACTATGACGTGAAGGCAAAACAGACAAAGATTGCATGGGAGACCGAGACACCCTTGCCTTACAAGGGAGAATGGTATTTCTGCATCTATCGTCAGGGGCCGAAAGACAAACGTCCCCAGTTCCTGATGTCGGCCAAGGCCGAAGACCGTGTGTTTCAGGATTACCTGTTGGCGCCCGGACAATCGGCCACCTATTATGTGAAAATCAAATATGCTGATGGCCGTGAAACCACTCCGTCGAATACGGTGACGGTGACGGCACCAGAGAAGAGTGAAGAATGAAGAAGGCCCCCTCTAACTCCCCCAAAGGGGGAGGATAAGAGAAGAGTGAAGAACGAAGAATAAATAGGTTATAAACAAAAAAGCCAGTCTCAGTCTCTCCCCCTTGGGGGGAGTCGGAGGGGGCCTCTAATAAAACATAAATCATATATGACGAAGAATCATTCATTTCGACATACCCTATTCCTTGTGTGGATGTCCGCCTGCTCGTTGCTGGTAGCATCGTGCGGACTGCTTGACATGGAGTTTGATGAAGGGATCCAGATGGTCTATGAGATGCGGCTCGACCGTGACACGGTGACTGTGATGGTGGGTGACACCTTTGTGTTGGCTCCTGTCTTTGTCCCCGACTCGGTGAGCAATCATGAGGTCTTCTTCGTTTCGGGAGCAGACAGTGTGGCAACGGTGAAGGATGGTGCTGTCATTGCTACGGGTGAAGGGGAAACGGTGATTACAGCCATATCGGTATCGGGTGCGAAACGGGCTGATTGCCAAGTCTATGTGATGGCCCCATGGACTGTGAACCCGTTTGACTACTCGGACGACATGATTGTTTATGCCACCGCTACCATTGACGGACAGCCGTTTGACCCGGAGACGCAGCAGATAGGTGCTTTCTCCGGCCCGGAGTTCCGTGGCATGGGACAATTGGTAGAGTGGGAGGGAAGGAAGTTCCTGCAATTCCGCATCTATGGCCACTATGAATGGGGCGACGATGAACCTACTATGCCCGAGCTGATACGCTTTGCCTGCTACGACAGGAAGAAGGTGACTTTTGAATATCTTCCTTTGGCGATTTCCTTCGATGGGGAGACACATGGGAGTCCGTCGGAGCCGTTGGAGTTATAGGGGGGCTTCTATAGTGGCTATGGTGGCTATAGTATTTATAGTTCCTATAGTGACTATAGTTCCTAATATAAAAAATGATGAATCCAATAAAACCTAAAGATATATGACAAGAACACTATACAGAAGATTGGCTGGTATGATGCAAGGGGGAGGAGCCACCTCGTGGATTTCACTATTGCTTCCGCTCTTGTTGTCGGCCTGTACGCTCTCCATGGAAGAGTATATCGTTACCGAGGAGAAGAAGGGAGTGGACGAACCCTATACGGAGGTGACGCCCTACGGTGAGGTGACTTACCAATACCGCAAGAATGTGACTCCCCTGAACGGACGGCCACTGGAGTACATGGCTATGATGAACGATTCGGTCATCTGGTTTATGGATAACCTGCCCAGTAAGTGGATGCCGAAGGAGGGAGGCTATATTGCGGCCAACTGCTCGCGTACCATACCGACGGGTATTCATGCCAAGGTACGTTCTGTGACGAGAGAGAATGGCATGATTCGGGTGGAGTTCCAGCCGGCTCCTCAGGAAGAGGTGTTCGAATACTTGACGGCCGACATTGATTTCGGTTATGATGTGCCCAATGTGAACGACCTGGACAGTGTGGAGGCGCTGACCCGAGGATGGGTGGTGACCGACTCGGTCATCATCGACATGTCGCTGTTTGACAGGATGGAGAACCCGATGACGCGTGCAGACAATCCGGCTGACCACGAAAAGGACACCACCATCAAGTGGAGCTACACGAAAGATTGGAAGTACATTGGGGTGAATCTGGAGTACAACAATACCCAGCACCGCCGTTTTCATCTGAAGGACAACGGAAAGGGATACCGCGAGGAGTGGACGGACACGAATGAGGAAATCACGCTGGCCTTTGATGTGGAAGCGGGTCCTTCTAAAAGTAAAGGGTATAAGAATTACAAGAACCCCAAGGATGTGGAGGATGTCGTTGACAAAATCCTTGCTGCGCCCGAATTTGCCTCTTTGAAATCCAAAACATTCAAGATGGCAACCCGAAACATCTGCATCCCTATCCCGGGCAGTATCTTCTGTGTGTTGATTAACTTCGATGCCAGTGCGGGATGGGAACTTCGAGGAGTAGTCCATGCCAAGTATCATCACCTGACCCCGACCATCCGCCGCGGGTATATCCTCGACGGTGATAAAAAGACTCCGGTAGAGAGAGAGTTCGCTTCGGATACGGAATTTGATGAAAATGAAAAGATTATCTGTTCGTGGAAGCAAGGCCTGCATCACTTCGGCTTCTCGGAACTTTATTTCGGTGGAGCTTTTGATGCATGGGGCCGCGTGCGTGGCGGAGTGGGCTTTATCGTTGGCAATCCCGTGGCAGGTGCTGGAGTGGTTGTCGGATTGGAAGGAAAAGCAGGCTTCAAGGCTTCGTTGAAGACAGAGTATTTGGGTGATGGCAATGACAAGTACACCATCTATGACCAGGAGCAGGCGATGATGGAGCCTTATATCCAATTGAATGCCTATGTGGATGGTGTGTTAAATGTGCTGGGGCATGACGTGGATTTGGGAGGAACCACTTTTAGCTTGGCCAAGACCGATTGGGCCATGAATCCCAATGCCGTGGTGAATCCGCGCTTGTGTGACAAATCCTATAAAGGAATCTCCTATAAAGACGAGAATACAGGCGTAACCAGCCACGGAGTGGAACTGGATGTGAATATCGGATTCAAGAAATTGCAGACTTTCTTCACCTATGCCGAGTCGAAAGCCCAGTGGCAATGGCCATGTGTCAGGGTCTATGCCGACAATCTGAAGTCGGGGAAGTATGCGCAAGTCGGTATTCCTGGAAGAGAGGTTGAAACTGAAGAAACGTATAACTTTGTCATCAATACCATCGAAAAGGGATTGCCCGATGCAGAAGAATATCATATTGTCCCTTGCATCGAGGACGGATATCGGAATATTGTGACTGAATTCCGCAACAATGTGATGGTGCTGGCCAAGGCCGACCCCAAAATCATCGATACCAAGATTTACCAGTGGTATGGCGAACCGCTTTCTGAAGAGGATTTTGAGGAACTGGTGAAGAAGAATCCGATGCTGAAGTTCTTCAAACATACCGATTTTGTGGAGTATGCCTTTACCACGGTGGTTAGGGTCAAGAATGCCTCCACCATCACCAAATGGGGACTGAACTTCAAGGTGTATGACGAGGGTAATAAGAATAAAGTGTTCATAAACAAGGATGTGCAGGTGCTTGAAGGCCGTGGCGAGACCAAGACGGGCAAATATTCGGTAATCAGCAGTTTCATCATGAACAAGGTTCCCAAGAACTATGATGAATATCCCACGATTGTGGCGCAACCTTATTTTGAGACTTCCTTGGACGGAGGTTTTGAGAAAAAGCAAGGCAGTATCTCCAAACCCTGTGTGCTTCACTATCCCTACGAGCGCGAGGGTGGTGCCTATACGACAGGTACGACAGAGTATGTGGATATCAATTGATTAAGTACTGGATGAACCTTGATGAAGTCTAAGATGAACCTTGATGAGGTCTAAGATGAATGCTATCCGTCGGATTGTGTGGATGGCCCTTCTATGGGGCGCTCTCCTTGCTCCAGTCATGGGGCAGGAGGGGGAGCGCATTGTCATCCCTGACTCGCTGAAGAACCGGCTGATAGAGGTCCCCCGAAT
>JAFXDL010000095.1 GCA_017516265.1 Bacteroidaceae bacterium
CGCCCTTCCCATCTCCAGTCTTCCGGCCTTTGTACATTGCATATATATGCAGAAAACTACTCGTTACGAAGCGTTATCCTTTAATGAAATAGAGAGGAAACAGGAATGTAGGAATTATTACTGTGGGGTGTAAAGAATAATAAATCTACCCCCTCCGCCTAAAGGCTCGTCCCCCTGCTAAGGGGACAGCTGAATACCTTAGCTTGCATGATGGCAGAAGTAACTGAATTGTCCCCCAGACAGGGGGGCGTAGCAAGGCTTTTAAGAGGGTGTGTCGAAATGTTGCCATTCCAAATTTTAGGCGCGGATTACGCGGATTTCGCGGATAAATTATACTCTTTATTCGCCTTTCAGCTCATCAACAACCTCTTTTGATTATTTATCTAAGGTATGGTCGGGTATAAATTTAAAATATAAATCCGTGTAATCCGCGTAATCCGCGCCTGAAAAATCAAGAGGTTGCATGCAGGTGACACAACCTCTTATAAGCTGATTGGAAGAAACGGAAGGGTTACTTCACCACAAATTTCTTTCCGTTCTGAAGGTAAATTCCCTTTGCAGGATTGCTCACCTGACGGCCTGTGAGGTCGAAAATCGGTGCATTGAGGTCAAGAGTTGGCTGACCAGTTGTAATCTGTCCGATTCCGGCAGCGGGGTCGCCTTGAACGAATGTCCAAGTAGATTGATACCCCTGACCATCTGTGAAGGTGAGCACACCTTTACGACCGGCCACATCTGCAGGAAGCGGATCGGCATAAATGGTCACATCGCTGAGGAAATAGTCATCGGATGCGTTTCGTGTGATTTCAGCACGCAACCAATCTGCATTAGAAGTAATCGTCATGCTTGACTTAGAGCCCATGATATAAGCCTCCCAGTTCCACAAAAGAGTAGGCGCATTCAAGCCTTCGGCACCAATCTCGGTATATCCCCCATAGTTGACGTATTCATAGGTCACAGGGTCAACAGCCATATTGTAAGGCATGAAAATCTGAAGTCCCAGGTCAATGGAAGCAGGATAAGCAATAGGCTCTGTCGCACCATCGGGCTGAATGGCATAGGGAGTCAGATAACCGGCATAGTCACCTGTCTGAGGAATATATCCAGCCGTAACTTTACCAGAATAAAAGTCACGATTGTCCTGATACATGAAAGCCCAATATGCGCTGCCATCCTGAGGACCGCCCAATACAAGAGCAAACTGCTCATCGATGAGCAAAGGCTTCTCGAAATAGATTTCCAGACTCCACACATCGCATTCTTCCATAGAACCCAATTTGCCGGCCGGCTTGGCTGAAACCTTCTCAGTTGCCATCTTCCATCCCTGCTTAGCCTCGTCGAATTCCATTACATACATAGAGAACTCAACATCAGCAATGCTATGTCCAACAGGAGTGGCCACATAGGTAAACATAGAATTCAGCACTACGGGATGATAAGGTTTCTCGAATATCTCAAAATATTCAGCATTATTCACCTCGTTGTAACCAAAAAGCATCTGTGTCCAAGAACCATTCATGGTATTCATGTAGGTATGATAGAAACTTTCAGCACCGGCATCGAGATTGTGGACATAACCAAAACCAATGTTCACGGCCTGACCTTCGGTATATTGCCCTGTTTCGTAGTCAAGGGCATAGCCATACTGATAGATTGAATCCTGACCGGTAGTTGTATAGGCAGTCAATTCAGGCATAGGAGAATAGAACGTATCGCCACCGGGTATATAGGCTACCGAAATAGAGTCCTCGTTCACGACCAATGTTGAATTGACATACCAGTCGATGTTGGCCGCACCAGTAGATGCATCCTTGAATACCACATCCTGATAGATGGGAGCCAAGATGCCATGACGTGAATAAACGCCTTCCATATATTCGAAACCGGATTTGATATTGTAGATTCCGGCAGGCACTTCATAGTAAGCACCGAAAGCTCCGGCACGGGTCATCACCTGCTTGACACCGGGGATAATGCCGGTCATGGGCTTCATCACTCTGTCTGAAAGATTCACCTTATTCATTCTCATGGCCGGACGTTGCATCTTCACAGCCTCAAAGTTACCTTTCATCTGCTCCAGCGACAACTTGGCAGGAGCTATTTTCTGCACAGGCAGTTCTGTCAATTGAGGCATCTGTGCAAATGCGGTTGTAGCCATCAGGCAAAAGCCTGCAGCTACTTTCAATGTTCTATTCAACATAAATTCTCGTTTTTATTTCCTAATAGTGATTAATATTACATTTTCATAATGCGCAGATATGAACCATCAGCCTTGTTGACGAAGTAAAAGTACTGTCCGTCGGGCGAAGGCACTACTACACAATTGATACGGTCGCGGCTGGATGCACCAAAAATGCTCTGGAGATAAGCCGTATAGGGCTTGCGGACATTATCAGCCAAGGTGAGAGCCAACGGGGTGTTCTGTTCGTAATCTCCCGTTTCGGAATCGGTAGCAAAAAAGGTCATATTGTTGGAAGAGACTCCACGGAAAGTGATTTCGTCCTCGGCCATAAAAGACCATTGATGAGAAAAACCACAACGTGCCAATGCCACATTGGATTGTCCGTTGGCATCGGTAATCTGATCGTAGAGGTCAACATAATAATTGCCATTATTATCGGGAATGAGCACCATATAAAGGTAACTCTGCAAATGATCATACAATGTGGCCCATTCATCATCGCTTCCCACAGGGTTGGTATCAATGAAATAGAGGTCAGTTTCCTCTACTGTCACACCGTCCATCTCCACTTCGTATGCCCCCAAGAACACTTTGTCGCGCACTGAGAAAGACATCTTCGGACGTCCGCCTTCAGCAACCTTCAAGATAGATCCCGGCTCACCGTTCACCAAAAACTCATCACTGCCATTGTAAGCAAAATGAGTGATACGGACATCACCTACACGCAAAGGACGCTTCAGTTGTACCCCCTCGGGAGTGAAACGCATCTGACACGAATCAGCCAGCATCTTACCATTCTGATAGCGGTATATGACTCCCATACGGGTTGTCATATCGAAACCTGTCATAACCGCAGGATCCTGACCAGCAATCAACAAATCACGGAAATAGCTGTTGGGCACATTCGGATTGTCTATACTATTAATTACACTATTCAACTTTCCGAAATACTCATCCCAAGGCATGGTATTCTTCACCAAATAGCAAGGACGCTGTGCACGCACGGATTTGAGGAAAATGGTATCGCCACCGGCACTGTGTCCCATCAAGACAAATTCGTTGTCGCCCTGCCAACCAGAGCCATTAGTAAACAACTCGGGGTCGGCCAACTTGGAAAGTAACGAATAGGTGGCAAAAGTCAACACAGGACCTTGCGAATTCTGAATGGTATAATCAGACTCTTGCACACCATAAGGGCGCAGCTTCTCTTCTTCTGTAGCAAACAAGTAGAAAAAGTTCTCATCTGTCTGCATCTCCACACGTCCGTCTTCGCGGAACTTCATCAGAAAGTTAAAAGCTCCGTATGCCATTTCATTCGGATAATAGTCAAAACGCCATCCCAACTCTGAAGACTTCAACAACTCGGCATGTTCATTGATATAGTCTCCTACAATAGCACTGGGGTCGCGGTAATCCTCATCGTCACAGGCCGTAAACAGGAAGAGGGTTGCCAACAAGGGCAAAATATAGGCTATCTTTTTCATTTCAATACAATCTCACCGTTAATAATTTCACCAATAATAAAGTTGCCGTCGTGAATCAAATCAACTCCTTCAGGCAGATTCATTTCTTTTTCAATGGCAGTATAAACCAATTGTTGGAAGTCGCTCATATCAATTTCCCACACATCGCGCATCCACTCTGTCATGATACGTTCCTTCTCACGCAAGATGTCACGGGCAACAGGATTTTGGATACGGTCAATCAAATAGTTCCAAGCCTGCGGACTGTTGACCAACATGATTGAAAGCATTTCCACAAAATCCTCATCCACGCTTGATTTTGCATAGGCTGTGATGAATCCTTCTTCACGGGCAGCATCGTTTGTGGTATTCATCCATGAAGAGGTATAACCACTCTTGGAAAGCACACGATACTCGGTATCATAATCCTTATTCGTCTGCTGGAGAATGTGAGCAAACTCATGATGCATGGTGTGGAAGAACATGACAAAATCATCCACATTCTCAATAGAGAGATTGTTCACATCATAAAGTTGAATCTGACGACCACTCTCGGCAAAACCAAGGGTTACGGAACCGTCGCTATTGATAGCTTTCGACCCTGTCACCAGAATTTCTTTGGGAACGTATGTACGGAGAAAATCAGGTTGGCTGGTAGTTGAAGTTATCTCCACATACGGATCCATCCATACACGTTTGAGCATAGAAAGGAAGGGTACAACCTTCTCTTCTTTGGGGGGTACGAGATACTTACCCATATCCTGCCGATTGTCTTCCCAACGATATATTACGCGGATATTGTAAGGAAGTGTATAATTCTCATAGATATACTTGCCAATGGCTGTGGTATCCCACATGTCCGTAGCCGGCATATCCACCACACTGCCACTAATATCATCATCATCACACGAAGCCATGAAAACTGATGATACGCCAAGCATCAGACAAGGTATCATCCAAAAAAGTTTGTTTATCTTATTTTTCTGCATAATCCAAAACTGTTTAAGAGTTATTTTATATCCTCTCATCAATTCCATGAAGCAAAACCACTGAACATGGCAGCCGTCTTAATACTCTCAGGGATGCGCTCTGTATCAACTGGATTCGGTTCAATACCTCCTGCTTGCGACTGATCAGGTATCTGAATAGCCCGACGACGGTCGCCTACCTTCAAAGAATCTGTCGGATGAGTGACTGAAGTGTGAACAATAGGGATATCGTAACGACGGATATCAAACCAACGGAATCCTGTACCCAAATACTCGGCACGACGCATGGCAAGCAGCGCATTTACATAAGCATAGCAGGTATCTTGATTTCCATTCTCAATCTCAGTAAAGTCACGGAAATGAGGATTCAACTTCATATTCTGTTTCCAATCCAAGTTATCCGTATTCTTACCATAATAAAGCATTACGTCACGAGGAGTGACAGGCGTACCATTCCAACCATTCAAATCAAGACGTTTTGAAAGGAAGGTATTCATATCTATCAAAGCCTCTTCATAATTGCCAAGCAAAGCATTGGATTCTGCACGATTGAAAAGCGCTTCTTCCATCGTCACCAAAGGAATAACAGCAACATAATAACCTATGTTGGCATTAAGGCTAATCTGTTGGAAATAGCTTCTCCAGATAGGACGGTGAATCAGATAGTCATAACCACCATTGGTCTTATAAGCCCAAGGATACCCGAAGATTCCGTTCAAATAGACAGACTGACGGATACCAGCAGTCATACCATACCGCCAGTAAGGCTGATAAGACATATTGGAAATACATGCTACCAACAAGAGGTTGGCAGGTTCTGCCGATGAGGTAAATATGGTCTGAGCATCATAATAATCCCCCATATAATCACTATTGGGGTCGTTCATCTGACGCAACAAATTGGCAGGATTATCTGTATGTACATCACCCAACACCTTATTGGCATACTCCAATGATTTACGGAAATTGTCATCACCACCCTTCCACAAATAGAAACGAGAAGCAAAAACATAAGCCGCTTTACGGGTAAAGTGATAAGCTGGAGCCTTAGCGTAAGAAGCAGGCAAAGAGCCAAGTCCTTCCAAAAGGTCCGCTTCAATCTTGTCATAAGTTTCCTGCAAAGTACCACGATGATACAACGGATTCAACGTGGTTTCTGGCTCTGTAGCATAAGGAATACCCAATTCAGTATCAGCCGTAGCCGGATTATAAGGCATACAGAAAAGGTTTGCCAACATAAAATGAGCGTATGCACGACAAAGCAACGCTTCACCGCGAGCCGCACGCACCTCCTCACCACGACCTTCAACTTCAAATTTATCTACGGCTTCCAACGCATGATTGGCAGCAGCAATAGCGGCATACGCATTGTTCCAATAGTTGGTTGAAGTTCCCTGATAAGTTTCAGAAGCTGTTCGCCACAAATAGGGCTGTTCGATGTCCGGATCATTCATGATAGCACTCAAACCACGGTCACCTGAATTGTCAGACATGGCTTCACAGAAAGCAAAGTCTGCTTCGGGATATGCTGACACCAACAACTTCTCGATAAATTCCGGATTGTCAAGATAGACACGGTTATCAGGGTCTTTATCCAAGAAATCGTCACACGAAGTGAGAGCTAACGGCAAAGTTGCCGCCAATACCCAATATTTCATTCTATTCTTCATTATCTTAATATTCTTTGTTTCGTTAGAAGTTTGTACTAATCTTGAATGTTACCTGTTTAGGAGTAGGCATGGCAACACCACCGGATTGAATAAACTCAGGATCCTGACCGTTTAACTTAGAGTCGCTATATACAAGCCAAAGATTAGAGGCTGTCAAACGGCATTGCAAATTGTTCAATCCAATCTCCTTCACCCAAGGTTGGTCAAATGTATAACCCAAAGAGAGTTCCTTCATGCGGATAAAGCCACCGTCGGCCACACGCACATCAGAATAGTTATAGGCATTATAAGCATAACCAATCTGTGAGTTCATGGCTACTTGACGAGCAGATGCAATAGCGGGCACATTGGTTTTATACTCATCTCCCGGTACCATCCAACGGTTATTGAAACTCTTGCTCATAGCCTTCATGTCATTGTAAGATGAAGAAAACTCGGGATTCAAACGTACCTTATTACCGAACTGGTAAGAGAAGAAGATATTGGCACTCCAATTCTTCCAACGGAAAGAGTTACGCAAACCTCCTGTCAATGTAGGATCAACACTTCCTTCATACTTCAAGTATTCAGAACCGTTACGATCCTGGAAGTTGATATCATAAGTTGTCACACGACCATCTTGATTGACAATCATCGGAAGACCTTCCGATGAAAGTCCTGCAAAACGGTAAGAATAAAGTCCACGAATAGGTTTACCTTCCACAGCTACGCCCTGAGGCATACACATAGAAATGGCATTATAGACAGAAGTCAACTCCGTCACTTCATTCTTAGAGTGAGCAATTGTAAAATGTGAACTCCAATTGAAATCCTTTGTCACAATGTTCTGACTTGAAATGGTTCCTTCAATACCCCAAGCTTTTGATTCGCCCAAGTTACCCCATTTGCTTCCTTGTCCACCAACACCTGAAGTATAAATCAAACCAATCAGGTCAAATGTACGACGTGAATAGACATCGGTAGTCACCGTCAAGCGCTCGTCCAAGAATCCCATGTCCAAACCAACGTTCAACTCGTATTGCTTTTCCCATGTCAAATCATCGTTAGCCAAACTATTGATGTAAATCGAAGTTTCTACGTCTGATTGGTTAGCGTTGGTCAAAGGACGCCAACTGTCACCATAATAATATTGTACATAAGAGTTTGATACAGGTCCCAAATCAGCCGTCAAACCATATGAAGCACGAAGAGCCAAAGAAGAGAATATATTCTGTTCCTTCATGAAATCTTCAGAACCAATATCCCACTTGCCACTGACACTCCATGTCGGCAACCAACGGGCATCTCTTGAACGTCCCATACGGTTAGAGCCATCATAACGTCCGATAAGGTTCAGAATATATTTTTCTTTCCATGAAAGAGCGACATTGGCAAACAAACCAACAGCACGGTCATACGTCTCAGCAAAGCCATAGTATTCAGAACCATTGACCAACAACTCCTGAATCATGCGATAGTCCAGTACCGGATTACCACCGCCACTCCATGAATAGCCATACCCATCATTCCATCCTGAGCTACGGTTGGTACGACGCATATCGGCACCAATCATCGGACCAAAACGGAAATCATCGGTAAGCATAGCATCATAACTTGCTGTAGCACGCATATAGAGGCTGTTCATCATCTGCTGCTTGGTGTTATAGAATCCACCGTCTGTCATTACCACCTCAGGAAGAGCATCGGGATTTTCAGGGTCACGATAGAGGAACTTGTTGTTTTCGGCCATGGTCGCATTGTCTGCCGCACGATAAGCATTGGCAAAGTTACTATCATCATACACTCTGCGTCCTTGATGCGTTGAGTTTACGCTATAAGCCATCAAACCGTTCAATGTCAAATTCTTGATAGGCTTCCATTCCAATTCTCCCTGAAATTTGATATCATATTGGTCAATATCCATCGTATTCAGTTCCTGTTCAGCCAATATATTGAACGGAGCGTAATACTGACGATAGTACTGATAATTACCCTTCTGATCATAAGGAGACATCGTACGGCTTGTCGTCGTAGCATAACTGAAGGGATTGATATCAAAATCGCGCTCATATTCACCTGTCACCACATTCTCCACACGGTCAAGGGCATTGAATCCTTTCTGATCGCGATAAGAAGCATTTGAAAGTATGGTCAGCTTCAAGTTCTTGCTAATATCATACGAAGCACTCATTGATGCGGTATAGAGATTCAACGATTCAGCATTCGTCCAACCCGGGTCATTACGGAAACTCAACGACGCGCGGTAAGAGCCCTTGTCTGTACCGCTCGTGATACTGAGGCTATGCGATTGTTGGATGGTATTGTTGAACAACTCTTTGAACCAGTCTGTATTCACTTTCTCCAAGTAACGTTCATAACCGGCAATTGCTTGAGGAGTATTAGACAACTGACCTTTGTAAATCAAGTCATTCATCAAGAAGTAGCTACCACCATTCATTACTGTACCTGAAGACTTGTCAGCATGATACAACCATCCCTTATCTTTCATCTCTTGGTAAACCGACATCTGTTCTTGAGAATTCATGATGTCGTACTGAGAATATGAAGGGCGGATACGGTACGTAAATTCTCCCGAATAAGAAAGAGAAGTGTGTCCCTTCTTTCCACGCTTGGTAGTGATGACAATAGCACCATTACGGGCACGTGCACCGTAAAGACCTACCGCATTGGCATCCTTCAAAATCTGGAAATCTTCAATATCTTCAGGGCTGATACCGGCAATACGAGAACTGAGCATGGTTGAAGCGTCACCAGAAGAGAGGTCATCTGCCGTCATTTCCTGCACATCCTCTAATATCACACCGTCCACTACATAAAGGGGAGCTGTATTTCCATAAATGGTTGACGGGGCACGCACGCGCAACTTGGGAGCAACACCAAATGTACCTGACACCGATTGCACTTCCACACCTGCCACTTTTCCTTGCAAAGCATGGCTGATGTCGGCCACACCATCAATTTTTGCTTCTTCAGCCGTAACCTTCTGAGCCGAGCCGGAGAACATCTTACGGTCAATCTTTTGAAAACCGGTCACAACGACATCTTCTATGACTTCCACATCAGGCATAAGGGTTATTTGCAAACCAGCCTTAGGGGTAACTTCTTGAGGCTTCATTCCGGTGTACGAAATCACCAATGTCTTTATTCCAGCCGGCACTTCCAACGTAAAGTTTCCGTCCAAATCAGTAGCAGTACCCACCGTAGGCTTTTCCTTACATATTACGGTAGCGCCAATAATAGGGAAATTATCTTCTCCAGAAATCACCGTACCCGAAGCCGTCACTTGCGCAAACACTCCGATAGGGATAAGGAGGGACAATATCCACAAACACAATTGTTTTCTCATCTCAATTATTCTATTTCTAATGTTTTGATTCAAAAGTAAGAGATTACTTTACCAAGAATTTACCACTAACGACGGGCTTTCCTGCCTCCATCACCCGATAGATGTAAAGTCCCTTGGTGCGTCCTTCAAGAGGCAAACTTTCGTTTTCACTGGTAAGGCGAACGTTCTTCCACAACTTTCCAGCTACATCGTAAACCTGCAATTGACGATTGGCCGCATCGGCAAACTGGCAATAGAGCACATTGTCTTTGGAATACACAATGGGAGAAGTAATTTCTGTATTCCCAATACTCAAAGTAGGATCATTGGTAAACGTCACAGTCGCAGAAACTTTTTCATTAGGTTTTTTGTCTGTCCACACGGTAATTTCAATGGTACGGGTCACAACAGCATCCATATAACCAGGAGTCATTACAAGACTTTCAATCAACAAACTGGTAGACGAGTTTGCGCTGACAACTCCCATACCGGTAGTATGGCTATTACCCACAGGAACGATGACGCAACCATTTCCCCAACAAATTTGAGTGTCGCCACCACTAACGACTTTCATCTCAGCAATCACACCTAGCTTCTGCTCTGTCAAGTTTTTAACATAAATATCTGCATCCAATTGCCCCCAAACCATCATGTCAACCATTTCACTTCTAACAGTCAACGTTGATCCATTCTCAATCACTTGTCCATCTTTCGTCTCAAGTTGGATATCTTGAGCAAAAGAGGCAAAGCTGCACGCCATGGCAGCTAAAAGAGTAAAAACTTTCCTCATATATTACTTGATTAAATTATTATTATTCATTCACTACGACCTTGCACTGAGCTGCTTGCACCACACCTTCATTGTTGTACACAAAAGCCACAATTGACAAGTTCTCGGGTTTCCATGCGGCATCCATAGCAAGTCCCTTGTACTCCTTCACCGTCTGTTCACCCAATACCAATGCTATTTCATCACCCCATGTGCCATTGACAGAGCCACGGAAAACATGATTGTGAACATATTGGAGATTGGCTCCAGCAAGAGAGATTTGAGGTCCTACTATGCTATCTTCGGTAATCCAGAGTTGTAATTTTCCAGCCACATCTTTCAATGCTAACAAATTAACTGTTACCACCAATTTTCCATCGGTCAAAAAAGATGAGACAGAAAGGTTTAATTGGGATTCACGTTGGAGTTCCTCATACACGGCCGCTCCCCATGAGGGATAATCCTTCAATCCGCCACGACGGTTAACAAGGCCATTAGGATAGGTCTTTACTCCAAAATTATCTGCATAAATATCACCTTCAGGTTGTTTCAAACCTGCCGGTGCAGGAATTGCCTGAGGGCCGGCATGCATTGCCACAACTATCAGATTATCGTGATACTCTTCATGTAAAGCGGTTGCTTCCTTATGTGCTTCGGGACAATTCACACATGCCTGACCTGTGTAATCCTCAAGCAATACTACACGTTGGGCGGTTACACCCTCCACATCCAGCAGGCGCTCGTCTTCAGAGATGTTTTCGCAAGCCGTGAAAAGCGAGGTTGCTATACCTATTATATATATAAGGTGTTTCTTCATCGTCATTTAAAAGCTATAGTTATACGAAATATTCACGCCCTTGCTGGCCGGCACATAACGGCACACACCACCCGAGCAATTGTATCCGGCACGGGTGCGGCCATATCCGGCCATAATGCGATGGGCATTGTAGTTGAAGGTAACAGAAGCCATGTAGTAATGCTCCTTGTCGCCATATTCAAGACCACCATTGATGGCGGGTTTACCATACATATCACTGACGGTGAACATCATGTAAGGAAGCACTGAAAGTTCGAGCAAGCCATACATCCAATCGCCACTCTCGTGAGAAGTGGTCAAATATTGCATTTCGCCACGCAAAGTCAACTTCTTGTTGAACTGATATTTTCCTTCGCCCACAAAAATGTCAGAGTTGATCATGCCACCATGGCCTTCAATCACTCCTTGGTTGTAGCGTTGGTTCATATACATCAAATTTATTTTGAATGCCTGAGAGATTTTTTTCTCCAACTGGAGATTAATATCTTGGTAGTAAGTCTCGTCTCCGAACTTGAAGAACGACGAGGTGTAGCCATCCGTACCCATCAGTTTTCCATCTGTTACCGGCTCACGGTCGATGGCACGGATATAGCTGATATTCAACTTCAGATTAGTGCCATATTTACCACCCAGAGGGGTCTTGCGCTTGAATGTATAGCCGAACTCACCCTGCATGGCCCATTCACCATTTGCCATCTGTGTGGCATAGGGATAAAGAGCGGCCAGTGCATAGGTATGCTGATAAGCAAATGCCGGCATGTGGTTGAGAAAAGCACTGGTACCATTCACCGAACGACGACTACGGAAGGACATGTCCTCGCTACGCTTGGCTTGCACCAACGCACTCATACCGCGCTTTGAATACGAAGCCGAAAGCATCAACGCATTACCTTTCTTATATATATAGCCATTGTCAAACGAAGGGTCTTGGCTCTTCATGGCATATTCGGCCATCAAGCTATAATTGCCCTGCTGATAACGGGTGCGCACATCGAAAGCAGTTACCGTTTCAGGCAGATTCAAGCGTTGCACAGGATTCACCATAATCATCTCGTCATCCTCCTTCTTGGCCACGAACGAAGCACCAACCATCCAGTTGATGCCCTTGTCCTGCATCTTAGGACTGAAACGGTCGATATTCAATTCTGCATCGGCACCACCGACAATGGCCTCATCATCCCAATCCCAATAACGGCGCTGGAGACCTCCCAACACTTTCAGATTCAATCCGTCGATGGCCGACATGTTCAAGCGAAGACCACGGATGGAGTTGTCAATACCCAAACTGCGCTCTTCGTAGGCACGGAAAATGAATCCACTACCAAATTGGTCGTAAAAGTCACCAAGGGTCACTTCCCAACCACTTCCGAACTTTCCTTTCACATACAGGTGAGGAACACCCCAACCTTCGAAATCGCGCTCAAAGCCAGGAAGCGGATATTCCATAAACTCCAAACGCGCACCGGCATCCACCCATTTACTGCGCAAATGGAGGTCAGCATACGTATTGGTCAGGAAATCGGAATTATTGTCATATTTAGTTCCGATAGCCTCGTCCTCTTGAGGCAACAAAATGTCACTCTGAATGCTACCATTCAAAGTGACATTTTCCTGTGCGGTAAGGCCCACACTAATCAGTGCCATACCGAATATGGCAACACCTCGTGTAATTTTCAACATTCTCTAATATTCTTTACTCCTTTTAAACCAAGTGGTTTATTTCTTCTTAGCAGTGAGTTCTCTCACTTTTTCTATCAAGTGTTCCTCTGCGCCTTCCGTGTAGCCACTGCGTTGATCCACAATCTTGCCATTGCCATCAATGATGAACACATGAGGAATCATGTTTACACCCAAGGCACGCTTGAAATCACTGTTCGGGTCGAGCAACACTTCATACTCCCAACCAGCACCATCCACCAAGGGTTTTACCTTAGCAATCTGATGTGCCTGGTCGATAGATACGGCTATCACCTTCACGCCTGTTTCATCCTGCCAATCGGCATAATTCTCGTGAATGGCTTTCAGCTCACGGTTACAAGGTTTGCACCATGTAGCAAAAAAACTGATAATAAAGGGCTTTCCATCGTTACTCAGTTTAGCTGTATCAATCGTTTTACCTTCCAAAGTCTTCAATTTCACAGAAGGAAGCTGGGCATACAAGGTCGTACCCAATAAAGCAAACGCTATCAAACACAAAAATTTCTTCATATTTTTTAGTCTATTTTTCTTTTCGGTTGCAAAAATAGGTATAAAGACTGAATAATTAATCGCTTTTGAGTTAAAAAACCGCAATTCGTTGTATCTTTTATGAAAATAGCCTACTTTTGCCGACGTTTTAACACTTAAATTCACGAAAAAGCATAAATATGAGAAGAATATTCATTCTATTTTCCATTGTATTGTGCACTACAACCCAATGGATTTTTGCTCAATCTACCGCCCTTCCCACCATTCAACCGTACGCTACTTCCGAAACGGTTTACATCAACAAATTATCCGATAACGGACTTTGGGTGGTTGCCAGTAATGTGGATGCAAACAATTCCACGTTAGACAATTACCCTTACCGCTTCGATGTGACCACAGGCAAGACATTGTCCCTATTGAGTGAAGAAGAGAAACTGTCCTCACCGAATAGTAGTGCACATGATGTGACGGATGACGGATGCACCATCGTAGGTTCCTATCAAGGGAAACCGGCAATATGCAAGATAAAACAAGACGGTTCATATCAATGGGAGTACCTTCCCCTCCCCACGTCCAATCCTGATGCAAGTGGCCATGCAAGCGCTATCACCCCTGACGGTGTTTACATCGTAGGCACCTTGCACAACAGTAGCCAGAACTTCGACGGAGGATACGAGGAATACCCCGTCATGTGGAAGAATGGCGAAGTGGTGGAACTTCCGAACATCCCCACCACCAGATATGGACACAAATTGACCCGCCTGCTCGACATCTCTGCAGACGGGAATGTCATTATTGGCGGACAGAATCTGATTTATCCAGCTGAGGTCCAGCATTTTGTTTACTACGTATCTGAGCAAGAGGCAGAAGTCATCGGCACGGACGAGTTCTTCTCGACAGGCAGTACCGTCACCAGCGCCTGCATAAGCACCAACGGAGAATGGGTAGGAGGAACAGCACGTCTGATTACCCCCATCGAAGGTTCTCAATTCCCTGACGAACAACAAATTCCTTATCGTTACAACACACGCACAAAGGAGTTTACTCCCTACACCACTGACGAGCACCACGAAGCAGGTGCTACTGCCATTTTCAACAACGGACTGATAGCTGTCGCCTCTCCTATAGAAAATCCCTACCGCACGCTGATGTTCTTCATCAACGGATATTACTACAATCTTGAACTCATCCTCAGCGAAGCGTATGGTATAGACTTCCAATCTGCTGCAGGCATAGACAACTCAGGATTAGCCGTATCCATTTCTTCCGACGGCCTCACAATGGCCAGCATTGCTGTCAACGAAGGAAGTTATACAGTCCGTTTGCCTGAAAGCATTGAGGAAGCGGCCTCCAAAGTGAACCTGCTTGCCCGCTCGACCGTCAATCCCGAGAATGGTTCGGCATTCACATATTTCCGTAGCATCACCGTCACCTTCGACAAATCCCCCATTGTAGTTGACGGTACAAAAGCCGCCCTGTACAAAGAGGGCAGCGACACCCCCATACGCAACTCCATCTCCATCACCCCGACGGACAACACCGCACAATGCCTCAGTTTCAATATAAATTTCCGCAACACACCGCTGGAAGATGGAGTGAAATACATCGTGAAGATACCAGCCGGCACCTTCCGTTTGGGAAACACCAACACTTGCAACCGTGACATTGAAGTTACCTACATCGGACGTAGCGAAAAGCCCGTAAAGGTGACGGGCATCAATTTCGAAGACGGCACCGAAGTGGCTTCGCTCAGCTACAACATTCCCATCACCATGCAATTCGACACCAAGATTGCTTTGACCGAAGGCAGCAAGGGAGCACTCTACCAAGAGGGAGTAGCCACCCCCATCAGTGACCTAACATTAGCCACCTCAGCCAATCTGTTGGCAGCTTATCCAAGCACCAAACGCAACCTATTCAAAGGGGTAAACTATATCGTGAAGATTCCTGCAGGCTCAGTCACCGACATCATGGGCAATTGCGGCAACGAAGAGATCACCTATCATTATATAGGAGCCTATGTACCCGAACCGCCTGCCGACACATTATTATTTGCCGATGACTTCACCGACCCCGCCACGTCGTACAACAACTTCATGCTTTACGAAGGCGACCACCTGACGCCCAACAGTACAGCACAAAGTTGGCAATTCGATGCCGACAACACTCCGTGGTACTTCATCATCAGCGAGAGCGAGAACAGCTACGACTATTGTGCAGGCAGCATATCCATGTACACCCCTTCCGGCAAGTCCGACGACTGGATGGTGACCCGCCAAATATTCCTCCCCAATACCTACTGCTATCTGGACTTTGATGTACAGTCCTATCTTAATAATAAAAAAGACAGTTTGCAGGTGTATGTCTATACCGACGATGCAGTCTATTCAGGCATCAGCGACGAAACTATCTCCCGCATCAAGACACAGGCTGTATGCGTATTCAACGGACAAGCAGCCCCAGGAAGTAGCCAAGAAGGACTTACAGGCGACTGGGCACATTACCGCATCCCATTGGAGCAGTTCGCAGGAAAGAATGTCTATATAGCTTTCGCAAACCAAGGAACCGACCAAAGCGCCCTTTTCGTGGACAACATCAAAGTGGTCTATAAGAGCAGTTGTCTGTTGGGGCTCAACACCAAGACTACCGTAGTAGCACAAGAGGAGATTGCTATCAATGGCATCGTGAAGATTACGGACGAAACGAACACTTACGAGACCATCACCCTATTCCTACACAACGAGGAAAAGACAGTGAGTGACACCATCCGCGACACAGGCCTCAACCTCAAGAATGGCGACACCTACGAATTCCGTTTCGCCAAGAAGGCACCGCTCACTATTGGCGAAGAGAACACCCTCACCGTAGGGGTAATTTTGGGCAATGACACCAAGACCACCGACTTCACCATCAAGAATCTGGCGTTCGAGACGACCAAGAAGGTGGTGGTGGAAGAGATTACCGGCACCTGGTGCACCAATTGCCCCGACGGTATGGTGGCCATCGAACACATGCAGGAGGCATTGCCCGGACAGGTCATCCCCGTATGCATACACAACAACGACATCTATGCCAACGACGACTATGCCTCGGCACTCGGACTGACCGCCCTCCCCACGGCACGTGTCAACCGTCGCGACACCATCACCTCGCCCATCGTCATCAACACCGACACCTACGAATACTCCTTCACCTCAGTGAATGGCAACGAATCGTGGATGGACCATGTGTTGAGCGAACTGGAGATCGAGGCCGATGCCGATGTGGCGCTCACCAAGGCCGACTTCAACCGTCAGACGGGTAGCCTCACCGTGAGCACCCGCGTCACCTATGCCATCAACCGTAACGGAGTGGCTGCAAACCTCTTCTTCGTCTTGCTGGAAGACGGACTGGTGGGTGTACAGACCAACGGACGCGCCAACATGACCGACCCCATCTATGGCGATTGGGGAAAGAATGGCAAGTATGGCGGACAAGCCAGCGTACAGATAGCCTACCACGATGTGGCCCGCGCCGTATTGGCCGAGAACCAATCGGCCATCAGCGGTTATTCGGGCATCGTCCCTGCCAATGTCAAGAGTGGCGAGGACATCAACACCACCATCACTTTCGAAGGTGTACTCACCGCACTCTCCAACCCTCTGAACGCCAAGGTTGTCTGCATGTTGCTCGATGCCAACAACGGACGTGTCATCAATGCCGATGTCCGTTCCCTTGCCGACGCCAATCCCGAGAGCATCGGAGAACTTTCAGCACCCGTCCAAGCAGAGGTCATTGCCATCTACTCGACAAGTGGTGCCCAGCTGAAGGAAATCCAAAAGGGGCTCAACATCCTGCTGATGCAAGCTCCCGACGGACACACCTTCATCCGCAAGGTGATGAAATAATAGAGAAAAACTGGCAATTATTCCCCAGTTTCCAACAATTATCATTACCTTTGCGCCACATTTATCACAACTAATATCAAAAAACTGAACCGAACAATGAAAAGATTTGTATTATGCTGTGCAGCTTTAGCCTTGACATTGGGTATCACAGCACAGGAAAACAGACGTCCGCGTAGAGAAGGATTGGAAGACGTAAACAAAGTGAGAGACCTCACCCTCGACAGCCTCAACAAGGCCAACACGGCACGCCCCGTAGCTGGTTCTACTCGCAAGGGAAACAATCCCGTGCTCTTCCTGGTGGGCAACTCCACTATGCGTACCGGCACATTGGGCAATGGCAACAATGGCCAGTGGGGATGGGGATACTTTGCCGGTGAATACTTCGACCAAGAACGCATCACCGTTGAGAACCATGCATTGGGAGGCACCAGCAGCCGTACATTCTATAACCGCCTGTGGCCCGCCGTATTGAAGGGAGTACAAAAGGGCGACTGGGTAATCATCGAGTTGGGACACAACGACAATGGCCCGTACGATCAAGGACGCGCCCGTGCCAGCATCCCCGGCACCGGCAAGGATTCGCTCAACGTCACCATCAAGGAGAGTGGTGCCAAGGAGACCGTCTATACCTATGGTGAATATATGCGCCGTTTCATCAACGACGTGCGCAGCAAGGGAGCACACCCCATCCTGATGTCGCTCACTCCGCGCAACTCATGGGAAAAGGAGGGCGTCATCGGCCGTAAGAAAGACACCTTCACCCCGTGGTTGAAGACCGTGTGTGCCGAAGAGCACGTGCCCTTCATCGATTTGGAAGGCATCACCGCACGCAAGTTCGAGACATTCGGTCCCGAGAAGGTGAACTACATGTTCTATCGCGACCGCATCCACACCAGCGAGTTCGGAGCACGCATCAACGCACGCTCGGCAGCAGAGGGTATTGCCGCTTGCCCCGACTTGGAGTTGAAGAAATACCTGAAACCGTTGGTCACTCCCACCGTGCCCGGTTTGAAACGTACACCCGGCAAACCCGTCGTATTCTTCACCGGCGACTCTACTGTGAAGAACACCGACAAGGAAGAAGACGGCATGTGGGGACTTGGTAGCGTAGCCGCATGTGCCTTCGACACCACCAAAGTGACCCTCTACAACCATGCCCGTGCCGGACGCAGCACACGCACCTTCCTCGACGAAGGACGTTGGGACGAGGTTTATAACAGCCTCCAGCCCGGTGACTACGTTTTCATCCAGTTCGGACACAACGATATGGGTCCCATCAACACAGGCAAGGCACGCGCCGTCATCAACGGTATTGCCGACAGCAGCCACGTGTATCTGATGGAATCCACCCGCAAGTACAAGGTCATCTACACCTTCGGATGGTATCTGCGCAAGTTCGTGCAGGACGTACGCGAGAAGGGTGCAACCCCCATCCTCGTCAGCTTCACTCCGCGCAACAGATGGACCGATGGCAAGATTGAGCGCCGCAAGACATGTGCAGCCCTGTGGACCCAGCAAGTGGCCGAGCAGACAGGTTGCCTCTTCGTTGACCTCCACAACCTGACGGCCGACTACCTCGACAAGAAGGGCGAGAAGAAGGCTGCCGAATACTACAAGCGCGACCACACCCACACCTCCAAGAAGGGTGCCGAGCTGAACGCCAAGATGTTGGCCAAAGGCTTGAAGAAGGCAGGCGTGGATTTGACAAAGTAAAATTCTAAAGGCGCGGATTACGCGGATTTATAGTTCTGTTTATAGCCAAACAGGGTTCTAATTTATCCGTGCAATCCGCGCCTAAAGATAACAAATGGTGTCAAAATGCCTTCTTTTCATTCTTTAGACGCGGATGACGCGGATAACGCAGATAAATTATAACCTATCGGGTATAATAATCAAGAAAAATCCGCGTCATCTGCGTCATCTGCGCCTAAAAAGTTAATTTTGACACACCTCCTTATTCCAACTTTCCAATATTACTTAAACGATTGCTCCCTCCAACCGCTCCATGGCTTCGCGGAGGATGCTCTGCGGACACCCCACATTGAGGCGCATGAATCCCTCACCCTCCTTTCCGAACATGGCACCGTCGTTCAGCGCAAGTCCCGCCTTATCTACAAAGAGTGAGACCAGCTCGCGTTGCGGAAGTCCCAGCCCCCTGCAATCCAGCCACACGAGGAACGAGGCTTGCGGGCGGATGGGGCGAATCTGCGGAATACGCTCGCGGCAATACTCCTCGACAAAGAGTATGTTCCCCTCCACATAGCGCAACATCTCCTGTCGCCACGGCTCACCCTCTTGGAATGCCGCCTGTGTGGCAATGGTGGCAAATATGGTAGGCCAGTTCAGTTCGTTGGCCTCCATCCACTGGTAAAAGCGGGTGCGGAGGGCATCGTTGGGCACAACGGCATACGAACTGACAATTCCGGCCATGTTGAATGTCTTCGACGGAGCACCGAAGGTGATGCTGCACGCCTCGGCCTCGGGCGATACGGAAGCGAAGGGCACATGCCTGTTGTCCCAGAGCGCCATGTCACCATGTATCTCGTCAGAGACGACAATGATGTTCCTCCGGTGGCAGAAATCGGCCAACCGCACCAGCGTCTCCCTGTCCCATGCCACCCCTGCGGGGTTATGCGGATTGGACAGAATCAGCATGCAGCACTTCTCATCCACCACCTGCTCCAAGTTGTCAAAGTCCATCTCGTACAACCCGTCGGGCTTCTGACGGAGCGGATTGTACACCACTTCGCGATTGTTATGGAATGGCACCAGTCGGAACGGGTGATAGACGGGAGGCTGTATGATGACCTTCTCGTCCTCTTTCACAAACACATTGATGGCCATGCCGATTCCCTTCACTATGCCGGGTATGTAGGTCAGCCATTCGGGCCTTACTTTCCAGTCGTGGTGCGTCTCAATCCATTGGCAGACGGTAGTCCAATACCCTTCAGGAGTGGCGGTGTATCCAAAGACAGGATGCTCCATCCGCCTCTTCAACGCCTCAACGATGAAAGGGGGAGTCTCAAAATCCATATCAGCCACCCACAGGGGCAGCAGGTTTGCGTTGCCGAAGCGTTCTTCCAGGGCATCCCATTTTATTGCCCCCGTGCCCCTGCGCTCTATCAGTTTGTCAAAATCATACGTTGCCATAGCTCTTTTCACGCTTTGTTTTTTCTCCATCTAAGTGCATTTTACTATTTATTAAATGCAAAAGTAATAATTCTTAGAGAGAAACACAAAGGAATGGTAGTTTTCTTCCTTTAAATTTGGTCTGAAAAGAATAATTCTCTACCTTTGTCGCCAAGTAAAATAACAATTATACAGTATTAACTTTGGGACACAAGAAGCGTCTTTGTCCGATACTTGAAATATGGATTTGAGCTTTTAGCTCTTGTTCTCTTCGTTCCGAATACCGCCAAACATTCAACAACAGGGAACAAGCAGATGGAGGTTCACACCGTTAAGGTGTGGACTGTTCGTGCTTGTTTGTTGTGCAGGTCACTTGGCGGTAACCAGGAATGAAAGCGAGTAACGGATGGTTTACGCCTTTTTTGTTTCCCGACAAAACATTTTAATGATGAAACGATTGAACTTTTTCGTGTTGACTGCAATGATTCTTTGCTTCCCTCAATCGGGTATTGCCCAATGGCAGACAGACCGTACCAAATATTATGACTTTGACGGTGACAAGCAGTTGGAATGGGATAAAGATTTATGGATTTACAAGCATTCCCAATCCGATGGAAGTATAGTGAAGGTTGTAGAGAAACCGCATAGATTAGCCGTTTGGACTAATGTGAACAATGATGGGTATATAGATTGGCACAGATTAAGTGGAACAAATCATCTTTTCTATTGTGGTACTGAAGAAGAATCTTTTCGTGAAATTTCTGTTCATACAGAAAATAAAAAACTCCCGTTTGACTATAATAATGATGGTTATCCTGATTGGATTGATTCAGGAAGCAGAAAAGATGCATTTACGGAGAATGGAAATAATGCTTTAAATACTTCTATTCGAATTTATACTCCTGATGAATATGCCGGTAATGCCAATCCGTATCGGGGCGGTTTGGTTGTACAACAATTGGGGAATGCCCTTTCTTATGACATGTTTCTTGGAACTTCTTCTGTTTCTGCAACTTTGGCAGAATACTGTATTGACATGAATGGTGATGGTATATCCGACTACATTGATTGTCAAACAGGAAAATATATTCAAAATCGTTTGAATGGTGAGGGAATCATTTACACTTTGGGGAAAGTACAGATTGAAGATTTAAATGGTGATGGAATTATGGATATGATATCTTGTGGATCTCAGAGTGTAGTTGCTCATTTCATGCAAAGAGATGGCTCTGTAGAATCCAAAACGGTTTATTCGGGTGCTACCTTAAACAAACCTGTCTGGTGTTATGACTTTGACAAAGATGGTGATATAGACCTTTTGCTACCCTATGGCTATATGTCTTCTGTGAATGGTAGCTATTTGGTTTTATTGGAAAATAAAGGGAATGGAAAGTTCAATAGTCAAGAGGTTTTATTTACTAAGAATTTACGATTCGAAGAGTGTATAGATTTTGATTCCGATGGAAATATAGAGGTCGTAGGATATGAAAACACAGGTGAATATCCCGTATGTTTTGTTCGTATAAAGGATGGGAAAATTTGTGAAGAGATAGAATATATTTCAGGCATTTATGCTACTCAGAATAAGCCTTTGCTTATTGCTGATATAGAAAACAATGGGTTTGGTTCATTGATTATGGATAACAACACAATCACAAAGCTGTCAACCGTAGCCAATGAAAGGCCTTCACAACCACAAAAACCGACTATGATATATGAAGCATCGACTGGATTATTGAAAATCAATTGGCAACCTACAGTAGATAAAGAGTCATCAAGTGCAGATCTCACTTATGCTTTGCGTATTGGGACAGCTCCAGATAAATGTGATATACTTTATGTGCATGCCCATCCTGATGGTACACGTAAAAACCTGATGGGAGGAAATCAGAGAAAAAGTCTTTTTAAAATCCTGAATGTGGACAACTGGGCAGAAGGAGATTATTATATCTCAGTACAAGCTATAGACCCGAACAATATGGGTTCTGAATTCAGCGACTATGCTATTTTTGAGAAAAAACAATTACCTTGTAGCTTTGAATTACAATATACCTATCCCTTATCTGTGGGGGATACTTGTAAGGCATATCCGTGTAATGCCGTATACGATAAATCCTATAAATGGAATTGGACAGTATCAGGCGGAAGGGTAGTTGAAAATTCACAAGAAGGTAAAGGATACTGCAAGATTGTATTTGATGAGGTTGGCGATAGGGAGATTTCGCTTGTCATAACTGATGTCAATGGACGAAAATCCAAGAACCATACAAAGTCTGTCAATGTCCAACGTCGTCTTTTTACAGAATGGGAAAAAGAAGCAGAATTGGCACTAGACTTGGATGAGGATGGACGTATGGAAATATTTGCATCTTCCAAATTTTACACGATTGCTGATGACGGGAAACCTGAACTCATAACAAAACTGTACAACAATAGCTCTAACCTGTCCCACATAAGCAAATCCAAGTCCTATACAGTCGATGCCAATAATGATGGTATGGTGGATGTCTTTTCAATTTATCCTTGGTATTTTGGACAAGACTATTTCACTGCAATTAACCAAGGTGAATTGAATATGACCATTGGTGAGGCTACTTCTTCAGTCTTATTGGATGAATACATACCTAAATTGATTGATTTGGACAATGATGGTCAATTGGATTTAGTCTATCAAGAAGATTATGGCATATGGTATTTCTTAAAAAATATTGGTGGATATTCCTCATTCAAAAACATTTCCTTGAATTTCCCGCAGGAATATTATTCGCTTTCAGAAGATGATTTTCAGGACTTCACAGGTGACGGACTTGTTGATGTGAGAAAAAAAGATAGTCCTGAATCCGGATATAGTCTTATTTATGAGAATCAAGGAGATTTTACCTTCTTGCCAGTTGATACTTTGGAGTATGCGAGAGACAATGCCTTGTTGACTGAAGACTTTGACAACGATGGGTTGGCTGACAGATTATACGAAACAAAATCCGAGTATTCTATTGTGTGGGGAGACGGAACTACGACACAATTGCATGGAGTGACACCCCAAAGAGGAAAGATTGTTTTTGACTATAATAATGATGGCTGTGAAGATATGGCAGCCTATGGGGGCAGTGGTGATGAAGAAGGTGTTATACTCTTGTTCCATGACCATAGTTTTGAGTTTGTAAATTTAGGACATTTAGTAGGCTGCATCCCCACCATGTTCACCGTCGATGACAAGATTGCCATTTCGCAATATATTCTGACAGCAGAAAATGAGCGCCCTACCGCTCCCACTAATTTGTCGGCAGGACGTAATGCAAAAGGTATAATCCTTTCTTGGGCGCATGGTACCGACAAAGAAACTCCGCAATCCCGTTTGAAATATAATTTGAGCGTGAAACGCAAAGGGCAAACAGGCGAAGGTGCTTACATCATCTCCCCTTGCAATAGTACGAAGAATGGTGTTCATGTCCCCACGTTGAAGCCATTGGTTGAAGGCAATGTATTCTTGCTCCCCAATGCTGTAATTCCTGCCGGAGAATATGAGGTGCAGGTACAAACCGTTGACAGGCTTTGGTCGGAATCGGACTTCTCAGAGGTGTTCAATCTCACCGTTGAAGCCACTGCATGGATTGAGTCTCCGGCTGCAACGGGTGTCGGCAAAGAAACTCAAGTGGTGATAGCAAGTAGTATGGCCTCTGCCATCGACTGGGATGGTGGTGAGGTAATCAAACAAGCAGGGAACAATTATACGGTTGTATGGCCGAGTGCCGGTGAAAAGAACATTCGCGTGGAAGGAAGTAAGCAGACTATCTATGTACATCCGCAGCCCGATGCCACCTTCAATGTACCTTCAAGTATATTGGCTGAAGCTACGGTCAATATAACGGGCAAGAATCTGAGAAACAGCCAATGGAGCATATCGCCCAATGGCAAGGATTTTGTCGATGCTCCTCAAAGTGCTTTGATGCAGATTCTTATCGAAAACGATGAGAATGCCGTCATAACAATACTCCAAGCCGGACATTATACGATTCGTCATTCTGTAACAGGTGAATATGGTACGGGTATTTGTGAACGTCAAGTTGAGGTTGTCGGCACCAATGCCATTCCTGAATTGCAGAATGTAACAACGGCATCGGGATTCTATCATTTGTCGTGGAATGTTCCGTCCGCCCTCCCCAATGAAGTGACAGCCATCAATATCTACAAAGAGACCAGTCAAGCGGATGTCTATAGACTACTGGCTACGGTTTCGTGTGACAATAGTGAATATACAGACACCACCTCCATGCCCGATGTCCAGTCGGCCCGTTACGCTCTGAACTACGTCTTGTCTTATGGGGAATCAGCCATGGGTACACCTCATCAAGGAATGCATGTAATGATCAATCGTGGTGTGGGTACATCATGGAATCTTGCGTGGACCAAGTATGAAGGGCGTGAAGTGCAGACTTACCGTATCTTGCGGGGTACATCTGCCGGAAATTTGGAACTTATTGGCGAAGTTTCCGGCAATATGACTTCGTTCAGCGACCTGAATCCGTCTGAAGGAACACTTTATTATGCAGTGGAAATTGTTCATGCTGAGGCAGGCGGACAAGTCACCCGTGCAGCAGGCGGACAGATTGTATCACGCTCCAATGTGGTTTCTACGGAACAGGCCGGTACGGTAGTCTTTGTGGAAAGCATAGTACTCGATGGTGGAGAAATCATAGCCAATGAAAATGATTATTTGGTTCTTCACGCTCAGGTTCTTCCTTACTATGCGACCTATCAGGGAGTCAATTGGGTGGTAGAAGAGGGGCGCGAATTGGCAACCATTGACAGCTACGGTCATCTGACGGCTACAGGTAAGGGCGATGGTAAGGTCGTAGTCCGTGCATACGCCCTTGATGGCTCCGGAATCTATGCTGAAACAGTGGTGACACTCGACGGCTTTGTGGCTGCAGGTGTTGACACTCCTTGTCAAGAAGAGAATGTTTCAGTACGTATTCTTCAATCCGGTAGTGTATTGCAAGTGTCTGCGCCTGTCGGAAGCCAAGTGGCCATTTACGATTTGTCAGGTCGTCAGGTGTCAGCCTCTATACAGGAGAATGAAGTGTCGTATTATCGCATAGCTCCCAAAGGCCTCTATATTCTTCGAGTTGGAAAAGATAGTTATAAAATCATTAATCATTAAATGGATTTAATTAATTTAACAATAAGGTATTTGCATATTTCTTTAGATTCAAAATTAATGTATAATTAAAATTGATAGTATTATGAAATCATTGACAAAAAAAGGATTGCTGCTTTTGGCTATACTTATAAACACAAGCTGTGTAGCCACCAAAAATTTGCTTGAAGTGATAGAAGATTATAGTGTCGAAAAGCAACAAAATGTGACTGCTAAAATTATTTCTCCTCATCCTGACTTGAAAATAAAATTTCTTGGGTGTGTTGCATTAAATAATACGGTGCTTATGGAATTCGAGGTTATGAAACACGGACAAGATACAAGAATCAATTTTGGTTCAGTATCTAATGTCGCAATAGATGATGCAGGAAAACAGTATAAATTAGAATATAGTGTTGGTGGTGGGAATTGGCGTTCAGGATATTCTTCCTTAAACGGAGCAGACCGGGTTATTGCTGAAGTCCCTATTTTAATCCGTTATAGGATTAGCAATGTGCCTATTAGCGTCAAGTCGTTTAAACAGCTGCATTTGAGGTGGTATAGTCCTCAAGTTAAGATGTCTTCCGAACCAGTAAGAATAGTGAATATCCCAATTGTTCGTGAAGTGGAGACTATGCAGATTTCTGTTCCTTCTGAGTCTGTAGATGAAGATTTTTATACTTTTGAGAAGAAATTTGTGGCTGATGCAGATTTCCAAATAAGTAGAATCGACTTTAGCAATTTGGGATACAAATATGATGATGACCCAGAAGCGCCAAGTGTTAAACTTTCACCAGAGAACTGGACCTTGTTTAAGAGTACGTTTGATGATGCTAGCAAAAAGGTACAAGGGCAATATGAAACAGATATGAAACTTACGTCTGATAAGTGTGTACAGCGTTTTTGGATAGAAAATTCCAGCTTCTTGTTGGAATATACCTATACGAAAATTGGTGGTAAGTGGTATTTGACTAAGTTTTTTGAAAGATATTAAGTAATGAACATATGTAATAAACCAATGAAAATGAAAAGAGTTTTAAATTTGTTGACGATATCATTCGTCTTATCAATCATGAGTTGTTCAATGGGCAACACACCAGAAAATGTTGCAGTTGAATTTATGGAAGCTTTCCATAGCTTTAACTTTGATAAAGCTATAGAACTATGCACAAACGACACAAAGGGGGCTATGGCAAGGCAGAAGGAGTTTCTTGAAAGAGGTCAGGAAAAAGAATCATTAGAAATAACGAAACCTAAGGTCTCGTTTGTTGAAAGTGAATGGGCTGAAGATGGTGAGAGTGCGGTTGTGAGAGTAACTGTAGAGAATAGCATCTTGATGCCTAAGAATAAGAATGCAGATAGGCTTCCGGAGATAAGAGTGGACTTGGTTAAAGAGGATGGTAAATGGCGCGTTGTATTCCGAGGGAAATAAAAATAGTGTTAATATTTATTCTTGGTATTCTCTCATGGGATTGTACAAACAATCCCATGAGAGAATACCAAGAGGACTGTTTGACTGAAAAAGAACTTTCAGGAATACAGGGAGGGGATATTATTTTAAGGTTGGGAGAAGGGCTCATTAGCCAGATAGTAACATCGGTTCTGGATGATTCGATCCGCCTGTCTCATTGTGGCATTGTTGTTATCAATAATGACTCTTTCTATGTGGTTCATTCTTTACCCGAAGAACTTTCAGATTATGATGGTATACAAATCTGTTCTTTGGGTGAATTTGTCTCAGAAAGTGTACCTGAATCGATTGTTGTTGTCAGACCCAAAGTGTCAGATTTTAGAGTAATGGAAGATAAGGCTCTGTATTATCTATTACATCCCAAACCATTCGATTGGAATTTTGATATAAAAGATAGTACAGCCTTCTTCTGTTCTGAATTCCCCGTTCATATATTGAAATATTATTTGGGAATGGATTTGTGCCTAAATTCGAGTTTTTATCCCAAGTTCTCCCTTTTCTTGGATACAACTTATTTTGAACATATATTCATAAAAAGATTAGTTCAATCGGAGTAAATCACCTAATTATTAATATTAATGTGAATGTCTGAACCCATTATCCTTAGGGACAGTTAAAGATAATGATGCAAATGGACAAACCTAAATGTCCAAAGCGCAATCAAATTGTATAAAAGTGCCGAACAATACTTTATCCCAAGGCTTGGGATAAGTAGTTCAAAGCTTGGTTTAGTTATTCCAAATCTTAGTTTTACTATCCCAAATCATAGGACAAATTATTTTTAGGTATTTTTTCTTGTTTTTAGTGCTATTTGTTTGTATCTTTGTCGCCATATCAGTGAGTATCTTTAACTAAAAGAATATGGCCAAATACATCAAACAAGAAATGCCAGACATAGCGGGCACGGGCGAAAAAAAGGCTTACTACCGCATGAAGACGGAACACCACTTTGACACGGAAAAGTTTGTCAAGTGGATGACGCGATTCAGCGGGATGAAGCGAGGCGAAGTGATGAAGGTGCTGTTGGAGGCATCGGATACATTGGCCGAACTGCTGGCAATGGGTATCTCGGTGCAAATCGAAGGGATAGGCACCTTCAGAGCTACCGTCGGAGTAAAGAAAGATAAAGAGATGGACACCCTTGACGGGGATGAGCAAAAGCGCAATGCCATGAGCCTGCACGTCGATGGAGTGAACTTCCGTGCGGACAAGGAACTGCTGAAGGAAATCAACCGAAGGTGCGACCTGAAGCGCGGTGGCGAGAGGCGACTCCACAAATCACCCTACACACTGGAAGAGCGCCGTCAACTGGCCTTGCAATACCTCGAACAGGAGGGCATCTTGCACGTAAGCGACTATGCCAACCTGACCAAACTATCGAGAACTACGGCCGGTCGCGAACTGATAGCCCTGCGTAAAGACCCGACCTCGGGCATCACCACCAAAGGACGCGGTACGGCCAAGGTGTATGTGAAAGCAAAAGATGATGTGTTGTGATGCAATCATTCAGCAGACGAACCGCTTCTATATTCATGCCTTTCACCTAGTAAAAAAAGAAGCACCAGTACGGGTGTGGTGAGCTGTATGTAATGTGTAAACACACAAAAAAAGCACCGATAATCTTGCGATTGTCAGTGCTTTTTTCTGTTCACTCGTAGCTATTCCTTACAGATTCTTCTTCGGATAGAGGGCATCCCACCACGAGGAGTCGCCCTTGAGCCAACGCTGGAACCAGGCCATTTGGGTGGCGAGCCACTTCTGACGCTTGGTGTAGTCCTGAATGTGATGGTCCTGCCCCTTGACCTGCACGAGGGCCACCTCGCGACCGAGGAGCTTCAGGGCGGTGAACATCTGAAGGCTCTCGATGGGGGGCACGTTGGTATCGACATCGCCATGGAGCAGCAGGAGGGGGGTGTGAATCTTGTCGGCATTGAAGAGGGGCGAACGGTCAACGTACAACTCGCGATGACTCCAAGGATAGCTGTTTGCCATGCTGACCTCGCTATAGTTGTAGCCCCAATAGCCTTGTCCCCAATAGCTGGTGTGGTTGGCAATGCCGGCATGGCTGATGGCCGCGGCAAAGAGGTCGGTGCGGGTCTGCAGGTACATGGTCATGAATCCGCCATAGGAGGCGCCCATACACCCAATCTTGGTGGAATCGACAAAGGGATGCTCCTGACAGAAACGGCGCGTGCCCTCGATGATGTCCTCGGCAGGACCCACTCCGGCGGTGTTGACATGGCGCGAAGCCCACTCCTGTCCGAAGCCGGTGGCTCCACTGGGTTGGAGAATGTAGGCCACATAGCCCAACGAGTTCCAATAGTGGCCCGAATAGGCCAAACCGAAGTTGCGCGACACGGGCGAACAACCTCCGTAGTAATAGACAATGAGGGGGTATTTCTTTGCAGGGTCGAAATCGGCAGGGAGGTAGCAACGACCATAGACGGTGTCGCCCCGCGAGCTGAGGAAATTCCAATCGGTGCACTGTCCGATGCGGGCATCGCCCAGGGTGATGAGTCCGTCGAAGAGCTGGAGCTCCTTCTCCTTCTTGAGAGTCATGACATAGGCCGACGAGGGCTGCATCACACTCTCGGCCAGATAGGCCACGACGGGCGATTGGGTAGCCAAAGAGAGGCGATAGACATATTCGCCCGAGGTAGGAAGGGTGCGTATGTTGCCCGTACGGGGGTCGAGGGAGAAGAGGCGCACATAGTCGCGGTCCTCGGCCGTGAAATAGACCTTTCCATCGGCCACCGACCACTGGAGGCTGCTCACCGAGGGGTCGAAGTCGCGTGTGAGGGGAGTGACCTGCTTGGTGGCAATATCGAAGAGGTAGAGCTCGTACTCCGTCATGCTGGGAGTGACCTCGGGCGGGAGCACACATCCGATGCGGTCAAAAGCCTCGGGATTGCCGGTGAAGAGCACCTGTGAGGCATCGGGCGAGAAGTGTCCTTCGCCCAAGAACTCAGCGGCTTGCAGAAGGGTGTCGGTCTGAAGGGTCTGAGCGTCCATCACCACGACATCGGTCACCGTGGTGGGGCGCTTGGTGAGGCGCGAACGCGAACTGCCCACCAACAACTTGCGACCATCGGCACTGATGTCCATCAGCCATGCGCTCTGGCTACCGAAGGTGAGGCGCTGGGTGAGACCACTGGCCATGTCGTAGCGGGCAAGGTAGCGGCGCGTGCGGAAACTGGGTTGCCGGTCGTCCATCTCGACAATCTCGTAGATGTCGGCATCCTCCTTGGGTCCCTCTTCGGTACGGCTCAGTATCAGGTAGTCCTCCGTGGGAGCAAGGGTGATGTGTCCCTCGGGCACGTTAGCGGTAAGGAGTTCGCGCACACCGGTCAAGGGTTCAATCTTGTAGAGGTTGCGCTTGCCTCCCTCGGTGACCTCTTGCAAGAAGGCCGAGGTGCAGGGCATCCATCCCCACGCATAGTCGAGCTTGCGCAGGAGGCGTCCACTCTTGGTGTCGCGCAACTCATAATCCCAATGCGACTTGCCATCGGGCTCTACCGTCTGGCATGAGAGCACCGTGTATTTCCCGTCGGGCGAGAGGGAGATGCTGCGCACCCAACGTCCGTCGGTCAGGTCGTTCACCATCAGGGGGTGTGCCTTGTCCAGGGTGTAGTCCACGGCTTGCGGAGCATCGAGCACCACACGGATGGAGTCGGTATCCTCCGGCCCGGTGAGGTAGCGGATGGCCAAGGTGTGGTGGTTGGGAGCCAGCTTCAGGTCGCCCTGCGACTCCTGCCCATCGACGTAGAGCTTGTAGTGCTTCGGGCCCTTCACCTCCAGCTTGCCTTTCAGGAAGTCGCGGTTGTTGATGTAGAAGCTGAGCACACCCACACTGCGCTCACCATCCACACGGGGCAACACCTGCCCACTGAAGGTGGTGGAGGCCTCAGCGGCCAGGGAGACGGCCTCCAGTTGCGAAGCGGGGTCGTACGCCTTGCCCGCCACATTCACGGTGTCCATGCTCAACGGGGCGGTCACCCGGTAGGGGCCTGCGAGGTTGAACTCTTTAATCTCAGTCTTGTGTTGCGCCTGCATCGAGGCGGAAAGTGCCAGGAGGGCACATAGTAGGAATGGGGATTTCATATAGGTATAGGTTTTGTTTGTTCATTTTTAAGAGGGAGGAGGGGGCGAGGAGGGGGCTATAGGAGTTCAGGAGTTACAGAAGTTCAGGAGTCCAGACAATAGTTTTTAGGAGTGTAGGAGGGAAGTAGTCTTTTAAGGAGTGTAGGAGTGTAGAAGTGACGCTTCGCTTAGGAGTGTAGACGAATGTGCTGCTTGCATGGTGTCCTCCTGTTTATCATAGTCGAAACTATTGTCTACACTCCTACACTCCTGCCTCCTACACTCCTCTAAAGACTCCCCTCCTACACTCCTCAAAAAAGCTCCTGAACTCCAAATATCAACTCCTTATCGTCACCATCGTGGCTCCGAATCCGTACTCGCGGAAGGAGGCATCCTGGAAGGTGCAACTCTTGTACTTGGTCTTCAACTCGGTCTCGATGGCACGGCGGAGCACTCCCTCGCCTTTGCCGTGGATGAAGACAATCTTCTGCCCTACCCTACGACGGTTCTCCTCCATGGTGCGACGGAAAACGCCAAGCTGGTACTCGAGCATCTCGCCATTGCTCATGCCCGAGGTGTTGTCCAGCAATTCGTGGATATGGAGGTCAACCTCGATGATTTTAGGTGACGAGTTGACGGGTTGACGGGCAGACGAGGGTTTGGTGCCGGATGGCCTTGAGGATCTGTCGGCTTGCCCCTTGTCAACTGCATTCTTTCCCAAGAGCGCATCCTGCAATTGCACGGCATCGACAAAGACCTGGCGCACGGGGACATCGTCCTTCACCACATCGTAGAGCAAGGCTGGCTCTTCGAAAAAGTCGCTATCGCGGAAGGTGTGGAGCTTGTAGAACTTCACCGTGTCGATGCGGAGCTCGACACAGGCGGTGGGCTTCATCAGGAAACTCTGCTCCTCCTTGAAGGGAATCAATTGCACGGCCACACGCTCCATATTGTTGAGAAACTCCTTGCCGAACTCTTCCAGATACATCTTGGTGTTCGGCTCCATCAGGCCATGAGCCCTGACGGTCCAACTCTTCCCCTCGGCCACCATATAGGTGTAGTAGAGGAAGTAGTTGCTATCGTTCACCAGGTAGGCATCGAACAAGGTGGTGGTCACGGCCTTGATGTCCTGTGGCACATAGGCGAGTTTGACGTTGAGGGTGTCATTCCCCTTGATCTCCGTAGGTGGAGAATAGGACTTCCTGCCAGAGGGGGGTACTGGAGCATTGCCCACAGATGTTGTCGTGCCAGACACCTTGCCCTCCTGCCTTTGGGAGGGACGGGGCGAGGGGTTGGTGTTTACTTTGGCAATGTTATAGTCATCCGTGTCAATCACCACACACTCACGCATCTGCATGGGTATCTCAAACCCATCCTCATCTTCCACAAGGACAATGTTCTTGCCCTGGAAACCTGCTACAATGCCTCCTCCTTTCTCACTGAGGAAGCGTACTTTATCTCCTATTTTCATTGGTTATATCTTTTTTATAGTATCTATAGGAACTATAGTTATTCCATTTGCTTATCTTGTCAACGAGAACTTCATGCTCACTCCGAAGTCGATGCTGGTGACAGGGTAGGCCGATGTGGACACCAGCGGTTCGTTGCGCTGCATGTCGTAGTAGGCATTCAATGTGAGCAGACGACTGACGGTATAGTCGGCCGAAAGGGAGACCTTCAACGCCTTGTTGCCACTGGTAGCTTGGGTGGTCACCGTCTGAATGTCGCGACACAAGGCACTCTGTTCGCGCCATGAGATGTCGGCTCGCAGATTGAGGTCGTTGCTCACTCCACCCCGACGACGATTGTTGTTCTTGTTGGCATTGGCATTTCCCTTGCTCTTCTTGCTACCACCTCCGCCTCCACCGAAGAGTTTGAAGTTGACAATCTTATAGCCCAAGCCCACGACAATATCGTCCGAAGTGCTCTCCACAATCTGGTTTGCAGCCATGCTGAGACTGAGCGAACGGGTCTTCTTCAACTCCACTTTGGTCGATAGATTATTTTGGAATGTGACATCCAAACCAATCAATGGAGAGAAACTCTCATTGATGCTGACGGTGCTGACATCGTACATGCTGCTGGGCACGGGATTACCCGTCTGGGTGTTCTCGATGAAACCACGGTCGCCCATGAGCGAACAGAAACTCTGGTAGGTGTTGAAGGAACCCACCGAATAGATGCTCTTGTAAGCATGGCTGAGGGTAACACTCTTGAAGTGCTCGCTGAACCAAGGGAGTTTGCCAAGACCGGCATACTTGATGCTCCAGTTGGGCATCATCTTCAGCAACGAGGGGAAGATGTCGAGCGCGGTGCCACCAGCATCGCTACCCGTATAAGCAGCCAGGAAGGCAGGAATCATCACATCGGGCGAATACTTGTCCACTCCACCATTAGCAGCATCGTAGGGCTGACCGGCCAAAGTGGTACCTACGGGATAGACAGACCCTGCATACTGGCTCTCGATACGTTGCTGAACCTGCTCCAAATTACGAATGAAACGGTTGAACGGACGGGAAGAATAGCCATTGCGGGCATTGCCCTTTCCACCAAATGCCGAACCAATGGTGATGACGGTCATGTTGAAGTTTCCACTCTGAATCTCGGGCATACCGGCATACATGTACTGGATGCTCCGCGAACGGTTCATCGTGCGACTGGCATTGAGGTCTATCTTGAATTCGCGGAAAGGCTCCAGTGTCATCTTGAACTGGAAGTCCTCCATGGCGTTGGTCGTTGCTGGCGTGGAGACACTATCGCTCCGCATCAGCCACCCACGCTCTGCTGCCTTCTGCAGGTAATCATCGCCTTGGACACCAAAGGCAAAATCGAGCCCAGGAGCAAACAATCCGCCATTCTTTCCCTGTCCGAAGGCATCGCCCACCGAGGGGATGAAGCCCGGCACCGACATGGCATAGGTGTTGCTATAGCTGACACTGAAGCTGCGCACCATCATGGCGGCACGTGCCACCACCTGAGCCGTCTTGTACCAACTCTGCTCCTCGGGTTTGGGGCCTGGCATTACAGAGAGTTTGATTTTCACCGAATCCATATTCTTGATGAGAATCTTGTTCTCGTCCAACACCTTATAACGGATGGGATAGGTTCGTCCGTCTGCCGTCTTGGCCACTACCCTCACCCGCTTGTTCTTGCGGGCATGAACCACCGTCACCGTAGTGTCCGGCATCAGCTGCACCTCCTTGGTATAGGTCTTTTTCTTGTTTTCGGCCTCCTTCTTCTTGGCCTCTTGTTGTTTCAAGTTCTTACGCACATTCTTGGCAGGGGCCTTCTTGGTGCTGGCTGCAAAACGTTTGTTGGTCTCCTTCAGGAAAGGCACCTTATTGTATAAGGTCTCCATGTTGAAGCGACCATTGATGTTGAGTCGGCGCTGGTTGGCGATACTGTTTCCTAAAGAGACACCACCATCCAACATGGTACCCCGATTCCAAGTATATGAGGAGTTGAAACTGGCATCTGCCGTCACCCAGTCAAGAGCCGGAATCTTGTTGAGCGGCACCTGATACGAAGCCGAGAAGGTCTGCTGATAGTCCATCGGTCTTCCCAAACGAATCAGACTATGCTTCACCGAATCCTTCCAAGCCGAATATTCATCCGGATACAGATTCTTGTTCACCGGGCCATAGGGTTCCTCAATCTCGGCATGAGTAGCCGAGGTGTAGTTCAACTTGAGGTTCTTGGTCAAATCCCAACGGATGGCCAGGTCGCGATTCCACAAGAACTGCTGGGAGTATGAGACGGGCAACGTTGTGGCCACATCCAGATTCTCCACATCACGCTCCTGCAACTCGTAGTAATGACGGTCTATGTCCGTATTGAACGCTATACTCTGAGGCAACCAGTTGAGCCCGAAATCCTTCACTACCTGCAACCACTTGGACTTGCTCTTCATTTTCTTGAAAGGCTCCAAGGGTTTGAACACAGGGGCGTAGCTATAGTTCATGCCGAACTTCCAATCAAGTTCATTCTCATAGGTGGTAGTCTCGCCACTGTTCTCCTTCTTGCTATAGGAGTAGTCAAACGAGAAGTTGCCCGGGTCATACGGCATCGGTGTCTTGCTGGTAATCCCCACCTTGGCATTGCTGACACTGAAGTTGCGGTAGGTGGTCACCGTCTCGGCAATGCTACGGATAGAATCCCGCTCCCTGTCATCCAAAGCTGCATCCAACGCATCATCCAACAGCATATCCGTGTCCAGCGGATTATATTTGGGGGACAACCGCTCCTTGGTGTAAGAGAAATATAGCGGTATGCTCACCTTGGCTTTCTCGGGGAAGAAACGTCCGGCTTCGAAGTTGGAGGTGATGGCATACTGATAGTAATTATCCATCCGACGGTCGGCCACCTTGTCTTCCAAGCCACCAAATCCTGCCGTCTCCACATGGCCGGTCATATTCAGACTTCCCACATCGGAGAGTTGCACATTCAGGTTGCCCTGAGCCGCCCATCCGCCATCAATCGCGGGGTCTTGCAGACGAAGTTCGTTGACCCACACCTCCACTGACTTCTTTGTACGGGCATTGTTGCGCACACCAATCATGATGGTCTTCACCTCGCCCAATGAGGGATTACCCATCACACTCACCTTGTTCTTGGGACGGTCTGAGACATATTCGCTATAAAGGGTCGTATAGCTGACTCCCGACCCTGGCACTCCGCGGGCTATGTTACGGGCCTTTTTCAAAGCGGTGAACACACTGAAATCAATGTCCAGCATATTCTCCTCGGGCCATACGGCGGTGGCCGATGCGCTCGAGTATTTGTCATACTTGCCCTCGGGAGTCAGTTTCAGGGGTATTTCATATTCATAGAAGTTGTTCTTGTAGTCCGAACCCAAGCGGATGAAGACCGACACTTCTCCGTCTTCCAACCCCGTAATGTCATTCAAGTAGGCATTGGCATGGGCAAACATCTGCAAGCGGTTGTACTGGCGCAGGTCGATGTTTATATTCTTGTATATGGCCCGTGCATCGCCCGTATTCAGGTCGGTCACTTTGATGCAAAGTGCCTGTTCATTATCCTGACGGAGTTGGGGCTGGTTGGGGTCAACCACACGGCTGATGCCCGGAGGCAGGACGTAGTTCACAGGTTCGCGATCACCATTTTCCTCGATGTTCACCGATGAGACATTCACCGAGCCACTGATGGTGGGAGCTGTCTGAGTGTTATACAGGGGTTGTTCATAAGTACGCCATTCGGCCCGAATGAGGTCAAGCGTAGCAAAACGCAGAACCACAGGCTGTTCAAAATTCGTCAGATACATACGCATGAAGCGGATGGAGTTTACCCCATTGATGCCTCCCACTGCCTTTTCATAATCATCTACGGGGATACGGAACTGATACCACGTAGCCTCCTCGGTCTTTCCGTTACGCAATTTCACATTGCTCACCCGCTTGTCCACGATGTAGTTCTGTCCCACACGCAGGTCCTCGGGACGCATGCTGATATGATATTGGTAATACTTCTCATATTCACCCAATGTATAATCCTGATTGATGTCCTCTAGGTCCGGTGTCCGCTTGTAGGAAATGTCATAGCTTTCGGGTGAATCTTCCGAAGCTACAGAGTTTCCTTCGGGATTGTTGATGTACTTGTATCGCTCCAGAATGCTTACCTGATTCCTGTCATAATCCGAACCACGACTGTAGTGGTAATCGTCTCCTGCCGGGTCGGCCTGCAACTTACTGAACACGTCGGCACTCACCTTTCCCTGCACGGCACTCAGATAATCCCGATACGTAGGGAATGAGGCCTCCTCAGAGCTGGTCAGTCCATTGAGTCCCACATCCTGACGGGCACGTGCTCCACTGGTGTTGTCAAAGGCATAGACAATGCTACGGTCGGTAGGTACACGTCCCCATACTGTCTCGGTATAACGGGGAGTACCATCCGTGGGCATGCCATTCTCGAAGAATTTCTTTCCATCCTTCAGGACATCCTCCGACACTTCACCCAGATTGATGTAAAAGTCTCCACCACGAGGACGCGTATCCTCACTCTCATACATGAAGGGGTCCAACATCCAGAACTCCACATATTCAATATTAGCTGTCTCAAAGTCGCTGGTCTCCAGTTTGCGCATCATACCTCCCCAACGACTGGACGGATTGGTCAACTTACCTTCATTGGTCAGATCCGTATCCAAGTTGTAGGGGCCACGTTCGTCGGGATAATAGGCCAGGTTCAGGATATTCAACGTTGAGGACGACTGGAATTCGGCCTCCTTGTTCGGATAAAGTTCACGTTCGTACACTTCACGGACATAGTGATTGGAGAGTTGCTCCAAGTCACTCTTGATGTGGCTGGGGGTCAGTGACGAACTCCGACGGGTAAAGAGCGGGTCGATATAATACCAACTGAGCAACGCACGGTTCATACCGTATCGTATATCATTGCTCAACGCAGCCCCCTGTAAGGTAGAGGGCGTACTGGCTATCATCCACGCCTCGGGCTGGCGGATGTCAATACCGTTCTCGGTACTCTCGAAGTCATCCAGATACGAGGCATTCCCCTGCACACCACTGGCTTCACCGGCAATCAGTTGAGCAAACTCTGCCGTCAGATTGATGGTCGATGGCTGTGTAGCCTCCAGTAGAGGCAATTTGTCTATCATGTTGGTCAGCCACTGGCTCTCCTTCTTCCAGGCAATGTTTGCGCCCCACAAGGTATTCATCAGCGGCTCGCTTCCCATAGCCACTTTGCTGGTGGTGGGCTTCTCTTTCAAGTGCATGATGGTACCTCCAAACTGGAAATCTTTGCTGAAGTCATACATAAAGTTCATACCCATCATAGTCTTGCGCTGCAGGCTGAAGTTGGTATTGCTCTCCAAACTGACACTGACCGCCGTACCGGCATCAATGATACTCTGGTTGATAATGGTCACACGACCCGAGCTGTAATCGACCGTATAATCACTGTTCTCCACCAATGTGACACCACCAGCCGTCACCGTCACCGAACCTTGTGGGATATTCCATGCGCCCAAGTCAATCTCGCTTCCATTGGTAGCCTTGTATTGACCGACAAAAATGAACTTGTCCTTCTCGGCAATCTGCTTGGCGATGGTCTTGGTGGAGTCATAGAGTTCGTCAAACACATACTTCTCTGCCAACTGGTTGTTACCTATGAACCGGCGCAAATGGTCTCCAAAGGGTTCCACTACGGGGAAATAGATGCGTCCGTTCTGTGCCGTCACCGTGTATCCCTCCACAAAGTCAAAGAATCCATTGGGACGACTTTGCTGATTATCATCCAAGCGATCCAGATTCATGGCACGCAACAGGGTGGTCTCCTTCAAGTCCGGTTCGGGGATATAGTTCAGATAGACACCGGCCGTATCGCTCTGATACTTGATGTCCAGGCGGAACTTCTCGCGTTGCACACTGGTAGCTCCCAAGGCATAGACGTTCTTCATCATCAGGTCCCAAGTACCTACAGCAGGCGAATTGGCCGTATTCTTCAGCAACTTCACATACAGGGCCTGCTTGGTATCACTCACGTCAGCAGCAAACTCTCCGACCTGATAACGGGTACCCCCCAACGTATATTCATACGCAATGGCCAACACATCATCCGGTTGCAACGTCTGCTTCAACGATACATATCCGACAGCCCTGTTCAGCGTATATTCCGAGGCACTCAGCAAACGGGCATTCTCTATCTTCTCATAGTCCACACTACCCGCAAATCCGGGTATTCCGTCCAGCACCGCCGTAGTCTGCGTAATGTCACGAGCATCGGCATACTGGGTCACCATTGTCTGATAGAGGCTATTGGCATTGTTATAAGTGTTGGCCTGTCCCGAAGCGGTCCACATGGAATTGCTCACATGGGCCGACTCTCCCAAGTCTGTAAAGGCAATGATGTTTCGCGGATTGTCATAGTTGCTCGTTTTATTGGTCACCCAGATTTCCACACGGGTAATGGTGACACCGCTCAGCACATTGGGCAATGAGGCCATATTACGGTCATAATTGTCACGGAAATAGTGGCTGAGGAAGAAGTGACGGTTTTCATCATAGTTAGCCGCACTCAGCTCAAAGTCAGTCAACTGGGCACCTCCCTTGGACGAAACAGTTTTGGACGAAGACTCCTTTTGTGAGACCACCGTCTGCAATTTCAATTTGCCGAACTGAAGGTCTGCACGCACACCGAAAAGCGAAGTAGCTCCCCGGATGAGCGATGAATTGGTGGGCATACTCACGTTACCCGCCTCCAACAACTTGATGATTTCATCCTCCTTGCCTTCGTAGGACAATTTCAGTTTCTTGGTATCAAAGTCAAAGGTGGCATCCGTGTTGTAGTTCATGTTCAGGTTCATCTTGTCGCCCACTTTTCCTGTGATGTTCAGGTTCACCTTCTCATCAAAGTCAAACCCGAAAGTTTTGCGCGAACGCTCGGGCAGACTGGGGTTTTCCGTATTCTTGTACTTGACACCGAACTTCAGTTCCGCCGAACCTTGTGTCTTTATCTGCACACCGCCAGGACCGAAGATTTTCTCTGCCGGCCCCAGGTCGAACTTCATGTCCGTGAAGTCAAACTTCTCTTTACCGGCATTCTGAAACTCTTCCGAATTTTTGTTACGGTAATAGGCATTCATCGACTGCTTCATGCTCCACGTGGTGTATTCTTCGGGAGTCATCAGCACAGGAGCATTCAGATAGCTGTCCCCCATCTTTGACCCTACCACATAGTTACCCGTCTTTTCGTCATACTCAACCTGTTGCACAATGTTCTCAGGGTCCTTCAGGTCAGCCGTCCCCTGTTTCAAGTCCTTCTCATTGTGTTCGGGAGCCGTTTTCTTCACACTGTAGCGGGGCTTGCGGTGCTTGGTCGTATCAGCAGGTTGTTGAGGTTGTTGGCTGGTTGTCTGAGGTGCATAAAGAGGGCTCTCACCACTGATGGCAGCCACCACTTGCAGGCTGACTACAACCAACAGTAAGAGGAGCAGAATGCTCGGACGATATTTCTTTATGCCATTCATGTCTTACAATCTCTTCAATGCCACTTTGATGACTTTTTCCACGGGTGCCGAAGGCTCTTCCTTCAGAATGCCCATCACCACCTTTTGCGATGCAGCAGCAGGGAAGCCCAGCATGGTAAGGGCCGAAACAGCCTCTTCCATCACCGCACTGGCCTGACCCACTCCACCCAAAGGCAATTCTCCACCAGTCGCCACACCGGCAACTGAAGGAAGCAGTTTGATCTTGTCCTTCAAATCCACAATGATGCGCTGCGCCGTCTTCAGGCCGATACCTTTCACCGTCTTCAGCAACTTGTCATTGCCCGTGGCTATCACATCGCACAATTCCCTGGGACTGAGGGCAGACAATATCATACGCGCCGTATTACCACCTATGCCACTGACAGTTATCAGTTGCAAAAACAGTTCGCGCTCTTCCTTGGAAGCAAAGCCAAAGAGCACCCATGCATCTTCGCGGATAGCTTCATACACATACAGGCGCACCTGAGTCTTATTCTGTATGGCCGTATAGGTGTTCAGTGATATATTGAGCAGATACCCCACTCCTCCACTGGTCTCCAATGTCACCGTGGCCGGGGTTATCTCCGTTATTTCTCCCTTGATATATTCAATCATGATTTTTCTCTTTTCACTCTCTGACAATGGGGCAAATGCAACAATCGGCCAATGCCCGTAAACAAAAAGAAAACGCAAGAATTGCCCTTTTATTGTATCAGGGCATGAAATCGAACCACAGAACACCCCAATCTCCCACACAAATTTTTCCATTTTGTGCAGTACAGAGGGTAAAAAACTTTCCATTTTATGCAGTACAGAGCAGAAAAATTTTCCATTTTGTGCAGTAAAAGGATTAATTTTTCTCCATTTCGTGCAGTACAGAGCTGTTTTTTTCTCCATTTTGTGCAGTAAAGCGTTGCATCTTTGAATAAAAAACCATACCTTTGCACCAACAAATCAAAAAGTTATGAACATAAAGCAAATATTGCAAGACCAACAAGCAGAAATCACGAGGATAAACACAAGCAAACTGTGTACTCGGACAGAAGAAAAAATGTTTGACTTGCAAAGTAATCTGGCACAAGTAGTAATAGGCGTTCGGCGTAGTGGAAAATCTACTATATGCATGAAAGTCTTAAAGGAAAGTGGCGTATTGTTCGGATACGTAAACTTTGACGACGAACAATTGGCAGGATTGCAAGCAGAACAGCTGAATGAAGTGTTGGAAACATTATACAAGGTGTATGGGGACATCACTCACGTTCTATTCGATGAAATTCAGAATGTTCCACGTTGGCCCCTGTTTGTCAATCGCCTGTTACGACAAGGAATGCATATCGTGATGACAGGAAGCAACGCCAATTTGCTTTCCAGTGAATTGGCTACCCATCTGACAGGCAGATACAATCAAATAGAACTATACCCTTTTTCTTTCAAGGAATATTGCACCCTGCGTGAAGTGGACATAAAATCCTTAACCACCAAAGCACGGGCATTAGCATACAAAGAATTGGAGACTTATCTGCATCAAGGAGGATTTCCCGAATTATTAAGACTCAACAATCCACACACATATACCTTATCGCTATTCAAAGCCATTATCCATAAAGATATATGCAAACGTTACAAAGTGAAATACGAAAAGACATTGACAGACATCGGCAACGGAATGTTGGACCTGTTTTGTCAAGAAGTGTCGTATTCACAGATACAGAAGCAGTATGCTTTAGGTTCGCTCCACACCGCCAAGCAATATGTACAATACCTGCAAGAGGCATATCTGCTACGCCTGCTTCCACTCTATTCATTCAAAAGCAAAGACAAACAATCTGCACGGAAATGCTATGCCGTAGATCCGGCTTTTATCACGAATCATGAAGATTTCCGGCAAACGCCCAATTTGGGTTGGCGCTTGGAAAATGTTGTCGCTATAGAACTGATGCGCAGAATGAATAGCGAAATAGAACAACTATTCTATTTTCGAAAACCGAAGAATTTTGAGGTAGATTTTGTACGGACCAGGATGGGACACATTGAAGAGCTCATACAAGTGACCTACGACTTCAGTACGCCTACAACCAAACTGTATAACCGTGAAGTTGGAGGGTTAGTCAAAGGAGCCAATCTTACGGGATGTAAAAAACTTACTCTGATTATGATGGATGGAGAAACACGCACCATCAACCAAGATAACCAGAAGATACATTGTGTACAGGCAACAGACTGGCTGCTAGGGAGAACAGACGATGAGGAATAAAAGCACTCAGACGCCTATACCTTATTATATAATAGGCGCATCACAGATGCTTGAACATCTATGATGCGCCTATTATTTACACAATGCTCGTTATGAGTGTATAGTTAAAATCCTTTACATAAAAACACAACAGAACAGACTACTCACATACTGGCCGAATGGGTTTACGCCAATAATCATAAACAGCATCAAGCGTTGAAATTCTGGGAAGATAATTCTTATTATTTAGATATGAATATCCAACAGTCTCTCCATTAGGCAATTTGATTTGTGCACTCGGATTGTATGTTCCAGATTTAGTAAACCAAGAACCATCTTCCTGACAATAGAAACAATATTCTTGATTACCATCAGCAGTCTGGGTACTTGTCCAAAATTCACCTAAATGATCATAAATATTACCTGTTTCCATATAAGAACCATCAAGTTCATCTATCGTGTATATGTACTCAAGATATGCTGACCGCATAAATATAGAATTTCCATTAGGCCCAATGACATACATACCTCTTACATCTTGATAGCTTCCCCAAACAAGAATACATTTATCTATCAACTCTTGCACTTCTGCACTTGTCGGCATACGCCAATTACCTCCCCAAGTAGCCTGTACTATATCAGATGACCAAGCATAAAACTCTCCATAATCGGTAATAGAACTTGCCCCCAAATTATGTGAAGCCCATTTCACACTCAAACCTAAATCGACCGCATCAGCTGTAGAAAGATTAATATCAGCAACCAAGGATTCATATTCTCTATTCAGTTTGTAAAGTTTTCCTGCTTCTATAGTTTTTGCTCCCAAGTTTATAGTATAAGAATCAGAAACAGTTAGCACCAAATCAGAAAGTTCTTTATCTGATGCAGGAACTACGAAATAAGCAGTAACAAGACCTTCACCATTGTCTATATTGATATATTCAGTTTCAATACTATTGATACCTTCACCCAACAAATCTGTAGCAGAGAGTTTCAAATAAACAGAACTCCAGGCAAAATCCTTACTCGTCAACGTCACCTTCACCACAGCTGTTTCATGTGTAAAGTGGAGGTTCAAGCCATCGTAGCTATCGGTTCCTTCGGGCAGGTCAGCACGAAGGGTCATGTATTGGGCAAGCCCTTCAGCTGTACCCGGCTGAGTGGCCCATGAAGTGGGCTGTGTGGCAGGATAGCGGAAGTAAGCCTCGGAAGTGAAGGCCGGCAATTCGCCAGTGTAAGAAAAGTCTGCTGAAGCGACATTGTCCGTACCCTCGTCGCTACGGGTGAAGGTGTAGGACGCATCGCCAGCCACAAGGGCAATCTGCTCATTAGGACTCCAGAGTACTTTGGTGGACGAACCGTCGCTTTCGCCCAAAGCTATACGTGTCGCATCGGTATCAATACCAGCAGTGACAGTGACGGTCTTTGATGACGGTTGCAGCAGGGCCTCATCTTCGTCGCTACTGCACGCGCTAAGCAAGCCTGACACAGTGGCCAAGGCACTCAGCATCAGGATAGAAATCTGACTGTGTTTCATTGTTTTATTCGTTTTTTCAAATTCATAATTCCGTTTACCACTCTTCTTCACTCAAACTCTGAATGTCACCACTTGTAGCGAATCCTTTCTCTACCGCCACTTCGATTACTTCCACTTGCGGAGCTTCGTAAACAGCCACCTCCAACATGTCTTTCTGATTTTTCATCATTGCTATAAATCGTATTTGTGCCCCCAGATTCCCAGACAGTGCGTTTTTCAATGGAAAAGGTGTGGGAACTTATTGTTTCATCCTATTTTCCAGGCTTCTCGCATTGCCTAAGCTGTGGACAAAACAATAGCCCACACCAAAGAATATGCAGATAGCCACCTAGGGCTGTACGCATACCAATGATGTGGCGCTACTGTTATCATCTTCACAGCTTTACAAACTTTGCGAGAATTTGGAAAACGAAGATAATTTCAATAACACCTTTGCACCCCAAACACGAGGTTGCGATTGCAAAAGTATGTAATCTTTTGCAAATAACCAAAAAGAAAGAAGATATTTGAGTATAGGAAGGACTAAATTTTTAAAAAAGAGGAAAATCGGCTCGAATATAAGAATATACGAAGAATGCCTCCAAGCATTTTCAAAACACACTGGTACAAACTTATATCTGTTGCTTACAAAAGTAAAAAATGTCAGTATTCTTAAGAAGTACTACAGTATTACTTAACAAGTACTACAGTACTACACAACAAGTACTGCAATTTCTATTAAGAAGTACTCTAGTATTACATAACAAGTACTGGAGTATTTCTTAAGAAGTACTGGATGAGGGGTGTATGTTAACGATTTCCGTTGACTACTTTCTATCTAATTTATAGTCGAGATTGACTGAGTCAAACTTTATTTTTAGTTTGGGTTGACAGGGTTAAACTTTATTTTTAGTTATCGTTGACTTGCTTTTAACTTAGTCATAATATTGGTTTACTTCCTTTCAATTTTGAACAAGCAAGAGAAGAGCAAAGAAGCTCCTCTCTTTGCCTGTTCTTGTTCTGTCATAAGCAGAAC